>NZ_JBXPBY010000003.1:0-328095 GCF_056930735.1 Acinetobacter sp. B-6 | reverse complement strand
ATGTGTTTTCCAACGTTGCATTTCCATAAAAGGGTATATATGTGGGTTGGTATAGCTCAGGTCAACAAAAGTTCCCAAGCTTATTTGGTTATTTTCAGCGTGATATAACCACCATCCACCTGATGTTGCTGTTTCTAAAAATGGCCAACCTGAACCATGCATCACCAAACCTGGTTTATGTTTTGCAGGGTCGATTTCCCAAAGCTCTTTAATCCCGATACCGTAATGTTGCGGATCGGCATCTTGATCTAAGTTGTATTTTGCAATTAAACGTTTACCGAGATGTCCACGGCAACCTTCTGCAAAAATCGTATATTTGGCATGAAGTTCATAACCAGGTGTGAAGTTATGCGTTGGTTCGCCATCTTTACCAACGCCCATATCACCAGTTTGAATCCCTTTTACAGAACCATCTTCATGATAAAGAATTTCTGAAGCAGCAAAGCCCGGGAAAATAGAAACTTCTAATTCCTCAGCTTTTTGACCCAACCAACGAACAACATTACCCAATGAAATGACATAGTTGCCATCGTTGTGCATGGTTTTAGGAATCATCCAATGCGGTGCTTCTTGAGATTTTTCAGCAGACATGAGGAAATAAGTCCTGTCCTCAGTCACAGGTACATTTAAAGGTGCACCTTGTTCTTTCCAGTCAGGGAAAAGTTCATTGATTGCACGAGGTTCAAGTACAGCACCAGAAAGGATATGCGCACCAACTTCAGAGCCTTTTTCAACTACACAAACAGAAAGGTCTGGAAGGTTGTTTTCAATAGCCAATTGACGAATTTTAATCGCAGCAGAAAGACCCGCAGGACCTGCGCCTACGATCACGACATCAAACTCCATCGATTCGC
Organism: Acinetobacter sp. B-6; assembly: GCF_056930735.1. Lineage (NCBI taxonomy): Bacteria > Pseudomonadati > Pseudomonadota > Gammaproteobacteria > Moraxellales > Moraxellaceae > Acinetobacter > Acinetobacter sp. B-6. The sequence continues at coordinate 327,241 of NZ_JBXPBY010000003.1, read as the reverse complement.
GTTGTATATCATTCATAAAAGAAATTCCATTTCGCTTGGCGGTATTTTAAATTATTTTAATAAAAATATCAAATGAAAGAGCTCGATATAAACTCAATTTTATAAATAAATCCAAAAAGATAGCAACAAAAAAGCCAGCAAAATTAAGCTGGCTTCACGGTCGTTAAATTTTAAAATTTAGGACTTTTGCGGATCGTATAATTTTTCTTTGATAAAAAGCGCAGGAATAACACCACAAATTAAATATGCAGCTCCCATAACCACAAAACCTAAACCAATCGAACCACCAGATGCCAAGAATCCGATCGTTGCAGGCGCAAGTGCAGCACCAAGTCGACCCACATTATAAGCGCCACCAATTGCTGTACCACGAATCGCTGTAGGGAAACTTTCAGTCATATATGTTGCATTTACACCATATGGAATACCATATAAGAATCCAAAAGCGATCAAAAGATACAAAATATTGCTTGGTGAATTGTAAAAAACAATCAAAGGTAGAAAAATCGCGGTACCAATTGCGCCAAATGCATAGGTAAAACGGCGCCCCAATTTATCAGCCATCATCCCTGCAAGAACTTTACCGAGAATCATGGCAGTATAAGTTCCGACCATATATGCAGTCATTTCCTTAAACTTCATCCCTAATTCACTTTCTAAATAGGATGGCATCCAGTTATTGACCCCATAATAACCAAACTGCAAGAAACCTGCTGTTAATGCCCATAAAATAAACATATTACGATTACGCTTATCTTTAAAAATCAATTGGAAAGCAGAGGTTTTTTCAACATCATGAGTAACGACTGGCTGTTTAAGGCGAGACTCTTGCCACGCTAAAGGTTCTGGCACAAGTACGTGCATCAAAATCGCAATCAATACAGGGACAATGGCAACGTAAAACAACATGCGCCAACCATGATCTGGGATAATCCAACCAGCAAGCAAAGTTGCAACGATATAACCGACTGTCCAACCTGCCTGTAATGTACCTAAGACGGTTGTACGGTAACGCGTCGGTACATATTCAGCCATTAAAGTATTACAGGCAATATAAAGTGAACCCAAACCCAGTGAAGCAAAAAAGCGCAGTAAGCCAAACTCTAGGAAATTTTGGGTAAAGCCTAATCCGCATGTCAGGAGTGAAAAAGTTAGGATCGAAAGTACTACAATACGCACTCGACCATATTTATCACATGCCCATCCTCCAAATATTCCCCCTACAGCCATACCCGCCAACGTAAAACTACCGAGCATACCTGCTTGAACTGAGCTTAAGCCAAAATCTGCTTTAATACTGTTTAGGCTATAAGACAGCAGCATGAGATCAGCGCCATCGACCAACAAAGCCAAGAATGCAAAAATAAATGCAATTTTCCAAGTGTGGGGTTGTATTGGGGAGATAGAGGTGGTGTAGTTTGTAGCCATAATCCATTACCTACATTTGATTTATGGCACTTTAATTCGTTTTAAAGTGCCGAAGAATTAATTAAGACACAGCACGAATCATGTTTCGGGCAATAATCATTTGCTGAATCTGAGTTGTTCCTTCATAAAGACGGAATAAACGCACATCTCGATAAAAACGTTCAATCGCATATTCGCTGATATAACCTGAACCCCCGTGAATCTGTACACATCGATCTGCGACACGACCACACATTTCAGTCGCAAACATTTTGGCGCATGAAGCTTCTGAACTGACATTTTGTCCAGCATCACGTTGTCTAGCTGCATCTATGACCATACATTTGGCGGCATAAATTTCAGCTTTAGAGTCAGCAAGCATGGCTTGAATCAATTGAAATTCTGCAATCGCTTGTCCAAACTGTTTACGTTCAATCGCAAACTTGAGCGCATCATCCAACATACGGATAGCGGCACCTACACTAATTGCAGCAATATGTAAGCGCCCTTTATCTAGAACTTTCATTGCTGTTTTAAAGCCGACGCCTTCGACACCACCGATCAGTGCAGAGGCAGGAATCCGACAGTTTTCAAAAATGACATCACAGGTGTGCGCACCTTTTTGTCCCATTTTTTGATCCTGTTTACCCAAAGAGATTCCTGCTGTTGTGCTATCCACAATAAATGCTGAGATCCCACCAGAACCTTTTATTTCAGGGTTAGTACGTGCCATGACTGTGAATACACCTGCATGTGGTGCATTGGTTATAAAGCGTTTAGTACCATTTAAAATATAGAAATCACCATCCTTAATGGCAGTCGTCTTGAGCGAAGCTGCATCTGAACCCGCATCTGGTTCAGTGAGACAAAATGAGCTGATTAGCTCTCCACGTGCTAGACGAGGTAAGAAAAATGATTTTTGAGTTTGGGTCCCATCAATGATTAAACCGCTTGAACCGATGCCGTTATTGGTACCGATCAAGGAACGGAAAGCAGGGGAAGTACGACCAAGTTCAAATGCAATCGTCACTTCCTCTTCCATAGTCAGTCCAAGACCATCATATTGCTCAGGAATCGTCAGACCAAATAAACCTAAAGTTCGCATTTGCTCAATAATTTTTTGAGGAATCTGATCTGTTTCTGCGACTTCATTCTCATGAGGAATCAATACACCATCTACAAACTGTCGAATCATATCTACCAGTTGGTTAAGTGTTTCCTGATCTCGAATCATAGTCTTGTCCTTTATACAACTTACTTAAAACATCAATCTAATGCGGGCAAAACCCTGCATTTCGTTTCGATATTAATCAATGGAATTGCATAAAACAATATATTTTGAAAATTAATTTCGCAATGCGATATGTTGTATTTTATTTAAAATATTATAATTACTTGATTTTATTGATCTATGTTTATTTAAAAACACATTATTATCAACTAGGAAAAATATTTTGATTGATTTTTGCATACTTGCATGTATATTAAAAATACATATCGCTATGCGAAACTTATACTAGATAAGTTTTTCTGTAGGAAATTAAACAAATCGAACGTGGAATAGACATGGGCGCTTTAAATGGAATTCGTGTACTTGATTTAAGTCGAGTACTGGCTGGACCGTGGTGTGGACAGATTCTTGCTGATCTAGGTGCAGAAGTTATTAAGGTTGAAAGACCAAAGTTGGGTGATGATACCCGTTCTTGGGGACCACCTTGGATGAAAGATGATGCAGGGCAGGACACACGTGAAGCTGCTTATTATCAGTCGACCAATCGAAATAAGCTTTCTGTTGCGATTGATATTGCAAATCCAGAAGGGCAATCGCTTATCAAAGCACTCATCCAAGATACGGATGTGGTTATTGAAAACTATAAAACAGGCTCTTTAAAAAAGTATGGCTTAGATTATGCCACTTTATCTGAAATCAACCCAAGACTGGTCTATTGCTCAATCACTGGTTTTGGACAAAATGGACCAAGAGCAGAAGAACCGGGTTATGATTTTATCATCCAAGGTATGGGCGGTCTGATGTCCATCACAGGTGAAAAGGATGATTTACCCGGCGGTGGTCCTCAAAAAGTGGGGGTAGCGTTTTCTGATTTATCCACTGGATTATATTCAACCATTGCCATACAGGCAGCCTTACTCAACCGTCATGTAACAGGTTTAGGTCAATATATAGATATGGCTTTACTTGATGTGCAAATCGCTACGATGGCAAACCAAGGAATGAACTATCTTTCCTCAGGAAAAATTCCTGAGCGTTATGGCAATGCACATGCCAATATTGTGCCTTACCAGTTATTTAAAGCTTCAGATCGAGAATTCATTATTGCTTGTGGTAATGACAGCCAATTCATTCAACTATGTAACAGTATTGGTTTAGCTGATTTACCCAACGATCCTCGCTTTAGCCGTAATGCGAGTCGAATCAAACATCGTGAGGAAGTGATTGATATTTTATCCAAGCATTTTTTAACCAAGACTGCTGATGAATGGGTAAATGCAATTTATGCAGCCAAAGTGCCTGTTGGGGTGATTAATAATCTCGAACAAGCTTTTAATGAACCTCAAGTGATTGCACGAGAAATGTTGGTAGAAATGCCACATCCACTTCGTGAAAAAATGACAGTCGTTGGTTCTCCCATCAAACTTTCTCGGACACCTGTAGAGTATCGAAATGCACCACCTTTATTGGGAGAGCATACACAAACAATCTTAGGTCGTATTATTTCAGATGAGAAATTTGCAGAATTAAAAGCTCAAGGTGTGATTGGTTAAGAGTTTTAATCCATTGATGTGAAAGGGCTATGATGATTAAGTTTCGCAATCATCAGAAAAATTAGACTTTTCACATCCACCTTTATGCATTATTTATTTTAAAGTGTATTTATAGAAAAAATAGATTATAATTTTCGCAGTGCGAAACAAATAGATGAAGTGTTATAACCATGACTGATGCCTTTGATGCAGAACAAACAGAAAAATTATTAGCGCCTTTGCGCCATGAGCTATTGCATCCTATAGAAGATATGCAGGATGAAAATGATCGTCAATTTATCACTGCCTTAGGACGTGGTTTAGAGCTATTGCGTTGTTTTACGCCAAAACATCAACATTTAGGTAATCAAGAACTCTCACAAATGACAGGTTTACCTAAACCGACAATTACTCGCTTAACCCATACTTTGTCACGCTTGGGCTATATCAAACAAGTGCCAAATTCGAGTAAATTCCAACTCTCTGTTGGTGTTTTGGCATTCGGATATTCAATGCTTTCCAATGTGTCCATCCGTAATATTGCACATCCTTATATGAAGAATTTAGCAGATTACGCAGGTGCTGCTGTTGCAATGGCGACACGTGATCGTTTGAATATGATTTATTTGGATGTGGTTCAAGGTAAAGGTAATATGACCATGCGACGTCAGGTTGGAACCTATTTGCCGATTCATTTAAGCTCGATGGGGCGTGCGTGTCTTGCAGCAATGCCTGAAGATGAAAGAGAATTTTTGCTGGATGCAATCCGTCGTAAACATAAAGAAGACTGGATTAAAATCAATCGTGATTTAGACAAAGCATTCAAAGATTATCAAGATTTTGGTTATTGCTTTTCCATTGGGGAGTGGCATAAAGATGTCAACTCTGTAGCTGTTCCATTGATTCATGAACAACATGGTCTATTGGTATTTAACTGCGGTGGTCCAAGCTTTATAATGAATCGTGAAAAACTGGAAGAAGATATTGCGCCACGTTTATTACATATGGTGAATAATATTCGTACTGAGATTAGTTAAATACAGCGTGTATAGCTGATTTATTGATCCAGACAAATTTAAAAAAACCAGCATAAATTATGCTGGTTTTTTTGCATCTGAAATACAACAATATAAACATAAAATGGCGAATACCAAGCCTAAGCTACACACACCTATCCAGCCAAAATGTTTCCAAGCATAACTGCCTGTCGTCGTGCCTAATGCACCACCTGCAAAATATCCCGTCATATAGATTGCATTAAAACGTGATCGTAACTCTTGGTTAAGCTTAAACACAATGCTTTGATTGGTGACATGAACAGCAGAAAGTGATGCATAAAGGATGAGTAGGGCAAAAATATAAAAGATGAAATGATAATCCAATAATAAAAATAATAACCAACTGAGGATTAGCCCGAAACCACAAGTGATTGATATTTTATGAATGTAGCCTTGATCAATGAATTTACCTGAGAAATTCGCCACAAATGTGCCTAAAATACCAACAAAACCAAATAATCCAATCGTGAAATCACTCAAAAAATATGGTGCTGGAGCCAGCAATAGTGACATTATGGTAAAGGTCAAACTGACACAGGCAAAAGTTAATCCACCAATATAGGTTCTTCTTCTTAGTCGACGATTCTGAAAAAAGATCTTTGGCAAGGAATGAATGGTTTTTACATAGTTTTCAGATTGGGTTGGAGGGAATCGACCAATATTACGATATAAAATAATCGCAATAATTAAGAGTAAAAATCCACTGATCAAATAGATCACATGCCATGCAAAGAGTGTAGAGATCAGTCCAGAAATTGAACGTGCCAATAACACGCCCATCATCAATCCACTGAGTAAAAATCCCACAACACGCCCGCTTTGTTGAACAGGGACCAGACTCGCTGCAAGCGGTAACAGTAGTTGAGCTGAACTCGAGAATAGCCCTGTAATGATTGTTCCAAACATCAACAGATAAATATTGTGAGAAAAGCCACTAATAATCAGTCCGAATGCAGCAAGCAACATAAAGATAAAAAGCAGCTTACGCTTTTCAAGAATATCCCCTAAAGGCATCAAAAACAGCAAGCCACAAGCATAAGTAATTTGCGCCAAAGTTGGCACCCACGCTGTTGTGGTATCCGATATATTTAAACTCAAACTCATTGAGTGAATCAGTGGTTGGCTAAAGTAATTCCCGCCCGTACAGATGCCTGCTGCAATTGCCATTAAAATAATGGTCGGGGTATAGAGTGTGTTTTTCATCATGCCTTTTGTTTGCTAGCATGAAATTGAATCATTTATTCATATGATCTTTGATCTTTTTTCAAATCAGCTGATCAGTGTGTTTCATTCAATGCATCTTGAATGTTATGCACCATATGAATTAAATGAGGTCCAATTTCACCTTCAAGTTTTTCCGGATTTAAATGAAAACTAGGTGCGCCACAGTTAAAGACATAAAGACCATGTTGAGAACTCACTAAAGGCACAGCAACAGAATTGACTTCTTTATGCCATTCACCTAAAGAAAGACAATATCCATAATCTTGGTAATCTCGAAAAGCACGTTCAAGAGAGCGTTTAATTGCAGGCCAGTTTTCAGGATTTTTTTGTTTCAGCGCATCGAGCAAGAAATTACGTTCACGTTCAGGTGTTGCCGCTAAACATGCTCTTCCCATAGAACTGCTGTGGAGGGGCAAGGTTGAACCTATCGGACGGCGCATATTTAACGCTGTTTCAATTTGAACTACATCAATATAAACCATGTTTAAGCGATCACGTGTCGCCATTGCAACAGGTGCTTGAACATATTGACTCAATTCTTCCATATAGCGATGCGCAATATTACGAATCGAAATATTGGACAAGGCAGCATAACCCAAAGACAAGACACCAATGTCTAAAGTGTATTTAGTTGAGTTAGGCAGTTGTTTTAAATAACCTAAAGACACAAGCGTGTTGGTAATCCGTGCAATCGTCGGTTTGGGTAAACCGGTCATTTTTGCCAACTCTTGGTTACCTAACACTTGATGGTTAGCAGAAAAACAACGTAACAGCTCTAAGCCACGTGCCAAAGATGCAATAAATTGTGGGTTATTTTCACGATGAATATGAGAAATAGGATCTAGACGTATCTCATCAAAATTTATAGTTTGTTCAGGTTCTGAATTCTGAGACATTCGATACTCAAATATAATAAACAACAGTTTATCCATTATATTTCGCTATGCAAAATAAATCCATTCATCACTGCGCTGTTGTGATGAATGGATAATCGTTAATGCTTAAGCAACGTTTTCAATCACCATTGCTAAGCCTTGTCCCACTCCAATACATAAACTCACCACTGCATATTTTTTATTACGGCGAATCAGTTCTCGTGACACTGTCAGTGCGAGACGTGCACCAGAAGCACCCAAAGGATGACCAATCGCAATTGCACCGCCATTTGGGTTCACACGTGGGTCATTAAAATCAATATCTAAACCTTTTAAGCAAGATAAGACTTGAGAAGCAAAAGCTTCATTGATTTCAATAATATCCATATCATCTAAACGAAGGCCTGCACGTGCTACAGCTTTTTTGATGGCTTCAATTGGACCAGCCCCCATAATACGTGGCTCAATGCCTGCCGCTGCCGCGGATAAAATTTTAGCCATAGGTTTTAAGCCATATTTTTGACCAGCGAGTTCTGAACCTATAAGAAGTGCTGCTGCACCATCATTGATGCCCGAGGCATTACCCGCTGTGACTACACCACCTTCAAATAGCGGTTTTAACTTGCTTAAAGCTTCTAGTGTAGAACTCGGACGTGGGTGTTCATCCTCTGTGACCAATTTTGGAGGTAATTTTTTTCCTTGAAAAACTTCGATGGGTGTAATTTCATCATTGAAAAAGCCATCTTGCTTGGCTTGTTGATATTTTGCCTGTGATTGAGCAGCAAATAGGTCTGCCTGTTCTCGAGTAATGCCAAATTCAACTGCAACATTATCGCCTGTTTCAGGCATAGAATGTCCACCATATTGTGCAATCAGCTTTTTATTGGGAAAACGTGAACCAATGGTGGTGTCGTAGATATTTACATCACGACTATAAGCACTTTCAGCTTTCGCCATCACAAAAGGCGCACGAGACATACTTTCTACACCTCCAGCAATATATAAGTCACCTTCACCACAGGTAATCGCACGTGCTGAATCAATGACAGCACCTAAACCACTGGCACATAAGCGGTTGACTGTTTGTCCAGCAACCGTTACAGGTAAACCTGCAAGCAATAGAGCATTCCGGGCAACATTGCGGCTGTCTTCACCACCTTGATTGGTATCTCCTAAAATGACATCTTCTATGTCTGCACCAGGCACACCTGTTTTTTCTAGAAGTTTTTGCATAACCATCGCAACAAGATCATCGGGGCGCACTGATGCAAGTTCGCCTGCATGTCGACCAATTGGACTACGTAGACCGTCATAAATATAAGCATTTAACATAGAGAATTTCCTTTTCAATATTCAGAATTAAAAGTAAGTGGTAAGTTTAATGCGACACGACGCTGTAGCCATGGGCTAGGACGATAACGTGGGTCATAGGTCAAGGCAGATATACGGTTGAGGATCAGTAAGATTTTATCGCTTCCAATCTGATCACCCCATTCAATTGGACCAAATGGATACCCGAGCCCTAAACGAACAGCAGCATTAATATCATCAACTGATGCGATATTTTGCTGGGCAATATCACAACCCAGATTGATCACCATGGCTAAAACACGTTGTGCAACAAAACCAATACTTTCATTGATCATACTGACCATTGCGCCATCTAAGTTAAAGATAGAATGGGCAGCCTGACGGTACTCAGATGTTGTTCGTAGCGATGGCATCAGTGTTCGATGTTTTTCGATACCATATAGCAGGTCGATTGCTACTGTATGCTCAGGGTTTAAGTGAAGCCGTTTGATTGTTTGTGTGGTATCTTCACCATAACAAGCCACTAGACATAAACTTTCCGCCTGCGGATGTTCGCCCGTATCCAAAGAAATATTGTGCTGGATGAGATAATCCTCGATGCGTTGTTTATCCTCAGCAAAGTCTGCTGCAATCCATACGCTCGGATACTTTGTTAATGCTTCGACATACTGTGCTGGTTTTTCACCGCTTTTGCTACCTGTTGCATAGCTATAAAAACCTTGTTTGACTTTTCGCCCAAGTTGTTTAGCTTCGAGCATTTGTTTGGTTAAAGGATTGGGTTTATAGCGTGCTTCTTCGTAATATTGATGGTAAATCGATTCCATTACTGGATGTGATACATCAAGCCCAGTTAAATCCATGAGCTCGAAGGGACCCATTCTGAAACCCACACCATCTCGTAAAATGCGGTCAATTTCACTAATATCTGAAACATTTTCATTTAAAATTTTTAATGCTTCTGTTCCATATGCTCGCCCAGCATGGTTAATGATAAATCCCGGAGTATCTTTGGCAATTACAGGGCGATGACCAAATGCATGAGATAACTGACAAAGTGCTTCAATGATCTGTGGATCTGTTTTTAACCCTTGGATAACTTCGACAACTTTCATCAGTGGAACAGGATTAAAGAAATGAAAGCCGACAACACGTTCAGGCAGTTTACAGTTTGCAGCAATTGCCGTGATAGACAGCGATGAGGTATTTGAAGCTAATATGGTGGTATCTGAAACGATTTGTTCAAGTTGCTGCATTAAACCTTGTTTAATGTCTAGACGTTCAACGATCGCTTCTATAACAAGATCGCAAGATTTTAAGTCTTCAAGTTGTTGCGCAACAATTAAATGTTGGTTGGCACTTTCAGCTTGTTCAACAGTGATTTTATTTTTTTCGACTAATTTTTGAAATGTTGCTGCAAGCTTTTCTTTAGCCTGTAGCGCAGCCCCATCTTTTGTGTCATATAAATAAGTTGTATGACCTGATTGTGCTGCGATTTGAGCAATACCACTGCCCATAATGCCCACACCGATTACAGCCAAGCTTTTAATATCATAAGTCATGTGATCATCCTGATAACTGATCTATATTCAAAAATAAAACGCGTAAAATTTGAGTTTTTAACTCAGACATTGCTTATCACCATCTATAGGTAAAATTTGTCCTGAAATCGAACGACCACTCTCTGAAGCTAAAAATAGGCATAAGTCAGCAATGTGTTTAGGATTGACAAAATATTTGAGTGATTGGTTTTTGAGTGCATTTTGAGTGACAGCATCTAAGGTGCTATGGGTCAGATCTGCACGTGCTTGCAGCACACGTTGTACACGCTCACCATCTACGGCACCAGGAAGTATGGCATTTACCCGAATATTGTCTGGACCAAGTTCCATTGACAATGTCTTGGTAAAACCAATCAGTCCCCATTTTGATGTTGAATAGGCTAACCGATAGGGATAGCCTAAACGTCCAGCGATGGATGACATATTGATAATGACACCAGACTTAGCACGTTTTAGATAAGGAATAGCAAATTGGGTAAGCAGAAAAGTACTGGTTAAATTTAGGTTCAATACAGTATTCCAATCATGAAAACTCAGTTCTTCTGCTGCTACAGTTGGACCCGAAATCCCAGTATTGTTAACCAATATGTCGATATGTCCCAGTTTTTCTGTCGCATCATTGAACATGTTTTTGATTTGATCATGTTTCGATAGATCACACTGATAAATATGAAGGCTAGGATACGCTTGCTGAAATTGAGTTAAGCTGTCTGCATTCATATCACAAACATAGACATCATCTTGTTGATTTAAAAATGCTTCTGCAATATGACGCCCAATTCCAGCACCGCCCGCGCTAATCAATACTTTTCTTGCCATTTTTATTCCACGTTGTTGATCGGTGAAGGTTATTTGCCTTGGTATGATGGTTTACGCTTTTCAATAAAAGCTTGAATACCTTCGTTTTTATCTTCAGTTGAAAACAGCAATTGGAACGATTTGCGCTCTAAGCATAGCCCTGCATTTAAAGGAACATCTTCGCTCATCAATGCAACTTCTTTAATTTGCTGCAGGGCAATTGGTGGCATTTTTGCGAGACTTTGAGCCATTTGAATCGCAGTGGGAATGGTTTGATCATCTTCAGTCACTTGAGAAACCAATCCAATGATATAAGCTTCTTCCGCCTTTACCATTGTACCCGTCATAATCATTCGCATCGCATGAAACTTACCTACAGCACGGAATAAGCGTTGTGTACCACCAGCGCCTGGCATCAAGCCCACCTTAATTTCGGGTTGCCCGAAAATTGCACCTTTGCCGGCAATAATGATGTCGCTATGCATTGCCAGTTCACAACCACCACCTAATGCATAGCCATTTACTGCAGCAATCACAGGTTTAGGGCATTGGGCAATGGCGCTCCAATAGCGCTCTGTATGTCGCAAAAGCATTTCTGTCGATGTTGCTGTTGCCATTTCTTTTAAGTCAGCACCCGCTGCAAACACCTCATCACCGCCTGTTAATACAATGGCATGGATCTGATCGTCGAAACTTAATTCAGTAAATACTTGAGCCAGTTGTTTACGTACTTCAGTGTTCAACGCATTTTTAGCTTCTGGACGATTGATCTTAATGATTGCTATATTTTGAAAACCATAATCAACTTCGATGAAATTGTTCCCTGTGATTTCACTCATTTATGAATTCCTTGTTTCGCATATCAAAACTATATTTCTTTAATAATGCTTATTTTGAAATTTATTTCAAGCATTATTTGTCTCTATGAAAATTTAAGTGGTTGACTATTTATCTAAGTGATTGATATTTAATAATCGTCAATTATAAAATTTCGTTAAACGAAATTAATTTTCAAAAAAGCTTGAATTTTTCATTTTTAATCTCTTATTATGAAACACATTCATAGTCAATAAGATTAAAAATCCAGCCCGATGCAGGATATCGTCGTTGGGCGTAATTCACCGAAAATAGATACAAGAAAGGAGATCATAGATGATTCGTGATGAAGGGATGTTGCAGCAATTACTGACGACAATTGGTGATTTTGTAAAAAATGAATTGATTCCACGTGAAAATGAAGTGGCTGAGCAAGACAAAATACCAGAAGATATTGTGCAACAAATGCGCGAGCTTGGTTTATTTGGACTCACCATTCCAGAGCAATATGGTGGTTTAGGGATTACCATGGAAGAAGAAGTTAATGTTGCATTTGCACTTGGACAAACCTCTCCAGCTTTTCGCTCACTCATTGGTACCAATAATGGTATCGGTTCAAGTGCTATTTTAATCGATGGTACAGAAGAGCAAAAACAAAAATACCTTCCTCGCTACGCCAGTGGAGAAATTATTGGTTCGTTTTGTTTGACCGAACCTGAAGCAGGTTCAGATGCAGCCTCTTTAAAAACCAGTGCAGTTAAAGAGGGTGATTTTTATATTCTCAATGGCACAAAACGCTTTATTACCAATGCTCCTCATGCTTCAACTTTTACAGTTATGGCGCGAACAAACCCCGAAATCAAAGGTGCAAATGGCATTTCTGCTTTTTTAGTCGAAGCCAATACCCCTGGGATAAGTTTAGGAAAAATTGATCAAAAGATGGGACAAAAAGGTTCTCATACTTGTGATGTAATTTTTGAAAATTGTCGAGTTCCCGCATCTGCTTTAATCGGTGGTGTGGAAGGCATAGGCTTTAAAACTGCAATGAAAGTCCTAGACAAAGGGCGCTTACATATTGGTGCTTATAGTGTGGGCATCGCTGAACGGATGTTAAATGATGCATTGCACTATGCCATTGAGCGCAAGCAATTTGGTCAGCCCATTGCTAACTTTCAATTGATTCAAGCCATGCTTGCAGATTCAAAAGCAGAAATTTATGCAGCGAAATGCATGGTCCTTGATGCTGCACGTCGCCGTGATCGTGGTGAAAACATTAGTACAGAAGCCTCTTGTAGCAAAATGTTTGCCACTGAAATGTGTGGTCGAGTTGCAGACCGCTGTGTGCAAATTCATGGTGGTGCGGGCTATATCAGTGAATACGCAATTGAACGTTTTTATCGTGATGTACGTTTATTCCGTTTATATGAAGGAACTACGCAGGTTCAACAATTGATTATTGCAAAAAATATGATTCGGGAAGCAACAACTTAATAAAGCATACATCGCTTGAGGCAGGGGATGCCTCATATTCTTTCTGAGGATATGGACATGACAACGGAAACTGTTACACAAAATAATGGTGGTCAATTGGATGCTGGAGAAGCCATTCAAACGCCTAAGAAGATTTGGATTACTGCATTTATATTTGCATTTTTTACATTGTTATGCGACGGCGCAGATTTAGGCTTTTTAGCCTTGAGTTTGACCAGTTTAAAAACTGAATTTCATCTGACCGGTGTACAAGCTGGTACATTGGGGAGTTTAACACTACTCGGTTCAGCCGTAGGCGGTTTAATTGGCGGTTGGGCTTGTGATCGGTTTGGTCGAGTCAGAATTATTGTATTTTTCATCGCTTTTTCTTCAGTGCTCACTTGTGCATTGGGTTTTACCCATTCTTATATGCAATTTGCCATCTTGAGAACAGTTGGAGCAATGGGCTTGGGGGCACTCTATATCGCCTGCAATATTTTAATGTCTGAGATGGTGCCAACTAAACACCGTTCAACTGTTTTAGCAACACTGATGACGGGTTATACCCTCGGTTCTTTACTTGCCACATTGTTGGCGGGTCATATTATTCCAGAACATGGTTGGCGCTTTCTTTACTGGCTCGCTATTACACCGATTATATTATCTGTACTGATGCATTTTATTGTTCCTGAGCCGGAGTCATGGAAAAAAGCACGCCAATTAAAAATGCTGGTTACGCCTCAAAGTACACAAGCGGTTAAACGTCAAAATCCATATTGGGAAATCTTACGTGATAAAAAACATGGCACTATGTTTGTGTTATGGATTCTCAGTACAGGTGCTTTGCAATTTGGCTACTACGGCGTAAGTAATTGGTTGCCTGCCTATTTAGAGTCAGATCTAGGAATCAAGTTTAAAGAAATGGCCATGTATATGGTAGGTACTTTCTTGATCATGATGTTCGCTAAGATCATTGCAGGAATTATTGCCGATAAATTGGGTCGCCGTGCTGTGTTTGCCTTTGGGACAATTGGTACTGCGCTGTTTATTCCCGTGATTGTTTATCTGAATACGCCAGCAAATATTCTATGGCTCATGTTGTTCTTTGGTTTCTTATACGGCATACCGTATGCCATTAATGCCACTTATATGACGGAAAGTTTTCCTACCTCCATCCGCGGTTCTGCTGTAGGCGGGGCATATAACATTGGTAAAGTGCTTTCGATTTTTTCACCACTCACGATTGGTTTTCTGTCACAAAATGGTTCGATTGGCTTAGGACTGTTGGTCATGGCAGGTGCTTACTTTATCTGTGGGGTAATTCCATTGTTATTTATCAAAGACAGACTATTTAATCCACAAAAGGCAGAGTGATGTTTAAGCTGCCAGTTGAATTCAAGCATATACAGGGACAAGGGAAATGATCAATAAAATCACCAGTGATATTGAACCCATTTTAAAGGCAATTCCCGATGGTGCAACCATCATGACCAGTGGTTTTGGTGTCACAGGTCAGCCAGCAGAACTCATTGAAGCCTTGATTGATTTAGGTAAAAAAGAGCTAACCATCGTGAATAACAATGCTGCTTCTGGTGATCGTGGTTTAACCCAACTTATCATTGCAGGTTGTGTCAGAAAAATGATCTGCTCTTTTCCAAAGTCAGCCGGTTCTAGCGTTTTTCAAGATTTATATCGTGCAGGAAAAATAGAATTGGAACTGGTGCCTCAAGGTAATTTAGCCTGTCGGATACAGGCGGCAGGTGCAGGTCTCGGTGCCATATTTACACCTACAGGCTATGGCACAAAAGTCGCAGAAGGTAAAGAAACCAGAACGATTCATGGTCGAAACTATGTACTTGAGTATCCACTTGAAGCCGATTTTGCTTTGATTTATGCAGATCAAGCAGATCGTTGGGGCAATTTGACCTATCGTAAAGCTGCACGGAACTTTGGTCCGATTATGGCAAAGGCTGCAAAAACAACAATCGTTCAAGTCAATCATACTGTTGAGTTGGGGAGTCTTGATCCCGAATGCATTATTACCCCCGGAATTTTTGTACAGCATGTCGTTAAAGTAGGAGATATCTAATGTCAATTCAAAAACGTTCACGTGAAGATATCGCTCAATTGATTGCTTTGGATATTCCCGAAGGTTCTTATGTCAATTTAGGTATTGGCTTACCGACCAATGTGGCCAAGTATTTACCTCAAGATAAAGAAATCTTCCTGCATTCAGAAAATGGTGTTTTGGCTTTTGGGCCTCCGCCAAAAGCAGATGAAGAAGATCAAGACTTAGTCAATGCAGGAAAGGAGTTAGTCACATTATTAGATGGTGGCTGTTTCATGCATCATGGTGATTCCTTTGACATTATGCGTGGTGGTCATCTTGATATTTGTGTGATTGGTGCATTTCAAGTTGCGGTGAATGGCGATCTTGCCAATTGGCATACAGGAAAAGTAGATGATGTACCAGCAGTCGGTGGTGCGATGGATTTGGCGGTGGGTGCAAAATCAATTTATGTCTATATGGAACATGTGACCAAACATGGCGAAGCAAAAATCGTCAATACACTCAGCTATCCAATGACTGGAGAACAATGTGTCAATCGTATATACACTGATTTATGCATTATCGAACTGAAAGATCACAAGGCTTATGTCACAGAAGTCGTTCAAGGACTGAGTTTTGATGAATTACAAGCACTAACGGGTTGCCCACTGATAGATGCCCGTGTCAATTAATTGACCTATATGGAAAAACGCTTCTTTAAGGATTAAAAGATGAAAAAATTAATTTTAGCTACAGCTTGTGCTGTGGCTTCAGGGACTATTTTTGCAAATTCTCCGAACACAGCAGAACAACGAATTAATGTATTAGAAGCTGAGTTGCAAAAACTGAAAGCAGAACTGGAAGCACAAAAAAGCGCGCAAAATAACTTGCAAGTCCAGCAAGCAAAAATTGAAGAAAATGTAGAAAAAAATAAGACCGATGAAAGCGCAAAACCCATCGCACCTTCATGGGTGACATGGACAGATAATGTCAAAGTCTATGGGATTGCTCGACTGGATGCAGCAGTTGATTTCAAGTCGTCACCTGACACTGGGGGAAGAACCACAAATAGTTTGAACCGCACCCCATTTGAAAGTGACAAACGTTCTGATCATGCTCGTTCGGATTCCATGATCAATGCCAGTCGAATAGGCGTGTATTTCAATAGTCCAGATAAGGCTGTTACAGGAAATATTGAAGCAGATTTTTTTGACAGTTCAAATATGGGAACGGGTGATGGTAAGTTCCGTATTCGTCATGCTTTCTTTACGTATAAAGACTGGACCTTTGGTCAAACTTGGTCATTGATGTCAAATATGGAAACTCGAACAGAATCCGTGGACTATACCCAGTTTATGGGAACATCCTATACCCGTACGCCTCAAGTGCGTTACGATTGGAAAGTAAACGGAAACAGCGATTTAAAAGTTGCATTGGAATATACAGGATCTCGAGTTTCAGCATTCCCGACATTGACCAGTCGCTATACGGTTAAACAAGGGGCTTTGACTGCTTTAGCTCAAGGTTTTATCAATGAAAAGTCTGTCGATGTCGCAAAAGATACGGTCAAGAAAGTAAGTTGGGGACTCGGTGCTGGATTAAAATACCAACTGACACCACAACAATCCCTCCAAGCCAATTATCAATATATTGTAGGTGATCAAAAATTCATGCCTTACATCACCCAGAGTGGTTTAACAAATGCGACTAACTTGAATGCAGCAGGTGATTTTTCGTTAAATACAGAAAAAAATGAATTACTAATGAATAAGCTCAATAGTCTAAATGTCGGCTATTCCTATAAATTTAATCCACAATGGCGTGCCAATTTGTCAGCCTCTATTTTTGCTTTTGATGATGATTCAGCCTATGCAAAACTTAACCCTGATGCAAACAAACGTCTGACAGATTATGCAGCAAACCTGTTCTATTCGCCTGCGGAACAAATTGATATTGGCATGGAATATCACCAAGGCAAACGGGAAGTGTTTGATGGAAGAACAGCGGATGTGTCTCGCATTAATTTTGTGTCGATGTATAAATTTTAACTACAGGTGAGGTTAAGGCAATGCAAAGCGTAGTTCGACCTGAAACAACACAAATCTTGTCAAAAAGCTTTATTTTCATCATGGCTATGGCTTGTGGAATTTGTGCAGGTTCAAACTATTATAATCAACCTTTGATTTATTCTATTGCCAATGCCTTGCAGGTTCATGTTGAACAAGTCGCATTCACTATTGTTATCGGCCAACTCTCTTATGCAGTTGGTCTATTCGTTTTAGTACCACTTGGTGATTTTTTTGAAAAACGGAGCTACATTTGTTTGCTGATGTGTTGCACAGGTTTTGCACAAATTGGACTCTCTTTCAGTCAATCCTTACACACATTGTATGGCTTTACCTTTTTGGCGACCTTTTTCTCAATCACCACACAAGTCTTGGTTCCCTTTGCAGCAGGTCTAGCTAGTCCGAAAAAAAGCCCTCAGGTGGTTGGAACACTGATGAGTGGGTTGTTTCTCGGTATCCTATTGGCACGATCAATCGCAGGTCTACTATCCACCATATGGTCTTGGCATGCCGTATATTTACTGAGTGGCATCGTCATTTTAGCTTTCGCTATGGTAATGTGGATCAAGTTACCTCTCGCTCGAAAGTCACATCAACTCACTGTTTTACAGATTTATCGCTCATTATTTACTTTGGCTGTTGACCAACCGCATTTAATTCGCCGTGGCATAGCGGGTGGGATTGGTTTTGGTATTTTAGCGCTGATCTTTACCACCATGACGTTTATTCTTGCCAATGCACCTTATTATTTTAACGATTTTCAAATTGGTTTATTTGGCATAGTGGGTTTAGCAGGAGTTTTCGCAACGCCTTGGGCTGGAAAACAAATCGCCAAAGGCTTAGAGAATAAAGTTGCTATCATTTGTATGTCATTGCTGTTGATTGCATGGATTCCACTATTTTTTGCACAACGCTCTTTATTTGCTTATGCATTTGGCGTCATTTTAGCTTATTTTGGCTTATCTGCATTTCATGTTCTCAATCAGAATTTGGTCTATCGCATTTCGGCACAGGCACGTTCTCGGATTAATTCTATCTATATGACCTTGTATTTTGGTGGTGCTGCATTAGGTTCTTTTGTCGCAGTTTATGCTTGGAAACATTGGGGATGGGTGGCATGTGTGATATTGGGCTTTACTATGGCATTAGTGAGCTTGGCGATAGACCGGATTGACTTTTACACGATGAAAAAACAACAGATCAAAAATTAAGCTCCATCAGGAGCTTAAAGCAAATGCTACTTAAGGTATTTATTTAAAGCCTTACTTACGTATGACCATCAATGTTGCTGTTGCAAATGCATAAATTTTGCCATGGTCATCGATAATTTTTCCTTCAGTGGTGATGATATTACGTCCTGCATTAATCAATTCTGCTTGTGCATAATAGGTTGTATCTATTTGCATGGGGCGAATCATTTTTACGTTCAGGTCTATCGTGCCATAACCAACGCCATGTTCAAGTAATGTATGGGCGGCACTTCCTGTTGCTGTATCTAAAGCGGTTGCACAAAAACCACCATGGATTGTCCCTTGTATATTTCGATGTGCTTGACTTGGCGTAACCTTATACGTTGCTTTTCCTTTAGCAACTTCAACTAACTGCATCGGAATGGTATGTGCCATCGGAGATGCTGAAATTTCTCCATTCTTTAAAGCAGTTAGGAACTCAAGACCAGTGTATTGAGGGCTATCCATAAATCTTCCTTGCAATGTTAAGCGATAGCATTAACATACTATAAATTTTAAATTTACGGAATGTTATTTTGCAATACAAAATTAAATTTATAATATCATTAAAGCAATTTTAATTTAAAATTTAAATAAACTATTTAAATACAATGAATTAATCAAAATCCAAACATATACACGTAGTTGATAATTTGGTTTTATACCAAAATAATGAAAATAAATTTTGCAATATGAAATTTATTTGATATTTTTAATTCATTCGAGAATAAAGTTCATTCAAAGGAAATCGCTTTTCCCTATAGCAAGCATAGGAAGCGCAATTGAAAAAGGAATAACGTATGCCTTTATATAAAGCACCATTACGTGATATGCAGTTTGTACTTCATGAAATGTTGAATACAGAAGAAACTTATCAGCAATTTTTGAATGATCAGAATGAACTGAGTCGTGAATTGATCAACCAATATTTACAGGCTGGTGCAGACTTTTGTGAAAATGAACTTGCACCTATCAATCAAAATGGCGATCAGCAAGGTTGCCTATTTGATCATGGCAAAGTAACAACACCGAAAGGCTTTAAAGAGGCTTATCAAAAATATACAGCGTTAGGATTTACCTCACTTACAGCTGATCCTGAATACGGTGGACAAGGTTTACCTACGTTATTAAGGATTGCAATTTCAGAAATGTTATGTGGTGCGAATTGGGCTTGGGCAATGTATCCAGGCTTATCGCATGGCGCAATGCGTACGATTGAGCATCATGGAACAGAACAACATAAGCAAATCTATTTATCCAAATTGATCAGTGGAATTTGGACTGGAACCATGTGCCTAACCGAGTCACATGCTGGCTCAGATTTGGGATTGATTCGCACTAAAGCTGAACCGAATGTGGATGGAAGTTATGCCATTACTGGCGAGAAAATCTTTATATCTGCTGGGGAACATGATTTGGCAGAAAACATTGTCCATATCGTTCTCGCTCGTCTTCCTCAAGCACCCGCTGGAACGAAAGGAATTTCACTATTTATCGTACCCAAATTTAAAGTAGATGATTCTGGCAATCTCCAAGATCGAAATAAAGTCATTTGTAGTGCGATTGAACATAAAATGGGAATTCATGGTAATGCAACTTGTGTGTTGAATTTTGATGGGGCAAAAGGTTTTTTAATTGGACCTGAAAACCGAGGTTTAAATTGCATGTTCACCTTTATGAATACCGCACGTATTGGTACAGCAGTACAAGGACTTGCAGCCTCTGAAATTTCATTTCAAGGTGCCTTGAACTACGCTAAGGAACGTTTAGCCATGCGTGCTTTGACTGGTGCAAAATACCCAGAAAAAAATGCGGATCCAATCATCGTACATCCTGCAGTACGTTCAATGTTAATGACTCAAAAAGCATTTTCTGAAGGAGGGCGTGCACTGGCATATTTCTTAGCGCAACATGTCGATATTGTTGAAAACACTCACAATCCAGAGCAAAAGATACACTCAGATGAATTACTGGCTTTTTTGAAGCCTATTGCCAAAGCTTTTTTAACCGAATCTGGTAATGAGTCTGCTAAACATGGTGTACAGATCTTTGGTGGACATGGATTTATTGTCGAACATGGCATGGAACAAATTGCTCGTGATGCACGTATTTCTACTTTGTATGAAGGTACAACAGAGATTCAATCATTAGACTTATTGGCACGCAAAGTATTAAAGTCTGAAGGAAAACTGTTAAACAATATGATTGATCTGATTGATCAATTTATTGCAACCCATCAATCAAATCCTGCACTTGTAACCTATATAACAACTTTGACTGAATTGAAACAACAATGGTTGTCCATCACTCAGCATATCTCGGTTCAAGCCCAGCAAAATCCAGAAGAAATTGGTGCTGCCTCAGTCGATTATCTGTACTTTTCAAGCTATGTCGTATTTGCTTACCTTTGGGCTCGTATGGCGCAAGTCGCAGAGCAAAAGTTAAATGATGGAACACAAGAAGAAAAATTTTATCGTGCCAAATTAGCCACTGCTCAATTTTTCTTTGAAAAACTACTTCATCGTACCAAAAGCCATGCTGCTTCGATCCAATCAGGTGCGAAAGCCGTTATGCAACTCGATCCTGATGATTTTGCATTTTAAGCAAAATTACGTCATATATATTTGAATGGGTAGAGATCAATGAATTTCCAACATATTTTAGTTCGTCAGCACAATAAAGTAGGTTACTTAACCTTAAACCGACCAGAAGTACTAAATAGTTTTAACGAACAGATGCATCAAGAAATTATTTTAATGTTAGACCAATGGTCCTTTAGTCAAGATATTCATACCATCGTGATTTCAGGAGCAGGTAAAGGATTTTGTGCAGGACAGGATTTAACAACAAGAAGTAAAGAGGTGATTAGTGCTCCAGACTATGATGCAGGCGCAGCCTTGGAAAAATTTTATAACCCTTTGATCTTGAAAATTACTCAGATGTCCAAACCTGTCATTGCTGCGGTAAATGGGGTAGCTGCTGGAGCAGGCGCAAATCTGGCTTTGTCCTGCGATATGGTGGTGGCTAAGCAGTCAGCGAGATTCATACAGTCATTTTGCAAAGTTGGGTTGGTTCCTGATGCAGGTGGAACTTGGCATTTACCCCATCTAGTCGGATTAGCCAGAGCCAAAGGTTTGGCGATGTTAGGCGATCAATTATCTGCACAGCAGGCTTTAAATTGGGGCTTGATTTGGGAGGTTTATGAGGATGAAGCTTTCGAGCAGAATGTCATTGAACTTGCCGAAAGATTAGCAAACCAACCCAGCAATTCAATTTCACTGATTAAACAAGCATTCAATCATGCACCACAGAATACTTTAGCGGATCAATTGCAACTAGAACGTCAATTTCAGCGTATTGCCGGACATTCAGACAATTATAAAGAAGGTGTGGCTGCTTTTATGGAAAAAAGAAAGCCCCAATTTAATTGATTGGATGCTGTAATCAACAACTTGTAAAGATAGACTTATACAGCTAAGCATCTGCTGAATCCTGTAGATTCAGCAGATGGGTTCTACTATAAAAAATGAGCCTGAACGAACTCTACAATCTCAATAGCAAAAAGACGAATATATAAATTATACTTGAGTACTGCTTTTTTTCTTTAGACTTATGAGACCTTCAATAACCAATACA
Source organism: Acinetobacter sp. B-6 (assembly GCF_056930735.1). Lineage (NCBI taxonomy): Bacteria > Pseudomonadati > Pseudomonadota > Gammaproteobacteria > Moraxellales > Moraxellaceae > Acinetobacter > Acinetobacter sp. B-6. The sequence goes on along the minus strand of NZ_JBXPBY010000003.1, from coordinate 304,979 downwards.
CAGACTGCCACCCAAATCGCGATATAGGTTGGCCATTCAGTTGCATGAATTGTCTCACCGAATATGATTGCAACAAAAAATAGCAAAACAGGTTCAACATAGACCAAAAGTCCAAATAAACTCAAATTCAAGTGTGGTGCTGAAAGAGACTGAAATCCTAATGCGAGTGCGCTGATTAAGCCTAGCCCTAAAATTAACGACAATGTATAAGAAGGCGAACCTAAAGCACCTGTTAAAACACCACCTTTGAGAATAAAGAAAATACTCAAAGGCAGACTGAGTATCATATCGAACCAAACGCCGCCAATATTATTGGTATTGGTTTTCTGCCTTAGCCAAAAATAAATTGGGTAGCCCAAACAAATCAGTAGTGTTGGCCATGTAAGGGTTGTTGATACAAACAACATATGAATCACGCCGAATATTGCAAAAAGACAGGATAACTTTTGCCAACCTGACATTTTATCTTTAAACGCAACTCTTCCCAAAATAACCATAGTGATCGGCATCATGAAGTAACCGAGGGAAACATCTAATCCATATCCATGCTGAGGCGCCCACATAAATAACCAAAGTTGCAATCCGATCAAAAATGAAGAAATCAGACGAGTCAATATAAAATAAGGCTCTTTGAATAAACGTTTATAAATATGCCTGACCTGTGACCAATTTCCCTGAGCAATAATGAAAAGTGTCAAACAGGGTAAGGTAAGTAAAATTCGCCAACCATATATTTCATTTCCCTCTAATGCACCCAATAAGGAGGTGTAGGCAAACATAATTGCAAACAGTATTGAAGCGATGACATTGAGAGTGATACCTAAAGCGGTATTGGATTGCTGTGACATCTGAGTGATTTGAATGTGAAAACGATATTTTATTTCAACTTGATTGATAAATTTGCTAAAAATTTCTATTATAAATGAGAAAATTTCTCACGACACTCAATCAATTGATATGATCTTAGACAAGTTTGATTATGCGTTACTCATGCACTTGCAAAAGGACTGCTTAACGCCCTTACGTGAATTGGCAGATGCTGTACATTTATCCACTGCATCTGTACAGCGCCGTATTCAGAAATTACGAGAGCATGGCTATATTACTGGACACACCGCAATTTTAGATCCCGATAAGCTCAATCAAGTGATCACGATCATGGTCGAGGTTCATGTCAATAAAACCCATATAGCTGATCTTGATCTATTAAAACAAAGCTTTTCTAGACCAGAAGTACAACAATGTTACTATGTGACAGGTGAGGCAGATTTTATCTTAATCCTTCTTGTTCCTAGTATGAGTCGATTTCAAGCACTGTGTGATGAGCTATTTCATTGCAATTCGAATGTTGAATGGTTTAAAACAACTGTGGTATTAGATCGAATTAAAGTGTCTTTGGATGTACTTCACCCACAAGATTAGTTTGAAATTTTGAGGCTAAGTTCAAAAAATAATGGCGGTATTCAGTATGTTTTTGAGCAAAAATTTGCACGAAAATCTTTTAAATTTGAATAAATGAGCAAATATATTCACATTTATAATTTTTCAAGTTAATTTTGAGCAAATTATTGCTCATTTCTATTTATGAAGAAATTTACAATACAGGCATTATTTGATACGCACTGGTTAGATATAGCAGAACTTAAAATATTAGATCCTGAAAAGGGATCGGCGAGTCCCTGTGAACTAGAGTACCAAATTGAATACGCCATTTCATATTTAGACAAAAGCGATGAACATGCTTGTAGTTTATCGCTTCCAGTGCAACTGATTATTAAACATGAAGCCAAAACATGGTTTGGCTTTTTAGATGATATTATTCCTTCAGGTGCTGCACGACGTTATTGGATTAACTATCTGAACTTACAAAAATTCTCACATGCAGAACAAGACAGTATTTTATTAGAAAAAGGAGTGATTGCACCTGTTGGAAATTTACGAATTAAAGAATCAATTCCTCCCATAAATCTTGAGTCCACTTTACATTTACGCAAATTTAGTACGGCAGATGTTGCTGATCGTAATGCAGATTTTTTAGAGTATGCACAGCAAATGGGAGCTATCAGCGGAGGAGCAACCGGTGCAGGTGGTGAAGCACCAAAACTGCTTGTGCGTAACACAGCGGATCAAAAAGTCTGGATTGATACTTATCAACAAAGCTTTGATACTCCTGATCAGCATTACTTGGTTAAATTTCCGAGAAATAATCGCAGTGAAATTGACTGTAACATTCTAAAAGCTGAATATTATTATTACCGTGAATTCAATGAACTGGGTTTTAGTACAATTGATACTGCCAATATGCGGCTTATTGAAGGTGAAAGGTATCCTTCATTGTGGTTGCCAAGATTTGATACTGAATGGTGTGATCAACGATGGCATCGATATGGACTCGAATCAGTGTATTCAATTTTAAATAAGTCAGCAGGGAGTCATCTTAATCATTTTGAAGTGATTGACAGTCTTTGTATTTTATTTAAAACCATAGATACTAAGTTTAATTCGACTCAATTTGTTTGCGAGTGGCTACAACGAGATTTACTTAATATCATTTTTGGTAATTCAGATAATCATGGGCGTAATACTTCATTTTTAAAAAAGACTGGAAATGTTTTTCTTTCTCCGATTTATGATTTTGCTCCTATGAAAGCAGACCCAGAGCATGTGATTAGGTCAACAACATGGGGAAGTCCTTATGAAGAAGGTGGTGAATACCAATGGATTCAAATTTCACAGAAATTGGCGCCGTGGTGTGATCCTGATATATCTTTAGAGACGCTAAAATCATTGGCGAATAAATTGCTTGGACTCAAACAAAGATTAATAGACAAGGGCATACCCAAACAGATCATTGAAATGCCTGTACTCTCATTCGACTACATTGAAGCTAAATTAAAGCGATGGGAACTTTTATGAATATTAAAAAACAACCACAAGATCGCCAGCAAGTTCTGATTGATTTGTATACAAAGTACTTAATGAATGAAATAAGCATGGGGCAATTGTTGGCTTATCTTCGGAAAAATCTATTAAGTATGTCACAAGAACAATATGCAACACTGGTCGGTATTAGTCGACGTACACTGAGCGATATCGAGCAAGATAAAGGAAAACTTACTCAATCTGTTGTTGATAAAGTGTTTAAACCCCTTGGATTAAAAGCTGGGCTCATCCCTACGCATGAGCATATTGTTGAAAAAATTTTTAAATCATCGAATACTTGATCGTTACTCAGATGGTTAAATTTAATAATAATTACAGCTTTCAATCAGTTAATTTGGTTTCATCAATATAGATTAAAAATAAGAATTAAATAGAAAAAAACGAACAAAATGCTGATTAAGTCATACAAAATCTCAAATTGGTATAATTCTTTTAAAATTTTAAGTTGATTGTTTAGCTAATTTTAAATTAATATATCTAAAAAATACGATATAGAGACTCGTAGCTTAAGCGCCATCGTCTCTATAACAGATCGATCTTATAGCCCAAAAGGACTCTAAACGAGATTCTTTATCAGATCGCGAAATAAGATTGAGGAAAGAACACAAATGCACAAGTTTTCAAAAATTGAGTTAGTCACACAACAGTTTACTGACACAATTGAAGATTATCTGACGTTAAAAATGAGTTGTGATGGTACATATATACACCATACAAAAAAAGATGATGAAAATTTTAAAATAGAAGTGCTAATAGATCCACCCAGCGATGTTTTAGAAGTATTTAGAAATATCGCTCATGAAATTAAAGATTATTTGGATCAAATTGATTATCAAGGAAAATTTGAATTTAAATTTATCGTTTAATGGTCATTAGTTAATGCACTCTAGAATAAACACTTGATCAAATTGTTGTTTTTTCAGTAAAAATAGAGTGCTGTAAGTTAGCATAGTTATCAATCACATCTATATGAATGTTTCATCAGTCGATTAGTGAATTTCATTGAGTATTTTTTTGTCTAGTTTTGTTTTCCTGAACTTTTAAAAAATGATCACCCGTGTAGCATTTTATTAAATTCTTATGGGAGATAACGAATGTTAGACTATTTTAAGAGCTTTCATAACATCAATACATATTTAATTTTATCCATTATTCTATTCTTTTTGGTGTTAGCTTTAGATTATTTTTAATCAGTATCCGTGGTAATTTTCTATGATTAATGAAAATTCAACAAATAAAAACTCACTCAGTGTGAGTTTTTATGCAGTCTAAATCTGTGATAAATTTATACAAATAATTGTTATTCCAGTTAATTTTTTTAAGCTTTGAAAATATGATAGCGACATTATAAAATATAAAGATTGCTTTTTTTATTTGAAATTTTACATCTATGATGAACAAACTCTTAACTGTTTTAATAACATCAATAATTGCATGTTCAGTGTATAGTGCTGAAGATATCTTTAAGAAGCCTCTGTCTTATGTGTTTCTGCAAAATGAAACGCAACATGAAAATAACAATGATAACCAAGTTGATTTTTTTGAGCTTTCAAGACAGCAAGAAAAAGATCAGATCAATCAACGTGATGCAAATGTACTCCGAATAAATGAAAATCGCGCCAATACTTCAAATATGAGTCCATTTGAAAGATCTCAATATCTACTTAAAAACAATGACACTCAGGCTTTGAGCGCACATACTTATGAGCAACAATTAAAATCTATTCAACAGGCAAGAAATAGGGGAGTGATTTCAGAGCAAGACTACCAACAGCAAATTTTAAAGCAAAATAATATACCTTTACAGCAAAAAGATCAGCCGCTAAAATTTTCTATTCCTTAAAATATGAAGTAAATAAACCTCTTTTCAGAGGTTTATTGGATGCTTAGACCAAAGTATTAGTTAAAAATTAAACAAAATACATTACTTTTATTACATGAATAATTGATAAAAAATACTATGAACTTTTGTATCGGTGGACCTTGGAATGGCAGTAAGCTGCTTGGAAAAGTAAATTATAAAAAATCTTTTAAAGTGAAGAATGCTTCATCTAACTTGGTGACAACATATATAAAGAAAAAAGTGTTTGTCCAAGATCAGTCTTTTGTATTTTGGGTAGCTGATGAATTATTAGACATACAAGCAAATGAAATGATCAAATCTTATCTTTATAAAAAATGTTAGTAAAAAAAATTTCTATTTTTTGAATCATCACGGTTGCATGGCATGTAGTCTTAGACTATGTTATTTAGAGTAAGATGGAGTTATGCGACTTCAGAATGACTTAATTAATAGTGATAATTGTATATAAAAATAGATATTTTGATGAATAATCATTAAAAATACAAAAAAGATTGGAGTAATGTTAATTGAATAGTTCTGATCAATTCGGAAAAACTGATTTACAAAAGTTCATTTTACTGGTGAATCTTGGAATTCTACATTCTTTAAAAAATGATTATATAACTATTCATGAAGCTGAGTACTTTTTATATGCTCCATATATGATTAACCTATTAAAAGATAACAAATATTCAAAAAGCTTAATTGATGTAATTCATAGGGGAACAGAGCTAGAAGACCTTGAATCATTTAATATTGATGTTAAAAATGAAATGAAAAAAATGTTTAATGAGTGTGAGGAATTGATTAAACAGCTTCCCGAGAGTAGTTTTCAATTTGGTAAATGGTATGATCAAAAATTATTTAACAACTTTAAGTAAGTAAACGTGAATTAAAATTATCAGGATTCACGTTGACGATCTGTGGCAACAATAGCGTTGTGTAGCCACAGCCTTTGGTATCGGATTTAACATAATATACATTATGCGAAATTACATGTATTAAAGATTTGATATACATGGTTCTTATTTATTTACTAAAACGCTTTAAATGCGCTTGTTCATGAGCTTCAAATTTTTCAGGCAACACCAACTCCTGACACATCCAACAAAACTTATATTTGGACTCGATCTTCTTCATCAACTTAACAGCCGAATCTTCAGGACGATTAAGTAAAAATAAATAAATTTGATTTAATTCTTTTAATGTAAATTCCATACCACACCTAAAATTTGTTTGAACCATTGAAAATCAATACGTCGTATAACCTAACGTAAAATATGCCCCATTAAAAATGAATTTTCTCCCGGTTCATTTCAACGATATTCAACCATGCTTTGGTTGCAGGACTCATCGCTACTGTAATATTCCAAGCCATACTCAGTGTCCAATGTAATTTAGGTTCATTGAGTATGGCTGAGCAAAACTTTTGCGGATCTAACTGGTCACAGTAAATTTTAGGTAAAATTGCAATCCCCATATTGAACTCTACCATCTTGGTAATAAAGTCCCATTGACTGCTTTTACAAACAACTTTGGGTTCAAAACCTACGGAGTTCGCAGCCTGAATAATCATTTTGTTTAAAGTAAATGAATCAGCATAAAGTAAAAATTTTTCTTCTTTAAGTTCATTTAGATTCACAGTATTTTTTTGATTCCAATGTGAACTTTTCTTAGCCAATAGACACATTGGCGAATCTATCACAGGAATTGCAGCAAAACTTGGTCTTAAATTTCCCAATAAAATGCCTACATCAATGCTTTTTGCTGCAATAGCTTCTTCAATTGCATTAGCTCCAACCTCAAGAAATTTCAGTTGAATATCTGGATAATTTTGATGAAATAAGGCAATCAATGGGCTGAGTAAAACTGAACCTAATGGTGGCAAGCCTATGGTTAATTTACCTTTTTTTAAATCTTGAACCTGATCAATATTATCAAAAATTAGTTTTTGTTCACTTAAAATATTTAAAGCATGTTGATAAATTAATTCACCAATATAGGTAAGTACGACTTCCCTTTTTCTGCCAGCTTCTCCCTTTTTAAATAATGCCGTGCCAAGTTCTTCTTCTAAATGTTTGATTGATTTACTAATTGTTGGTTGAGTCATAAACAGTCGGTCAGCAGCAAGCGTAAAGCTTTCACAATGAACGATTTCCACAAAAATTTTAAGGTTTTTGATATCCATTAATTATTCCAAATACGCATAATTATGGTTTAATTATTCATAATATGCTGCAATATTTGCAACTAAAATAACACATCTCTTGAAAATATCTGCCTGTAAATGTCTACACATACTCAACACCATTCATTCTCATCAATTTACAAAGTCATCTTACAAATTGGGCTTTTAATCTTGATTTGGTGGATGGGTTCAATAATTCAAAAACAATTTAATTTGCCAATCTCTGCGGCTGTTATTGGTTTGTTTATGGTTTTATTTGGATTAATGACAGGTATATTTAAATTGAATTGGATCAAATCAGGTTCAGATTTTATATTAGGTGAATTGGTCCTATTTTTTATCCCATGTTTTATCGGTTTGATGCGATACAAAGACTTATTTATGACTGAAGGATGGCAACTTATTGTCGTCGTTGTATTAGGCACAATTTGCGTGATGATCTTCACTGCATATAGTGTTCATCTTGGCTTTAAGTTAGAGAAAAAACTAAGCCAGCGAGCCACAGTTAAAACAACACAACTGGTTCATGGAGATAAATAATGTCCATTATTTCAATTTTTTGTGTTGTACTAACATTGGTTGCTTATATATTGGTTAAAAGACTTTATCAAAAGTTTCCATATCTTGTTTTATCACCCGCAATACTTGTTCCCATTGTTTTAATTACGATTTTACTGACTACTCATATTTCTTATGATGCCTATATGCTGGATAGTCAATGGATTATCTGGATGCTTGGACCTGCAACTGTGGCTTTTGCGATTCCAATTTTTGAATATCGCCAGATTATCAAGGCACATCTTATTTCGATTTCGATGGGTGTTGTCATAGGAATGCTTGCAGGAATGATCAGTGCTTTTTATCTAGCCAAGTTATTTAACTTCGATCAAACGACCACCTATAGTTTAATGGCGCGGTCAATTTCCACACCATTTGCCATGGAACTGAGTACTCATATCGGAGGTTCAGTTGAACTGGTGATTTTATTTACCATGATCACTGGGGTTACAGGTATGCTGATTGGAGATTTGGTTTTAGGTTGCTTAAAGCTTAAATCAAGTTTCGCTCAAGGCGCTTCTTTAGGCAATGCAGCGCATGGATTTGGTGCCAGTAAAGCATATATGCGTCACAAAGATGAAGGTGTTATCGCAAGTTTAACTATGGTTTTAGCAGGTATTTTTATGGTATTGGTTGGACCTTTTATGGCTAACATCATTGTACATTTACTTGGCTAACATTTTAAGTGAATGGTTCTCTTTATTATAAAAGAGATTCATTCACTTTGATGTCGCTTGCAAAGTTTTAGGTAAGAATTGAATCAAAAATAATCCAAACAAGGCTGACAGCCCTGCAATAATAAAAATATATGCTCCTGTTAATTGTTCCCAATAATGCCCAGCCAGAATACTTCCTGAAGCAACACCAAGTCCCCACATTGTGCTATATAAAGCTTGCCCTCTGCCTTGTTGCTGTGCAGCAAAGTTTTGTAGAATGACTCGCATTGCTATGATATGAAATAGCCCAAAGCTGAAGGCATGAAAGCTCTGCGAAATGAATTGAAGCAAGAAACTTTCGGAAAATAGACCAGCTAATATAAAACGAATACTGGTCATGACCAAACATAAAGCCACTAAACTTCGCCATGAAAAGCGGCTAAGAAAAAAATTGGCGTAATTAAACATCATAATTTCAGCAATGACGCCAACAGCCCACAAAAAGCCAATTTGTGTGGTATTAAATCCAGCGAGTTTTAAGTAATTACTATAAAAGCTGTAAAATGGTGCTTGTGCAAAAAGCATAATAAATTCAATTGTAAAGAATGCGAGCACAACAGGTCTTTTAATGATCGGCAATAAAGGTTCTAGTATTTTTTGGGCACTTGGAGCAGAACTCGGTTCTTTAATTGAAAATGACCAAATAAAAGCACTAAATGCGATACATAACAGCATGATAGGTAAATATTTAACATCAATAACGTCAAGTATTGCCCCTATACTAAATACACCTACAATAAATCCAATAGACCCCCACTTCCTTATTTTCCCATATTCTGCTGTATGTTTATTTCCAAGCCAAAATAAAGTCACTCCTTCGAATTGTGCCAGAATTGCATTTTGAAAAAAGCTAAAGATCAGCATAAGCAACGCAATTGATTGCATATTATTGGGAATAATAAAAATCAGAAACCAAATTGTCGCTTCCATCCATGTTGCAATGCGGACTAGAAGCATTCGCTTCCCTGTTTTATCTGCAATAAATCCCCAGATAAAAGGCGCAAATATTCGTGTTAATATCGCAATGGAAGATAATAAGCCTATCTCTTTATAGTTAAATCCTTGATCTTGAAGGTATAAACTCCAATACGGTAAAAAAGTTCCGACGATTGAATAATACCAAAAATAAAATCCACTCAGTCTGTATTGGATAGGAAAAGCGCGCATAAGCTTAGATTGCTATGTATTTTCAATATCTTAGCATAATAAGGTTTTGGCAAATTAAGTTAATTCTATTCTTTTTGTAGATCGTTATTCTCTAGCGCCGATTCTCCTAAGTCAGATGTTTAATGAACATTCTCTCACCTTTTATCACCTAGCTTAAAGTTCAATGGATGTATGAGAACAACTATAATAGAATAAAAATCTGGAAGAAAATCAAATGCCCATGTCATTGAGAATATCAGAATAAAATATGAATCAATGCGGTCATTAAAGTTTGTCTTAAAAACAAAATGACAAACAATTTTTACACCTTTGTCACTTAATTTTTTTTAAATTACTATCTTGTTTAACATGAATATATAAAAAGCCTTAGATAATTGGAGTCATAATAAAAATGATGCGCATCGAATCAAGCCCAGAAAAAGGTAGTGTATGCCAAACGTGCTTAAGAAATTTCTTTGTACACTTTAGACGTCCTTATAAAATTGGGGAGCCTGTTGCAGCAGATTATAATGGTGAATTTGGTTTTGATTGGGTTCGTGATGAATATATATATCCATTAACAATTATCGACACTGATGAAAATAAAAAAGATACCGTAATTAAAGATTATGATAATGTTGTGCGACGTATGCTTAACCATCAATTTGATGGTGGTAGGGGCGTATTTATCAATAAAGGTCTTTATCTACCCGCTTGGCTATCCATTTTTGCAACAAACTGTCCTGGAACATTAGGCAGCGATCAAATCAATAGTCAAGGCGCCAATCTTGATTTAGAGATTCATCAAAGTCCAGATGATGATAAAAATCCTTTAGCTGATGATGGCACTATCCTAGTTTTTAAATCTTCAAATTCATGTCTAAAAATTTCAACGTTTGGAAAAGATCAACAAGCTCAAATGGTTGAAGAACCTCTGGCAAATTTTATCAACTCTGTTCGAATTGCAGAACAGTTAGCAACACAAAGACGTTTTTCTTATAAAAAGAAAAAAGCCATTAATATTATTTGTTCAGGAGACACATTGAGCCAAAATGAATATATTCTGGTACAAGCAAAAAAGTCTGGAAAAATACAAAATGTGGGTATGCTTTTAGTCGCTAAGAATAAAGAAATCTATGTGATTAAATTAGTTATGGTTGATGTCAAAGTAAATGGAAAAATTTTAGAAAAGCCGAAAAATTATGAATGGGAATTAAAAAATAGAATATTTAACCAATGTTTAATGATCGCAGATGTGGTTAGAAAAGAAGTATTTGATTTAGATCGCCTTGCTAAAACTGATTCAGAAGTTCAGGCATTTGTACAAAAATGGTGGTCAGATAAAATCAAAATCGAAGATGAAACTAAAATTGGAGATCCAGACCAGCTCTACGTTCCAGTGAATGAATTTCATAAAAAAGATACAGCAGAGGGAGAAGTCACTTATTTAGTTGAGGATAATAGTGAAAAATTTAAAGCGGAATTATTGAAGTTATATGAGAGAAAAAACTTTAAATTATTACCCATAAATTCATCGTATGAATCCCATAGATATGTCTTTTTTGCACCGATCGCAATGAGATATGAGCCTATTTATCAGATGGTTTATGATCCTGTCCTGAAAAAAGATGTTATGACAATGATTGAGCCTGGATCAGTCCTTGAAGGATCTGCAAGTTTTGAGGCTGATACTCGACTTTTTAAACGAGAACCTGAAATAGAGCCTCTTTACAGAACAAAAGATATAGAATGGGGAAAATCTGTCGTTATATTTGCCGATGCCCCACCCTACATCGAAGTAATAGCACATGAATTAAACCATACATTAGGCTTATTACATACATTTCATGATAATGAAATGAGATTTCATCAAGGTTTTACAGACAATGTTATGGATTATTCAAATACAGATGATAAACGTGTTTCAAAATTTAATACCTATCAAACCATTTTTAGAAAAATTCAAGCAGATCAAATTAAGACACATCTATTTACACCTTCTAAACTATTTAAAAAAACGTCTTAGTAGAGTTAAAAAATCCATTTAGTACAAACTATTGAATACTCAATAGAATTGATAAGTTTATTATTTTATGACTGGTAGTTTAGTCATTTTATTGATTATCTACCAGTATCATCCAAATGTTGAACCTTTTAAGTGAAGTTTATAAGTTCATGTGATGACATTTAAACTCGTATCTAATTGATTTAGTCATGAAGATTAAAAAATTAGCCCCCTGCTTAGCCTGTCGTTTTTAGTCGTGTATCAGTACTTTATTTTATCAATTTATTTTTTTACTCACATAAGAAGCCCATTTTAATGATTCAATTCAAATGAAGTTTAGTTTTGTCAAAACTACGATAAAAGTGTTAAAAACAACAAAAAATAGTCAATAAAAACAATTAATTATTAAGAATTAAATACTACAATGTTTTTTATTTCAAGACATTACCATGTAGCAATCTTAAAGCCTTAAGTAAATGTTTAGATGGTCTTGTATTGTTTCCTTTTCACTCCAAGACTCTATGAGATCTTTAGGCTATGGTGAATACTCAAATCACATTTCAATAGGAAAGAATCAAATGACTTCTATCAATGTTGAGAGTATTAAAAATCATGCTGATGTTATCGCTGCGTGCGGAACTAAAGTTGGTGAGGTAGATCATCTGGTAGGTACAGATCAAATTAAGCTGACCAAACATGGAGATGGACACCATCATCTGATCCCAACCTCATGGGTGGGACAAATCCAAGATCAAAAAGTTATTCTGACCAAAGACTCTCAAGAAGTGAAAGATACTTGGATAGAGGTTTAGTAAAAAGCTATAACCATTTTATTTTAATTTAAACTGAATCTAATGATTATAGAACAGCCCTCTTTTGAGGGCTGTTCTATTGAAGAAACCAAATCATTTTTAAAACTTATTTTCCGACAATGATTCGATATCTTTTGATTTGGAAAATATCAATTAAATCCTATTCTATTTCGATTCGCTGATTTGTCCGTGGATTAGCCTGTGTCGTGCCAATTTAAAGGTTTTTTATTGGTCATTAAAACACCAATAAAACTCATTGCGCCGCCAACCAACATTACTACTGTTATTGGTTCATTAAGAAGTAAAAATGCCAGTAGTACTGCAAATAAAGGCACTAAATTGTTAAAAATAATTGTTCTGGATGTACCTATTTTTGCAATGCCTTGTGCATACCATACAAATGCCAACACTGTACCTAAAGCGCCTAAATAAAGGACACTCAAATAAATACTGACATGGAACGTAAAACTTTGCCATTGTCGAAGATATGGAATAAAGCTCATAGATAAGAAAAATAGCCCCCAAAGTGTTGAATAGGTTGTAATGATCAGTGGTGATAAACCCGCAATTTTTTTACAAAGCAATGTATATGCAACCCAACTGAGTACAGCACAACTCATCATTAATTCACCCGTTCCAAAAGAAGTATTTAACTGAGAAAAAAGATGACCTTTGGTCACAACCAGTAAAGTTCCAAAAAATGCGAGAACCACACCAAAATAGTTAAATTTCGAGAGTTCTTCTTTAAAAAAAATTCGTGCTGCAATTATGGTCAATATCGGTGAGAGACTAACAAATAAAGCGGTTCGCCCTGCTTGCATATGTGATAACGCACCAAAGAAAAAGATATTATAGGCAAATACCCCAGTGAGTCCCATACATGCAGTGAGGAAATGCTGTTTAAGGTTTATTGTTTTAAATGACCCTTCTACTTTTATCAAAATTATCATCAGTAAAATAGAGGCAACGATAAAACGCATCAACGCTGCGATTTGGGCAGGCATTTCAAAGGCAATCACACGCCCTGCAATAAAAGTTCCACCCCATAGCATCGCTACACAGGTCAGTTTTAAATAAATTGTAAAATCCGCCCAGACGATTTTTTTTGTGTGCATGTGCAATGTTCAATTCAAAATATGTATTTTTTTTAATATTAAAACTAATAATACATCATGACATAATGAGCATTTACTCATGAGACTAAGCACAATAATTCAAAAATATTGATTTATGAAGTGCTGCGGAAATTCGAAATTTTATCTGATTATTTCTCTATAAAGGTAAAAATCAATTTATTTACTTCAGCGGGTTTTTCGGCATGCAACCAGTGACCAACCTGTTGAATGATTTCAACTTGGCTGTGGCTAAATTGTGATTCAATTGCATCAAAATGCTCTGGTTTTGAAATATAGGGAGAATTTCCACCTTTGATAAATAATGCTGGAACTGTATTTACCGACTGATTTTGCCAGTCCAAAATATCTGCATAATGGTTAAATAATGCGTGCACATTGAATAGCCACTTCCCTTTATTAAAAGATTTCAATAAAAATTGAATGACCATTTCTTCTTTTAAATATTGGCGCATAAGCTCAGTGGCTTCTTTTCGAGACTCCAATTGCGCATTTTCAACAGCAAATAAAGCTTTAAAAATTTGATCATGGTGATTTTCTTGATATGCATAAGGCGTCATATCTAGCACCACCATCTTCAACATACGATCCTGTGCAAGATCCGCCAGTTTCATTGCAATTTTACCGCCCATGGAGTGCCCAACAACAACAAAAGTTTCAATCTTGAGATGGTCGAGTGTTTCCAAAACATCTGATGCCATGAGTGTATAATTCATTTCTACAGAGTGTTCAGAATGCCCGTGGTTACGCACATCGAGTTGCAATATATTAAATTTTTCTTGAAAGGCGCGTGCAATAATCCCTAAATTACTTAAACTACCAAACAAGCCATGGATCAAAACAAGTGTTTGTTGATTTTCCGATGTAGATTGGGCTTGATCGTATTGATAGTTGAGTAACATTAGGAATCTTCCAAAATTAAAATTGCTTTCAGGCTATGATGACAAGAAGCTAAATCTAGGACAATAGTTTTATCATTCAGGTCATAATAATACGACTTAAAGGCAAGCCATATTTTAAAATATTTTGTGCCTAGCATTAACCACCATATATTACTTATTTTCTACTTAGCTTCTGCTTTAATCGCAAATTCAGTCGTAAATATAGACAAATAAGACTGAACTTCATCTAAAGTTGAATAAATAATAAAAAATAAACTTCATTCTGCTGTTGAGTCGGACTTCGAATTACCTATATTATCAAACACGAATATCTTCGTTTGATTTAGGACTTGAGACCATGTTTCAACATGTAGATCCTTATGCAGGTGATCCAATTCTTTCTTTAATGGAAGCCTTTGGTAAGGATGAACGGACACATAAAGTAAATTTAAGTATTGGTCTTTATTATAATGAGGACACGATTGTTCCTCAGTTAAATGCTGTAAAAGCAGCGTTGAAGAATATTGAACCAAGCAATGATAAGGTAAAGCTTTATTTACCAATGGATGGTTCAAAGTCTTATAACGAAGCGACCCAAAAATTAGTGTTAGGCGAAAACAGTCAAGCGCGTAAAGATGGTCGTGCTGTGACTATTCAGACACTGGGCGGTTCTGGTGCGCTCAAAGTGGGGGCTGATTTTCTCAAAAAATATTTCCCTGAATCTGATGTTTGGGTCAGCCAACCGACTTGGGAAAACCATATTGCAATTTTCAATGGCGCAGGAATCAATTCGCATTTCTATCGCTACTTTGATGCTGCAAGCAATGGTGTTGATATTGAGGGCATGTTGGAAGATTTAAAACAAATTCCAGCCAAAGGTATCGTTCTACTGCATCCATGTTGCCATAACCCAACTGGAGCAGATTTAACACCTGCTGAATGGGATCGTGTTATTGAAGTCTTAAAAGCACGTGATCTAATCCCCTTCCTTGATATTGCTTATCAAGGTTTTGGGCAAGGCTTAGAAGAAGATGCTTATGCTATTCGTGCTTTAGATCAATCTGGTTTAAATTTTATTGTCAGCAATTCATTCTCTAAAATTTTCTCACTGTACGGTGAGCGTGTTGGTGGTTTGACATTCATATGTGATGATCAAGCAACAGCACAAAAAGTTTTAGGTCAGTTAAAAGCAACTGTACGTCGTATTTACTCAAGCCCACCTACAACTGGTGCGTTAGTGGTCGATAATGTATTGAACGACGCAACGCTGACTGAACAATGGCATGCAGAACTAAAAGAAATGCGTGAACGTATTATTCAAATGCGCGAACTGTTAAAAGCAAAATTATCTACTGCTCTGCCTGATCGCAACTTTGATTATCTGACTGCCCAACAAGGTATGTTTAGTTATACAGGTTTAACTGCTGAACAAGTGGATATTTTGAAAGATCAATATGCCATTTACTTGGTTCGTAGCGGTCGTATGTGCGCTGCTGGTTTAAACTTGAAAAATATTGACTATGTGGCAAGCTCTGTTGCAGAAGTCATTAAAGCAACCTCTTGATTTAATAAAGAGTGGTTTGAATCTAAAAAAATCCCTGGTTGTTAAAAGCTAGGGATTTTTTAAGTTATCCAATATCATCCATAAACATGGATTGACATCTGGTTTGAATTTTATAAAATAGATATTCTCATCTCATCTTTTAAAGAGTAACGCCAATGAAGTAAGTCATTTTCTCATCATTATTTTTAACTTTTGATGTGCAAAATAGATTTTACTCAAGGCAAAACTTATCTTTTGGTTCTGATACCACACTAACGATAAATAGAATAATCCTGTTATTTATAGCTTTATTTCATCCTATTTTGTGCATCCTCTATATGAGGGTTCTCCCATGCAACAGGCATGTATTATTTCTAATTTGAGTTTGGCATTCCCCACTCAAGATATGTTTAATCAATTGAATTTGGTGCTTTATTCAGGGCAAAGTTCAGCTTTGATTGGACGAAATGGTTTAGGTAAATCATTACTTTTTCAGATTTTGCATTTGCAACAATATTCAAATCTCGCGTATAGCGGTCAAATAACGTGGCATATCCAGCATGACTATTTAGCACAATTGCAACGCTTAGAAGCACAAACCATTGCTCAAGGATTGGAGGTTGAACACTTACATCGTGCATTTCAACGGATTGAGGAAAATACTGCCAATTTTGAAGATTATGACTTGGTTGAGAATGCTTGGGATCTGCCACAAAAATGGCAACAGATTTTACATAACGCACAGTTACCGATGGATTTAAATTATCCAATACAACAACTGAGTGAAGGACAAAAAACCAAATTAGCTTTGTGTCGTTTATTCTTAAAGCAAGATCATTATTTGCTGTTAGATGAACCGAGTAATCATTTAGATATTCAATCTAGACAATGGCTTATGGAGTCTATTTTGGCTCACCCTGCTGGTGTATGTCTGATCAGTCATGACCGTCAATTGCTTGATCAGGTTCAACATATTTATGCATTAACCGAATTGGGATTGCAGCACATCCGTGGAAATTATACAGACTACATTCTACAACATCAGCAACAGATCAATGCTTTAACTCAGTCGATTCAACAAGATAAACGTGAATTAAAACAGTTAAAGCAACAACAACATGAAAGCTTAATGAAAGCCCAAAAACGGCAACGTAAAGGAGCACAGCTAAGAGACTCAAACTCTCAAGCTAAAATTCTACTCGACTTTAAAAAGGAGCAAGCTGGACAAAGTTTTGGAAAATTACGCACGCAACAACTTCGTCAAATGGATGATTCACAACATGATTTACAAGATAAACAAAGCAAACTAGAGAAAATTAAGCCGCAAAGGTTTGAATTTCAACTGCATAGCGCGCGTCAAGGTGAAATATTGAGAATCAATGATTTAAGATTGCCCTATGCATCGACACAAAAAATCAAATTTTCATTGCGTGCTGGTGAAAAAATTCAGCTTAAAGGTGCCAACGGTATTGGAAAATCAACGTTGTTAAAAATGATTGCTCATCATCAGACTCAGGAAATCTTTTTTAATGGTGCTTGTCTATATCTGGATCAAAACTTTAGTCTGTTAAATAATGATCTCACGGTGATTGAAAATTTAGCCATGTTTAACCCTCAAATTGCTGAAGTTGAGTGGCGAAAACTTTTGGGACAATTACGTATCCGTCGCGAGAAAGCCTTGTTCAAGTTGGGGCAATTAAGTGGTGGGGAAAAGCTGAAAGTCGCATTATTAGCCATCAGTCAAGCAGCCAATGGTGTTGATTTACTTTTATTGGATGAACCTGAAAATCACTTAGACATTGAATCTAGAATGCTACTTGCACAAGCCATTGAGCAATTTAAAGGTGCCGTCATTTTAGTTTCGCATGATGCATTCTTTGTTGAAGAATGCGGAATAAATGAGGCATATCTACTTCAGTAGTACTGCATACTGCAAATGAATATTACAAAGCAACATTAAAGTGTTTATCGCTCTATAGCAGGAAATGACAAACTCTCTAGCAATGAATTGAAATGTATTCGTTTCGACTTGGTGAGAATTTGTCATCATGCCGATGTTGCACATTTATTGTTTTTGAACTGCTTCAGCGAACCCGAGAATATAACCATTTGGATCTTTTAAATAAAACTCTCGCATTCCATACCATGCTGTTTTTAATTCAGTAAGCTCAAGATTTTTGCTTTTAAGCGCTAAATAAAATGCCTCTATGCCTTCAATTTCCATATAAAATGATACTGATGCGCCTATATTCAACCCTTTGGAAAATATAACATCATTTTTAAAAGTGTCTGAACGCTGAAACATAAATTCAATTTGATCTCTTTGTACCAAAGCATAAACATAAGCTTTGTTGTCCATAAAACGAGTATCTATTCCATCTTGAGATTCTGCAACTGCCATGATTAATTTAAAACCCAAGTGATCGACATAAAAAGCCACAGTTTTTTGTATATCAGACACTTCAAAGTTTGGAGAGATTTTATGAATATTCATATTGATTGCACCTGCAAATTAAGATGATCAATTATGATTGTGATGTCACCTTAAATAATTGTATAAATCGGTCATTTTTGTTTTTACTTAATTCTTTCGGTGTAGTCCCTGTGTATTTTTTTATTTGTTTAATAAAATGTGCTTGATCATAATATTCACAATTCGGATTGAGATGATCGCTGGTTATTTTCCTATATGCTGTATGGCAGCGTACAATGTTCAAAAATTCTTTTAGCGTGATCCCAAATGTTGTCTGAAAATATCTGTTGATTTGTCGACTGCTCCAGAAAACATGGTTAGAAATTTCAGCTACAGTTTTCACTTCTTGATCATAGACCATGCGAAATAATTTCAATTTTCTATGGTCTATTTGATTTAAATCATTAAATAAGATTTCTAAATCTTTTGATATTTGAACAACAAAATGTTCAAATTCATCTGAATGATATTGATCAAGCTGCCAAAAGTTTAAAGCTAAGTTAACGGATGTGTCTAAAATCGACTTTAATTGATCTTTGAAAACATATTCGATTGCCGGGAGTTTAAATCTAACCGCAAAAATCTGAGTGTTTTTTGAAATTCTTATCTCTTTTGGTGTGGTCCATATTCCTGTAAGTTTAACAAGCGTTAATTTCCTGTGACTAAACTCAGCAATTAAGTCGAAATAACCATCAGGCAAAATAGTATGCTGGGTGTCGATTTCTTCCGTTTCATAATACCAAAAGCACTTTATAAAATTTTCTAAAAAACCTTTTGCTTCAATTTCCCGATATTTCAATTCAATACTCCGCTAAAGTTTGATAATCATAGAGAATGAACAAACTAAGTTTCACACTTCAAAGGAAAGGCGACTGTATAAATTGTGGTTTTCATTAGATCTCTTGCGTTAGTCAAAATTTGAGCAGCTGTGAGCTTTGTTATATAGTCAATCTGTTGAAAAATTCATACAGTAGAATATCATTTCTCTTGATCAATAAAATTAAAGCGATCAATATATTCTTTGATAATCTAAAGCTTGCATTGCCACGCTTTAGCTCTAAAGTTTAAATTGTTTTGCGTAGGCGATACTTTACTTTTCAGAGATGAAAAGTAACAAAAATCTTCCGTTGAGCGAGGGGTACATCCTCATACCCCCGCTCAACATGGCGACATCCATGTCGCCTCGTGATAGCAAGACTGTTTATAATTCAAAAGTACAAAATAAATGAATCATCCAAATCACTTGTATGAATAATCAGGCGGTTTGACTATATAAGGTATTGCATATAGCTAAATGACCCATAAACTTACTTTCGCAAGAGGTCTATTGTTAGGTACATTGAACTAAATAGCCGCTTATTTGTGATTGATCACACCAAAATACATAACATATTCCACCACTTCCAAAATAAACTTCACCGTTTTCCATATCTGGAAGATCAGTATCAAGTTGCATCAGAAAATCCATTTTCTCATTGCACACTGGGCAAGTTAAAACTTGGGGACTTTGAATCCATGTAGGTTCACCGCCTAATCTAAACAAGTTTTCTCTACCATTTGAACTGCCCCAACTTTGATATAGCCATCTAGATGGAGTTTCTGAAAAGCAAATTTGAGTATGTTTAATCGCTAAATCAGGATAACTCTCGACAACTGTTGTATCACCAATTTTAGTCGGCTCTCCAAACTGGTCATGTTGATAGAATATTTCACTATATTCATTTAATTCTCTAATATGCATGCCGAGTTTAAGCCGTTCTAAACTTTTAATATTTAAACCTTTTGGGATCTCCTCAAATGTGATGAGATGGATAAATGGATTATGACTATCCTCATGAATTAATCCGCCAAATGCAAAGTGTTTATGGTCGGATGTCAAACGCCAAGTCGGATGTTGTTTTTTATTGATATGGATAGTACGATCATCATGAAAATAATGTTCAGGAAATTTAAAATGAAATGTTAGGTTTGGACAATAGCTTTCAATTTTTCCATGCCTAAATGTAAATCCAACAGATTCTAGATCATCAATTAAATAGTCCTCTATATCCTCTCTTGCAAAAATATTATTTTTAACTGCAAATTGATAAGCAAAATTAAGCGTGTCTAAGTTCCGTGTTTCCATCAAACACCGATAGAGTTTTTGCTGATCCAACAGTGCTGTGGAATGACTTTTTATTTTCTCAATAAAAGGTTTTATATCGTCTGCAGCTAGATTTCTCCAAGGATATTCAGCATAAAAAGCAGATTCATTCGGTTTTAACTCAAAAATGAGGTCTAAATATGGATGCAGTAATTCTGGAAACTGTAAACTGGCATATTCAATGACTGCCTCCGCATTTTCATTGTGCTACTGTTTTAATCGATCAAGTGATGAAACGATCAATTTAGAAAAATCTGCTTTTTCAATATAACTAAGCGAATCATTAAATATTGTTGCTCCTTTCTCAAAATTTGTCATAAATAAAAGACAAAAAGTAGAAGCTGCTTGGTGATCATCAAGCAGCTCAAAAAGCCTTTCATAAAGATTTGGGGTCTTCCAACCCTGTTGTTTAAAATCATCTATTAAATTTTCAGCTTTTTCTTTCATTATTTCTGTTCATCTAAATCCAATAAAAAATTACTGCGTCATAATGGCGTCTTTTCTTTACACATTGCAAGACTTTGAGCTTCGCGTAAATATACCCAAAAAATATCACCTGAATGCTGGATAATTTGCGGATATTTGCCCAAACCACGAGGAAAAGTGATGTCTAAAATTTCGTTTGTGGCGAGTGAAAAAATCTTTTGTTTACCTTTCCATTCGTCATTTTGGAAAACAGGTGTAAGCATTAAATACTTTTGTGAACTACTCAATAAGCCATTTACACCACGCTTTTTCTGATCAATTGAATGCAGATCTCCACTATCAATCAAAGTTTCAACAACCTTTCCCATTAAGTCAGTTTTGATAAAAGCATAATAATCCATTCCCCACTTGTTTATGGATACCAATTGCCCACCCGCGCTAAATATATATAATTCATTATCTTGTAACATGACTGTATCAATTTTAGGTGGGTACTGCTTAGCTTTGTGAGATGAGAATGTCTGTGCCTCTAATGTAATCCAACTTTTCCAGTAAGCTTGATGATTTATAACATCTAAATCCAGTAGTGCTAAATATCTTGTATCGTGCCCCATGCCATCACTGTTAAAGCAAATGGGGAAAACAGAACAATCACTTATTGAGTTTTTCCAATACAAGTTAAATCGTTGAGGGAGCGTTTCAGTTTTATCTATCTTAATTGGCGCGAATCTGTTTTTTTCATGTGAATATAATAACAGCTCATTTTTGTCTTTAATGATGCCGAGTTGATGATTTATACAAAACAAAACGGGTGAGTTTTCAAGTTGATAATATTTCTCACTGTAGCCTAGATCTATTGTTTTATATTTATCTTTAGACACATAGACGATTTGATATTTGTGATCTTCACTGTACGACAAGAATGCAGATGTATATTCATCTATACAAATTGCAGAAAGTATAGGACCGACGAAGATATCTTTTTGAATAAGCTCTAGTTTCATAAGTTCAATTCAGTTCGCTAAAATACAACTTGGATGACAGCTTATATTAAATACTAAACTGCCTTACAGATGATGCGCATCAAGTACAAGATGATCTGAAGGTTTGATTATTTCTAAACATTTATTTTCACAATCCAGTACATACATCATCTGATGTTATCATTTGTCCTTTTCATTGATGAGCTCAAAAGATAATTGATCAATATTTTTGTTTTTTGCATGAAACGCTGAAAGGCTGGATAAAACAATCACAGCAGTCTGATCTTTCACATTGATAACCATAGATGATGAATATCCACCTGTTCCGCCATTATGCCAAATTACATCCTTGCCATTAGGTGTTTTTAATAAGTGCCAAGCTAAACCAATTTTTAAATCTTTATTGATCTCAAAAGTCGGTGTACGTGTTAAAGCTAATGCCGTATTCTTGGCGTCAAAATGTGCACGAGCAAACTTTGCTAAATCTTCTGTGGTTGAGAGCATTCCACCTGCACCAAACAAAACGTCAAAGTCCCAATTCGGTATTATTTGACCCTCGGCATTCTGTCCTTTGACCAACTGATCAGCGAGATTATTTGAATTTACGAATGAATTTTTCATTTGATATTGATCAAAAATTTTCTGCTGTAAAAGTGTTTGAAAACTAACTTCTTGTGATTGTCCAAGAGTATAACCGAGTAATCCTGCACCTAAGTTAGAATAAGCATATTTTTTTTGCGCTATATTTTCGATTGATAATGAATCTTGAAGATATTGTTCAATCTGACTTTTACCATAATCTTTATAAGGATTGCTTTGATTAGATAAATCTAGATTATCAGGTAAGCGTGGTAAGCCAGAAGTATGGTTGGCTAAGTCTTTAAAGTTCAGTTGAATATTATTTCTAAATTTTAAAGCTGGATAAAACGAATTGATTTGATCCGTTAATTTAATTTGACCTTCATCAACCAGAGTAGCTAAAACAGTTGAGGTAAAGACTTTTGTAATTGATCCTATTTCAAATACTTTATTCTGATTTTCAATCTCTTGAAGTTTGTTATTGGTTTTAATTACACCATAATATTTGACTTTATCCTTTTCAAGGATTGCAATCGAAAGCTGAGTATTATTCGGAAAATTTTGCGCATTGGTAAAGATGATGTTTGAAATCTCTTTAGGATACGTGTTCAGTGCATTAACAGTATCGCTTTTTGTTTCTTTTTGTTGTTCATTCGGTTTAAAAAGAAGTCCACTGATGTGATTCTGATGATCGATCGAAATTTTCACAGTGAACTCCATTTTTTCAGACTTGGTTTTATAAAGTGCATAGTCACCTTGCTGCTCATTCAAAAACACTGTACTTTCAATTTTTCCTGCCTTGTTTTTTAATCCTGAAAAAAATTGTTTTGTTTTTTCAAGCGGCAGCGCTTGTTGCATTTCAGCAGAGAAATCATTAAAAATTTTCTCATACTGATCGGCATTAAAGTTGCTTATAAGCTTGTTCATGACCGTTTTATAGTTTTCATTTTGTGCAAATACTGAGGTTGAAGCCATAATTAATAATAAGATTAAAATCAGTCTTTTCATAATGGGTAATAATAATTGTGAATGAGGAAAGATAATGTTTTACAGCATGGATGCAATTAAACTATAGCAAAGATAATTTTTCAATCAAGTATTATAAATGCATTTATAAAATATTTTTTATTATATCTTAATATCTTTAATAAATAGTATTTTTATTTATATATTATTCACTTATTCTATAACATGATATTAATTTAAAATTATAAATTAAATCTATGCTATTTATTAAAGCGAGATATAAATGATGCACAATGAATAAAAATATGTTGTAGTATTTTAGACATAAAATGATAGGTATTTATCGGATATATCAGCTTTTTAATGGGAATTTCTAAACCAATCATATTTTGGCTATTTTGTTCATCATATCTAAATAACTGATTTTTGGTCATCAGTGAAATATTATTTCCATCCATGTTTAGTCCTTGAATTTCATAATATTTCCATTCAGGAACAGCATCAACAATGATAAATTTTGACAGACAATTTTAGGGGGTGTTGACAAATTTTCACTATTTTGAAATGCGCCTATCGCATCAAGCGCTTTAACAACTAGTCGTATACCAGAACCTTCACTAAACATATCAATTATTTTATTATTTTATCGAAATTTAATGTTTTTAAGTGGGTTAGAACACCTCGATCTAACTCATTCGATGTTACAAAAATTTGAGTCTGGTGACATAGAAAAGTAATTTTTTGATTTAAATTCCAAATCGCTTGTAATAAAAGTTGATCAAGTTTGTTTTGTGCTTTTAAATGAATTGTTTTAAATCACTCTGCTTTAAGCACATCAAGGGATAATTCTGAATGGTCTGGATTAATCTTTAAATTTAATATAGGAATTGTATAGTTTTCTCCATAGGGATTTTCGATAAACTCAAAACATGATTATCTTGCATTATCCGTTCCACCAAAAGTTGATAAAACTTTGAATACCCATTGAATAGCTTTAGAAATTTCCTTTTGTTGCCGCTGTGCATTCGCCAACAATTCTATATATTTTTCTAAATCTTGATCACATTTTTTTATATTTTCAATGCTGAAATAGCGTTCATCAGTAACTGTATTGTGAAAGTCTGAATACATCTGATCAATAATCTTTTGCTTTGCAATTTTTATATTTTGAATATTCATCTAATGCTTTTAAAACCTTTTTTAAATAATCAATTTCGTAAAATTAAACATGAAAAAGAGAATGATCAGCTATAGATAAAATGAACCTATTGATCATTTTTCTATGAAAGAGATCTATTATTTTACACATAAATAAAGATCGAATAAATCAACATTTATTCAATCTTTACCGGAACTTAATGATTTAAAGGTATAAATTAACCACAACTTGCTTGGGTAATTTTTTTAGTCACTGGGTCAACAGTAACCGTCACGCGTTCTACACGATAATCCATTGTTACACCTTGATTTGGAGCAACTTTACGAACTATCGTGGCTTGTGTAAGTTGTTTAATTTTAGCTTCAGACATATCATTTTGACCAATCAATTGCGTCGCACGTTCAGCAATACAAGTGCTTTGCATATTTTGTGCTGATTGGTCTTGCGCAGCATTGGTTTGAATTGAAGAGCATGCAGAAATTGCTAAACTTGCAATACCCAAACCGATAATAGCAACATTTTTCATAAAGTGACCCACTCTGAATTTTTTGAATTAAAGCCATAACATAACAAAAAATGATAAGCTTAGAATATTTTTATATAAAACTCATACATTTATCATGCAAATAAAAACCAGTAATACATGATGCATTACTGGTTGTTTAAATTCTAAACCAGTATTGGGGTTTTAGAAGTTAATTACGGTGCGAATTGATTTTCCTTCATGCATTAAATCAAATGCTTCATTGATATTTTCCAAGCCCATTGTATGTGTGACAAATGGTGCAAGTTGAATATCACCTTTCATTGCATCTTCAACCATACCTGGCAATTGGCTACGCCCTTTAACGCCACCAAACGCAGTACCTTTCCATGTACGCCCAGTCACCAATTGGAAAGGACGAGTAGAAATTTCTTGACCTGCGCCCGCAACACCAATAATTACAGATTGTCCCCAACCACGATGTGCACACTCAAGTGCAGAACGCATAACATTGACATTGCCAATACATTCAAAAGAGTGGTCTACTCCCCATCCAGTCATTTCAACAATCACCTCTTGGATAGGTCTGTCATAATCTTTAGGATTAACAAAGTCTGTTGCACCAAACTCTTCAGCCAGTTTGAATTTTTCAGGGTTGGTATCCACCACGATAATACGCCCAGCTTTTGCTTGACGAGCGCCTTGAACAACAGCAAGACCAATACCACCTAAACCAAACACAGCAACGGAATCACCTGGCTGCACTTTTGCAGTGTTGTGTACTGCGCCAATGCCTGTTGTTACACCACAGCCCAATAAACAAACCTGTTCAGGATTTGCCTCTGGGTTGATTTTAGCCAAGGACACTTCTGCAACTACCGTATATTCACTGAAAGTTGAGCATCCCATATAATGATAAATCGGCTCGCCATTATATGAAAAACGTGTCGTTCCATCAGGCATCACACCTTTACCTTGAGTCGCACGAACCGATGTACATAAGTTAGTTTTACCAGATTTACAGAATAAGCATTCACCACATTCTGCAGTATATAATGGAATCACGTGATCGCCCGGTTTTACCGAAGTCACACCTTCACCAACTTCAATCACAATCCCTGCGCCTTCATGCCCTAAAACTGCTGGAAAAATACCTTCTGGATCATCGCCAGATAAAGTAAAAGCATCTGTATGACATACGCCAGTATGCGTGATTTTCACCAAGACTTCGCCTTTTTGTGGTGGAGCGACATCTATTTCCACTATTTTTAAAGGTTGCCCTGGACCAAATGCAACCGCAGCACGTGATTTCATCGCTAAATTTCCTTTTGGTTTGGTTTTTTAACAGTTGGACTACAGTAACCTTTTTTACTTTACAGATTCAACCATTAACTTGATGATATGATTTAGTAAAATCTAAATACTCATTGTAAAAATGAATAATTCAAAGACCTTCTTCGTCTTCATTATGCTGGCTTTTTCAATTACTGGATGTCATCTTCCTATGAATCAATCACAACAAGAACAACAGAGTCAGGTATATCAAGATCATTGGATCACAGAACCACAAGCAAAAAACATGCTAACGCAAGGTTTGACTGCATATCTTGCGATGAATGATGCCTTTCAAAGCATTGCTTCGCGCATACATTTAATTCGAAAAGCAAAATATACACTTGATTTACAATACTATATTTGGGCTGATGATTTTATTGGTAATCTCATGCTCCATGAATTACTCAAGGCAGCTGATCGTGGTGTAAAAGTCCGATTATTGATTGATGATCAAAATGGAACCAAAATAGATCGACAATTAAGCGCACTACTGACTCATCCCAATATCTCAATCAAACTCTACAATCCCTATAAGTTCAGATATCTCCGCGTGATGGACTATATATTTAGAGCACAACGAATTAATCATCGTATGCACAATAAATTGATTATTGCTGATGGTGCTATTGCCGTGACTGGCGGACGAAATATCAGCAGTGAATATTTTGATGCCAGTGAATCTTTTCAATTTACAGATATGGATGTGTTGTTTTTTGGTCAATCCGTTAATCGTGCCAACGAAGTCTTTACTGAATTTTGGAATTTTGAGCTGAGCTATCCAATTGAGCAATTTATTTCAAAAGGCTCCGCACAGGATTTAATTGATTTAAGAAAAAGTTTTGAAAAACTTGAACAAGCTGAGCACTCTACAGATGAAAAAGTAAATTTAGAGCAGAAAGAACTTGCCAATGAGCTGAATCAAAACAAAATCAATTGGGCTTATGCTGATTTCTTAGCAGATTCACCAAAGAAAAGTCTGGGAAAAGCACAAGGTAATGAATTGATTTCTCATCAAATTCATCAACATTTGGGTGATCCAAAACAAGAAATGGATTTGATTGCTGCATATTTTGTTCCGACGCAAAATGGAACAGATTTTATCAGTCAATTTCCAAAGCAAAATGTCAATGTCAGAATTTTAACCAATTCTTTTGTCGCAAATGATGTGGCTTTGGTGCACGCTTTTTATCAAAAATATCGCGTTGATCTATTAAAAAATGGTGCCAAACTCTATGAGTTTAAACCTTATATAGAGCGGAAACGCCGTACATGGTATGAGGTAGTTACAGGCAATATTATTCCTAAAAAGGGTAAGAATAAGTCCAGTCTACATGCGAAATTTATCAATATCGATGACAAAGTCTTTATTGGTTCTTTTAACTTAGACCCTCGATCATTCAACATCAACACTGAGGTTGGTCTTGTACTCAAGTCAGATCCTTTACAAGAACAAATTTCTGATTTATTAGATCGAACCTTACTGACTGTTGCCTATGAGCTGCAACTGAATTCTCAAGGGGAATTGATTTGGCTGGACTACCAAGGCGATGGTAAAGTGATCGAACATCATGTGGACCCTGAAACGACAAGATTCCAAAGATTTATGATGTATAGTGTGTCCTACCTTCCTCTTGAATGGATGATGTAAGTTTAATGTAATGACATATTCAGTACCAATCAAGATATCTATCTTTGTGGATTTTACAAATAGCATTCAAATAAACAAAGCCCTTTAATCTCTTTGACTAATTCAATATCTGTATATCCAGCCTGTTTTATACATTGAAAATGCTCATGTTTGGACATATACAGCTCATTGTTCTGCATTGCCTCTTCGGCAAAAATATGATCACAAACGAGATAAATTGCATCTTGCTTTAATAGTTTTTTAATTTGTTGATGAAACTGACTTGCATATTCTTTATGGCGTAATTCATGTAAAGCTTGATGGATAATCACCGCATCGAATTTACCCAATGAATTGTTCCAATCATCTTGCTTAAAATCCTGAATCACAAATTCAGCTCTAGCTAACTCATCTGATGATAACTTACTTTTAGAAAGCTCATGCATAGGTTCTGAAAAGTCTAAAGCGGTATAGAAAATATCTGGGCACTGACTCAGCAAATGCTTTGCAAAGAAACCCGGACCTGAACCAATTTCCAGCACACAAAAGCTTGACTCATGTTGATCTTTAAATTGCTTTTCTTTGTATAAGTTCTGAATAAGATTGACATAATAATCAAAAAACTCATATCGCCATGGTCGTTTCTGATTCACTTGTTCAGCCCATTGCAACGCATCTTGTGGATTTCTTAAATCAATTGGACTAGGTACATCCTGAATATTCATTGTCCTTTTTCCTTAAAAATAATCAGCAATTGCGTGTTATTTAGGCATATTTTTAAACAATAGGGAAAATGATTCGATAAAAGTTTGTAATTGTTCTTATCCAAAAAATATTTTTGATGATTTCTAGAATATATCGTTTTACTGCAAAACTACTTTTTTGATTGCTATAAATTCAACATATTCATTACATCGTATATTGTATCAAGAATTTTCTATTGAACTGTTTTGTAGCTGTTGAATAGCTGTCTGTAAAATATCAAAAACCTTTTTATCAATACATTGTGCAACATTAAACCGCATGAATTGTTCACTTTGTTCTGCTTGGCTAAAGGAATTTCCGGGTGCCAAAATTAGACCATGCTTTAAACACAGTTTACTCAATTCAGCAGCTTGCACACCTTGAGGTAAAGTACACCATAAAAAAATTCCTGCTGTTGGAATAACCCATGGTTTTATTCCCAATGTCTTTAACTTTTGAATTGTTTCATTGCTCAATTTTAGTAATTGTTTCTTTAACCAATCTAGGTGTCGAGGATAACTACTATCCATCAATGCTTGATAAATGATTTCAGCATTTAAATGGCTCGGACTGAAATTTGTCGCGATTCTTAGATCAATCAAATCATCTATAAGTTTAGGATCAGCGATGATATAGCCACAGCGAACGGCTGCTGAAAGTGTTTTAGTAAAACTTCCTATTTGAATGACATGCTGAAAACCTGCTAAAGATGCATAACGGGGTGCTGGAATATATTCAAAATCAGCAAAAATTTCGTCTTCAATAATCATTAAGTCTGTTTGTTCAACCAGTTTTGAAATTTGATAAACAGTTTGTAATGAAATTGTCGCACCTGTTGGATTGTGGATTCCAGAATTTGTCAGATAAATTTTTGGTTTTAAGCTTAATGCTTGCTCAAATTTTGCTAGATCTGGTCCATTTTCGGTAAAAGGAATTGAAATAGCTTGAAGGTGATGCGCCTTGATGAGTGCACGAAAATTAAAATAACAAGGATCATCAATTAAAATCACATCCCCTGCGACCAGTAAGTGTCGAAAAATTAGATCAATTGACTGTGTAGCTGAGTCAGTAATAAGAATTTGATTAAGTTGAAATTTTATTTGATATTGCTCTTTCTTTCGCGCAATCAGTTTTCGCAATTCAATATGACCATGAGGTGTTGCATAATCAATGAGCATTACGGCTTCGGATTTTGCAGCTGTTTTTAAAGCTTTACGTATGGTTTGTTCTGGCATCCAACTGGTTGGTAACCAGCCACATCCTGGTTTAAGCACCTCATTTTTTGCTTCAAGTGATTGCCTTGAAATCCATAGAGGGTCAATTTCACGCTGATAATGTATTTCAGCCTCTATAACAGGCATTGGCTCTGATTTACCTCGAACGTAATAACCAGAACCGACTCGTGATTCTAAAACACCTTCCGCAATCAGTCTTGCATACGCTTCCACGATGGTGGAAACCGAACAGTGTAATTGTTTGGCAAGTTGCCTTACAGAAGGCAAACGGGAACCTGCAATTAAACTTTTATTTGAAATTTGATTGTTAATGAGTTGAATCGTTTGTTCTATTTTAGTTTTTTTCACAAAAATTATCTCCTAACCCATCAACACTCAAAGCTAAATATTCCTCATTGTACTGGTTTTACTTCCATAACAGTTATTTAAAATTGTATTGGACTGTATATGTGTTTATTCAATAAATCGGCATTAAATCAGTATAAATTTATTGAGTGATTTATCATGGATAAAACAAATCTCGGTTGGATTAATGGTTTTATTGGCGTTGCAATATTTGCAGGTTCGCTACCTGCTACACGAGTTGCAGTGATGGGATTTAGCCCAGAATTTCTTACCACAGCCCGTGCAGCGATTGCAGGAATAATTGGCTTGCTCTGTCTGTTACTTTTACGTCAAACCAAACCCAATTTTGCTCAATTTAAATCTTTAATGATTGTTGCTTGCGGTGTAGTGATTGGATTTCCATTATTTACAGCACTGGCATTACAAACCGTATATTCAGCACATGCCATCGTTTTTGTTGGATTACTCCCTCTATCGACCGCAATATTTGCAGTATTACGAGGCAATGAAAAACCTGCATTACAATTCTGGCTATTTGCGCTGTTGGGAAGTGCCATTGTGATTGGCTTTATGTTTTATGAGAATCGCAATCTAAGCTTCAGTTTAGGTGATCTATATATGCTTGCATCCATTATTGTATGTGGATTGGGCTATGCTGAAGGTGGAAAACTCTCTAGAGAACTGGGTGGATGGCAAGTCATATGCTGGGCTTTGGTGGTATCTTTACCTTTAATGCTCATTGGAAGCTTTTATTATTTGCCACAAAGTTTTGAGAATATTCATTGGTCAGAAACACTTGGATTAATCTATGTTTCACTATTCAGTATGCTGATTGGCTTTATATTTTGGTACAAAGGCTTGGCTCTTGGTGGAATTGCATCAGTGGGTCAGATTCAACTGGTACAACCATTTATTGGACTAATACTCTCAGCCTTTTTATTGGGTGAACATGTAAGCTTGGCAATGGTTTTGGTTTGTTTTGCTGTAGTATTGTGTGTAGCGATGGCAAAAAAATTCGCATAACTATTTTACTTTTTTTATCAGTGTTTAAGTCGATTGATTTTCCTCAATCGACTTAAAACTTATATTTATCATGGGTAATTGATAAGCGTTTTGATCAATTCCATTTAAGAATTATATTGTTTATAAGCCTTGTAGAATAATCCATCCTCTAAATATTGATTTTAAAATTAACTTCGCAATACTTTCTTAAAGTAAGCCTATTTCTTTAAATAAGTTTTTATATGCTTCGGCTTTTTTGTCCAACGCTAAAGGATAAGCTCTTGATGAAGACGGCATTCGGTATAAATTTAATTCTCTTTCTAAGTATCGTGCTTTTGAAGCTTGTCCGATCTGAGGTTTTTCAGTTCCTTCAGGCATTGATAACATCAAAGTATCTGTTGCTTTATCGCCTGTGGTCATAATACTTTTACATTCAGGAATATCTTCCAAAAGTTGAGATAAATCTGTTGGTGTTTCGATCTGTAGAAACTTATCCGAAGCATTGCCTTTTAAACGAATAACTTGATAAGCCGTATCAAAAATTGCAATGCCTTTTTCCATTAAAAAACTACGGATCACAGCTTCTTTAAAGTTTTTGTTGGGCAAATCTAAAAAGTGATCTTTATTCTCAAAGAAAATCAAACCAAAAATCCGCCACATATCATTTTGATAGTTCGGATAGTAAAAATCCATTTTCCAACGTTCTTTTGGCGGTGGAAAGCTACCGAGCATCAATAGCTTTGCGTTTGAAGGTAGAAAAGGTTTAAGTGGATGGGTTTCTATTGTTAATTCAGACATTTATAAATAAGAAATAATTTAAGGATTCTGCTGTGATCTTAACATTATTACTTGCTCAGCCCCTAATTATATACGTCATCACATTGCTTTAAAAACATCTCAAATTTAAACAATTCAGGATCCTGCTTACTCCCCAAAATTTGAATTTTTTTGAATCCTTCTGCCTGTTTAAAAACTCGACTTGAACCTATGCCATTGTTACATGCTTCCCATTTAAGCGTAGATTGGATTTCATCAGAGTAAAACCTAGGGATAAACTGTATTGAATCATCATCAATTTCAATATAAGTAATCAAATTTCGCCCTTCTATTCGAATCTTCTTTAATTCAACATATTTATTGATCCTATAAGGTAGACCTTGATTGGCTTGTTTTAAAAATACTTGACGCAGATAGTCATCAAAAGCCTGATTATCTACAATTTTATAATCTTGGTTGATAATACCCGCATTTAATAATAAAGCTTCAAGAGCCTCTATTGACTCAAATTCCGTTTTTGAACCATCGGTGCCAGCATAAACATTTACACTTAACAGTAGTGCAATTAGGAGTAAAAACAATCTCATATGTATCTATCTTTGTTAAATAAAGCAACTTTATCAATTGTTATACTTATCCAATAAAACCACCCGTAGGTGGTTTAAATACAAAATATACAATAAAGCTCAATAACCATTCGCTTTTAACTTAACTTTGAAAGGCTCTGATTGAGCTTCTACTGCTTCTTTTAGTTCAGGCGTAATTTCAGCCCCCATTTCTTCTAACATTAACATTGCAAATTCAGAAGCACTTTCTGCAAAATCTTGATTATTGATCAATGTTTTAGATAATTTTACATTCTTTGGGAAATCTGGAAAAAATTCATTAAAATCCTTTTTATCTTCAATCCCTAGATAAATAAATCTTCTCCAATCATTAGTTTTAAGATCACGAACAAAGATAACATCTGCTTGGGTCTGCATATTTTTTTTAAACATTTCATCTTGCGATCGCATTGGAACCACACAAACTTCCCCAACGCTAGAGATATAGTTTAACTTTGGTTTTAGCAATGAAAAATCAATATTTTTATAAGAATCATCTTTAGCTAAATCCTGTTGAATTTTTACATCTTCTCTATATTTAGCATCACTGATCCACTCACCAGATGAAAAGGTTTGTCCTTGATGATTAGGCTTTAGTTTACGATCATATTCAATCTGATCATAATAATGGATGATGTCATCAAGTGTGCCATTTTTTAAGATTTCAATTTCTTTATCACCTTGCTGCTTAAAAATTTCATAGCTTTTTTCGCATTGTAAATTTTCTGCAAAAGTAAGACTTGATGCTAAAGTTGTTATAGCAATCATCATTAATTTTTTCATGAAATATCCCCTCTGTCTTTTGGGGAATACCATACGCATAATTAACTCAAAAATAAACTTTTGCTTAGAGATTTCTTCATCAATGTTGCTTTTGGGTAAAATTCAACCTCATATAAATCAAATCAATTTAACCCGCCACACTTTCATAAGATGAAATTTCTAATAAAATATGTAAAAAACTTGAATTTGTAACAGATTCAAGTTATGGTAATAAAAATCATTGCACAAATTGGTAAATTATTTAATAGTTAAGTTTTTAAAGAATTGTCGAAAGACTAGTTAACTGAATATTTATCAATAATCTCTTATTCACATTAAAAATCAATCTATTATGAACAGTAAACTCATTACCACATTATTGATGATCTTCGTTCTTTCCGCTTGTAGCAAAGAGCCTGATCAAAATATGTCTAAGCAAACAGATCGCCCTACGGTGACTGCACAATTTGAACAATCAGATGAAATGATTAGTAAATATCTTGATCAGTTGGATGATCCAAATACCACATTAGATGATAAAAAAAGAATCGTATGTGTAGATTATCCTAAGGAATACAAAACAAATTACATGCCGAGTTTACTCAAATTGAATCCAGAAAATTACACACAAGCCAAACTGCTATCCGATTTGGACATCGCTTTGAGTTATTACAAGGAAAAAGAAAATATTCAATGTCCTTAATATTTTCGATTTTTTAATCAATCATTGATTTAAATTTGCTTAAAATACGCTGGGAAATCTCTTTTGCCCAAAGTTGATAGATGTCTTGACTTGGATGAAATCCATCACTCGCCATTTGCAAATTTAAGGCTTTAAAATAGGCTAAATCAAAATGAATCAACTGGTAATTTTTATTGTTTTCAATAAATTGGGCTAATTTTTCATTCATCATGCTTGAGTATTTTCCAAACAACCACGCCAATGGGTTTGGCAAAGCTGGAAATAAATTCATTGGCGGTACGCCAGTGACCAAAATCAATTGTGGTGTAAATTTGGACTCAATGGTGGCATAAAACTGTTTTTGCTGTTGTATCCATTTTTTCGGGGAACGTAGTTTTGTCACATCATTGACGCCAACAGATGTAATTACAACATCAAATTGTTGGTTTGCTAACTGCTTGGTTCTATGCAAAACTTGCAAAGTGGTATCCCCTGTTTTTGCTTCAAGTCGATAAGTCACTTCGAAATTTGTACAAACTTCCTTTAAAATTGAACCCAATAATGCTTGTTGCTGATTTTCAACACCAACACCTGCTGCGGCAGAATCGCCTAAAATCAAAATCGATAAAGCTTGACCAGTACCCAAAACACCACTTCGCAGCCCTTGAGCTTCAGGTAATCTTGGTGTGTTTTTCTTGACTC
The DNA here is from genome assembly GCF_056930735.1 of Acinetobacter sp. B-6. Taxonomy (NCBI): domain Bacteria; kingdom Pseudomonadati; phylum Pseudomonadota; class Gammaproteobacteria; order Moraxellales; family Moraxellaceae; genus Acinetobacter; species Acinetobacter sp. B-6. The sequence goes on along the minus strand of NZ_JBXPBY010000003.1, from coordinate 270,182 downwards.
GATAACCCTGAATAAGTAAAGCAGGCACCAGTACAAATGTTGAAAATTTCAAAAACATAACAATACCCATAAAATTCAATAGATTGAATATCCATCATCGCCAAAGGCAATTTATGCTGTCTTAGTTCTTGCATAGGTTTAAAAGTAAATTAAAGTAGTCCAGTTCAGATGAATACTAGTTTTCTTTTAACGATAAACTCAAAAGACCCTAATGGGTCTTTTGAGTAATAAATGCTAATCACAGTTTAAAAGTAAAATGAATCAACCTAATTTATTCACCAATTTTAATGGTAATACTTTCATTGCGAGTCCTATAGGTAACCACGGCCATTGTGGAACATAAGCTTTAACAGGTTGTTTCTCAATCGCTTTAACCAATAAATGTGAGCCTGTTTCCACATCGACTTCAAAAGGTAGTTTTTTTGCACCTTCGTTGATTTCAGTACGAATATAACCTGGAAAAATCGTAGAGACTTTGATTTGGGTATCAATTAATTCAGCACGAATGCCTTCTGCCAAGGCAGCCACTCCTGCTTTGCTAGCACCATAAGCAGTCAAGTGTTTAGGCATGCCGCGGAGAGCGCTCATTGAAGAAATCACCACCAAATGCCCGAATTTCTGTTCACGAAAAATCTCGACTGCTGCCTCACACTGTGCCAAAGCTGAAATAAAATTAGTTTCAACAGTCGCTCGGTTAATTTCAAACTTGCCATTTCCAATACGTCGTCCTTCACCAACACCAGCATTGACAATGATTCGGTCTAAGCTTCCAAAGTCTTGTTTAAACTCACGAAAGACTTGGAATACCTGTTGATAATTGGTCACGTCCAAGACTTTCGTGATGACTTTGACGCCATATTTTGATTCCAATTCCTGCTTTAAACTGTCAAGTCTTTCTAAACGCCGTGCGCAGATTGCTAAATTATAGCCTTTTTGTGCAAATTCCCGTGCCATTCCTGCACCGATTCCTGAACTTGCGCCAGTAATTAAAATCGTTTTTGCCATGATAAATTCCTTGAATAATTTTTATATTTCTCAGTGTGGTCTTAAATCCATGTCAATAACTGTGGATCTTCAACCTTAATAAAATGATGTTCATTTAAACTGAGCAATTGCGGTTCGTTCCCGACCAAACGTAATGTCGTCAGGCTGGTATTGGCAATTGCCCAATTGAGTGCGAATGTTTTGTTTGGATTCAATTCCAAAAGTTTGCCCGCAACAACTGATATTACTCCACCAGAGGTAAAAACAATTGCATAACGAGGTTTGGTTTTGGCTAAATCATCACATAGATTTTGCAATGCACCTTCGACTCGATTCTTAAAATCTGGCCAGGATTCGTCATATTCATGATGATATTCACCACCCGTCCAACGATTGATTGCCCCTTCAAAAATCTTGGCTAAATAAGCCCGAGGACTTTTTTCTTTAGCCACATCTTGTTTAAGCAAATGAGGTTCATTAAAACGCGGGTCATATTGAGCAAAAACCTGTTGATGATTAAACTCATTCCAATTGTAGTCAGTGACAACGGCAACATCTGGAAAACTTTCAGCTAAAGCAAAATGAGCTGTTTGTTGATGCCTTTGCATGGAGCCTGCAATCACATAAGGCGCTTCTTTCAAAATTTTATCGAAATATTGACCCAATACCTTTGCCTGTAATTCACCATTTGGGGAGAGTTTATCGTAACTTTCAGCGCCAAATGATGCTTGCCCGTGACGTACCAAATAGATTGTGGTCATTTCCCTAAAATTTCCTTAAACTTTTCAATGTATTTCTGAGCAACTTCATTGGCTTCAATTTTCTGCATACCAATCAACTTTAAAGCACGAATATGTAAAGCATGGATCACAATCCAAAAATCTTTAAATGCTGGATTATCCGTTTGCTTATGGTAATAACGATAGTAAATTTGCTGTGCAATGACTGCTAAACGGAAAATACCAAAGACTTCATAGAAAGCCCAATTTTCGGGTTTTAGACCTGTTTTTTCTAAATAATATTCAACCACTTCCTTTCGGCTAAACATACCTTTAAGGTGAGTGGGTTGTCTGCGAGTAGACTTAAAAATTTGATTGTCTGTATCTTCAACCCAATATGCCAATGCAGAACCTAAGTCCATGAGAGGATCGCCAATGGTAGCCATTTCCCAATCCAGTACACCAATCACCTGTGTCGGATGCTGAGGGTCAAGAATGACATTATCAAAACGCCAATCATTATGAATCACACAACTGGTCGAATCAGCAGGGATATTTTCATTTAACCACTTACGCACAAATTTAAAGCTTGGTACATTGATGGTATGTGCTTTTTCATAACGTCCATCCCATCCTTCAACCTGACGACGACAGTAACCATCACCTTTCCCTAGCTTTTCCAACTCAGTACCTTTAAAAGGAACTTGATGTAATTCAATCAACTTATCAAGAACATTGATACATAGCTCTCGAACCTGTTGTTCATTAAAATCAAGTTCAGGTGGAAGTTTGGCACGAGGAATGATTCCTTCAATGCGTTTCATCACATAGAAATCGCATCCAATTACTGATTCATCTTGGCAAAGTGCAACCATTTCAGGCAAGACTGGGTAATAAGCTGCGAGCCATTTCTGTACATGATACTCACGTGCCATATCATGTGCAGATTTCGCTTTTGTTCCTTTAGGTGGACGACGCAAAATTAAATCTGCATTGCTATATTTTAAGCGATAGGTCCAATTCGAAGCACCACCAGAATACTGCGTAACTTCTACTGGACCGATAATTTCAGAGCCATTCTCGATCAACCAATTGCCAACTGCACGAATGTCAAGTTCTTCACCTTCACGTACTTTTCCACCAACATCAATAACTGACATGCTTTTTCCCTGAATTTTTTCTGTTTTAAATCAAAAAAACTTTGAACCGTAAGCTAAGTTTGATTTTATGTACTGACCGTTTTATGTATAACATCTTTAAGATAAAACAGTCAGCATTCAATCATTAAACTGTTACTTTTTCTTTGAAGCATATCCTCGTTTTTTTAATTCTAATTTTGCAATCATTCCTTTATGAACTTCATCAGGTCCATCTGCTAAACGTAAGCTTCGTGCTTGTGCAAAAAAGCCAGTTAAAGGGGTATCGCGAGAAACGCCCATTCCCCCATGAATTTGGATCGCCATGTCCACCACTTTTTCAAGGACTGAGGGAGCAACCACTTTAATTGCAGAAATTTCAGTAAGTGCTGCCATATTACCTTGAGTATCCATTTTGTAGGCTGCGTACAACGTTAATAGTCGAGCTTGATCAATCGCTACTCGCGCTTCTGCAACACGTTCTAAATTTCCACCCAGTTTCAAAATTTCTTTACCAAAAGCACTGCGGCTCATACCTCGATCAATCATCAATTCAAGGGATTTTTCTGCAGCGCCAATACAACGCATACAATGATGAATACGACCAGGACCTAAACGACCTTGTGCAATTTCGAAACCTTGTCCCGCTCCGCCAATAAAATGACTGACAGGCACACGGACATTATTGAAACTAATTTCACCGTGACCATGTGGTGCATCATAGTCACCAAATACAGGTAACATACGTTCTATCTTTAGACCTTGTGTATCTACTGGGACCAGAACCATTGAGTGTTGATGATGACGGTCTTTATTTACATCAGGCGTATGCGCCATAAAGATAATAATTTTGGCATTCGGATCGCCTAAACCTGAAGACCACCATTTACGACCATTTAAGACAATTTCGTCACCATCCACCACAGCTGTTGCCTGCATATTGGTTGCATCAGAGGAAGCAACAGCAGGTTCTGTCATACAAAATACTGAACGAATTTTGCCTTCTAATAGAGGTTGAAGCCATTGTTGCTTTTGTTGCTCTGAACCATAGCGCCAAAGCACTTCCATGTTGCCACTATCTGGAGCATTACAATTAAATACTGTTGGTGCTAGTAAACTACGTCCAGACAGTTCAGCAATATGGGCATATTCCTGCACTGACAAGCCTGCCCCTAGTTCTGGATCTGGCAGAAACATGTTCCAAAGCCCTGCTTTTTTTGCTTTATTTTTAAGAACTTCTAATTGTGCTGGCCATTGCCACGTTGTCCAGTCACTGCCTTGGTTAAGGTGATGAACTTCATTCCAAAATTCTGTTTCTACAGGTTCAATTTCATTTTCAATAAACGCTTTGGTCCGTTCGACATATTCTTTTGCACGTGCTGAAAGCTCAAACATTTTTATCTTCCTGTAAAATCTTTTGATCAATATTTGGATAACGACCTTTACTTTACATTAGCTGAAAATTTATTATGAACCAAATGATTTAATTCAATATCAGACTATGAATATGATTCATAATAATACACATCTAGACCTATCAATTTTCAATCATGTTGATATTAATTTATATCCACTTTTTATCGCCATCTATGAGCAGAAAAGTATTTCTAAAGCGGCAAAAGTCTTGTTTATTACACAATCCGCTGCAAGTCATGCCTTACAAAGATTACGACAACATTTGCAAGATGATCTATTTGTACGCGTGGGCAGTAAAATGTTACCTACACCTTTTGCTGAACAGATCTATCCCACTGTGCAGAATGCATTATTTTCTTTTCAAGATATTTCTAAACAAAAACAAATGTTTGATCCAAATTCAATACAAACACTGAGGGTTGCTGTACATGATGAAATTGAACCGATAATTTTCCCCCGCTTAATTCAACATTTTCAGAAATTGAACTTAAGCATCCAATTTTTAAGTACGAAATTAGATCGTAAAAATGTTGTTGTAGATTTGGCTACACAGCAAGTGGATTTTGTGATTGATTTAGAACAAAACTATGGTGAAAAAATTAATTATCAAAACTTAGTACAAGATCAGTTTGTGATGTGTAGCCAACATAAGCAAATGAATCGTAAGCTTTATTTTTCATCACCGCATATTGGAGTGTCTTCACGCCGTACAGGTGTGCTCTTGGAAGATATATATTTGAATAAAGAACAGTATAATCGACAAATTTTTTTACGCTGTCAGCATTACTCAACTGCGCTGCAAGTTTTAGCACAATATCCTGAAGCGATTTTAACAATTCCAAAACAGATTTTGTCGCATCTGAATATTGAAGATTGTATTCATATTTTTGATATTCCAGTTGATTTACCTGTTTTAAATATGGGCATCTATTGGCATCAAGCTTTAAGTGAAAATTCTAGACATACTTTTTTAAGAGATGAAATTTTTAAAATTTTTACTTAGGCTATTTTAGTAATGAAAATTTTATATAAACATCATTAAGACTTAGCCCATACTCATTAAGTCATGATCTCGTTCATTTTAGTTATTCCATTATTTTTGGTCCTTAACATAAATTTAAAACTTAAATCATTCATGGATGTTGAGTTGTTTGCTTATTACATTGTTCAGCTTCAGCACCAAGCTTTAAAATATTCACAATATGTGCAATACAGTAGATGGTATTCAGTTGAACATGTTTATTTTCAAAGCTTTTTGAATGCTCATAGCCATTGATAATAAAAGTTTCTTTAGGACTTCTACCCTCTGCGCGCACATCTTGTCCAGATTGATAGCTCACCGTACCATCTCCTGCACAAGTCGGTTTTAAGTCCAAATAAAATGTCGCTTTATTGGTTTTTGAAATTTTAAATTTTTCATCCAATAAAATCTCTCTTACACCATCTTTTTTATATGCATTGTCTTGTAAATTATGCGCCTTGGTTCCATCTATTTTCACCGATTCGTTTTCATCAATTTGACTCGTCTCTGCTGCGTTAATATCTGTACGGTCTTTGATATTAGGGAATTCAATGATCTGTTTCTTGCCATATAAACTCATTAATTCAATCAGTTCTTCTTCACTCGTAATGTTCAGAACTTCTTTACAACGCCAAACCACCTGTCCAAATGCTTTATAACTTCCATCAGCAGCATAGTTCGCATAAGTATTGCTATGGTAAACATCTTTAATATGATCGTGTAATTCTTTAACTGTTTCGATATTTTTTATATAAACATCAAAAATACTATCATATCCCTCCTTATCAACTATTTTCGCAATCAAACCCGCAGGATCAATAAAATCAGGATTAATCATTGCCCACCAACAATCTTTACGTTGGTAAATATCAGTATAGAGGTCATTACTTTTTGGCAATGTTGCTGTGATTTCTCCTGTTGGTGTTTGAGCTTTAATAACCAACCATGCGCTTGGATTTTTCGGAAAATCGACACTGTTTGAATAGTTTGAAAAAGGTAATAACTCCAAACCACCTGGCGCACTTGCTAATGTTGCAGTCAAGCGTTCAGAGGTATCGCCAAACATAAATTTAGTTGCCCAAGCTAATGCACTATTGAGTAACCCTGTAGAAGCTTTCCATCCATCCCAACCCACAGTAAGGCGTTGATAGACTGCTGGTGCACCACTACCCGGCATTGCACCATGAACCACTCCTGCAATCTTATCTTTGACTTTATCATTTTGGATTAATGCACGAGTCACCAATCCACCCATAGAGTGGCTAACAATAATGAATTTCTTAAATTTTGCTGTCGGAAATTCTTTTTTCACTTGTGCCATGACTTCATTATTAAGCCGATCAGCAACTTCATCCGCTGACTTCATATTGGTCTGTAACCAATTATAGCCACAAGCAAACACTGGAAAGGCATAATCTGCCAACTCCTCATGTTGTGCCAAGTTTAATAAATCAATCGTATTTTGAGCAGACCAGTGATTGAGGTTTTTTTCAGTGTCTTGATTTGCATGTTGAACTATTTTTTCCCATTCCGCTGTACCATTAAACTTATCCTTTTCTTGATCTTTTAATTTTTTAAATGGACGATTTAACTGATTTTCCATATAAATCAACAAATCAGCATAACCAATAGTGATCACTGATCCCCAGCCTCGCGCTAAAGCAAGCTCTTGGGTAAGATACGGCAAATCCTTCTTATTGATTTTAACATTGCCGTCATACCCCACCTCAGTGGTTTTAGGATTTAATGCAATTTGTCGCGCGCGAGCATCGCGTTTACTGTACTGAATAATTGTACTCAGTGAAATTCTGGGATACCAAACCTCTTTATCATCAGACATACTCTTTATATTTGATCCCATAATGCCTGGAATAAAAATAATGGGGACCACATATTTAGAAGGTGCAAGAATTTCACACTCAGTTTTGACACTACTCGGAGTGGTTTGTGAAACATAGGATATCATTCCTGATTCGTATAGCGTTTCATATGGTTCATGGCTGTGTATATTGTTGGTCATTGTTATTCTCAAAATTTACGGATGGTTTTTAAAATTGATTCATAAAGTTTAATTGCATCGACCTGGTGTAAACTGCTACTTTCGGTCAACGGAGATGAACGTGCGGTATCTACCTCAAAGCTAATTAAAGGGTCTTGATTGTTATTGGCAGTACCTGTATGTTCCCACAACGCACTTATGCCATCTTTACCTTTCATTTTCTCCACTGAAATCCATTCTTGACCAGTTAAGTGAGTAGTCTGTTTTTCTCCTTTACGAATATTGCCTTTGTCTATTTGACGCTGACTTTGCCCTACCTCTTTTAATTTTTTTTCGATGCGTGGAATCATTGGTAGAACATATTCATCATTGGTTTCTGCTTCAAAACGTAACACAACTGTTGGATAGTTTTTAAATCTAAAACCAAGTTTTTGGATGCTATAACGATAGCGCTGAGTTTCATCTTTGATAAAACCTTGATAGATACATTGCCCTACTTCTTTGGGAACTTCATGTTCAGGGCGATAACGTAAATTTCGAACCAGATTTTGAAGAGCTTCATTACTTTTCTCAGTTCTTTTAGGAGAATCGCTATGTCCACCTTCAATCAAAAAAAGTGTATTTCTATCAAGTACAAATCCAAAAACATCATATGGTAGGTTTTTTTTGTCAGCTAATTTTCCTTTAAAAATCTTAGTTAATCGTCCGTCAATTATTTGTACTTCTGGATCCTCAAAAATTTTACGATTGCCTTTTGTATAATCATTTCTCCATTTTTGAACTGCCTTATCAAAATCCTGTCTCGTGGCTTTGCTTTGCGAGCTAATCGTAAATGAATCGTATTTATCATAACGTTCAAGTGGATTGGCTTCGGCTGGAATATCAACGACATAGCGCCCAATACAATAAGGTTTTTTTTTTTCTAAATTGATCATGTTATTTCCACTATTGTTTATTTCAGATTTTGCAGTAATGCAGCCTGCACTCATCAAGCAAGTGCTTAATAATAAAAAAAATAATATTTTGTTCATTGGTAGTCTCTTTTAACTTTATGTGATTGAGTGCTAGATTATTTTTTAAATATTGACATCCTTAAAATTTACGGATGGTTTTTAAAATTGATTCATAGAGTTTTAATGCATCGATCTGCTGTAAACTGCTACTTTGAGTCAGCGGGGAATCATATCCAGTGTCTACTTCAAAGCTAATTAAAGGGTCTTGATTGTTATTGGCAGCACCTGTATGTTCCCACAATGCACTTATGCCATCTTTACCTTTCATTTTTTCCACTGATATCCACTCTTGACCAGTTAAGTAACTAGTCTGTTTTTCTCCTTTACGAATATTGCCTTTGTCTATTTGACGCCGACTTTGCCCTACCTCTTTTAATTTCTTTTCGATGCGTGGAATCATTGGTAAAACATATTCATCATTGGTTTCTGCTTCAAAACGTAACACAACTGTAGGATAGTTTTTAAAATCAAATGCTAGAGTCTGAATGCTATAACGATAGCGTTGTATCTCATCTTTGATAAAACCTTTATAGATACATTGCCCTTCTTCTTTGGGAACTTCATGTTCAGGACGATAACGTAAATTTCGAACCAGATTTTGAAGAGCTTCATTACTTTCGGCTGTCCACTGTGGTGTATCACTGTGCATACCTTCAATCAAAAAAAGTGTATTTCTATCAAGTACAAATCCAAACACTGTAAAAGGATGCCCTTCATTCTTAGACTTTTTCCCTTTAATGATTTTAGTTAATCGATCATCTACGATTTGTTCTTTTGGGTCATCTGTTATAAACCAACCGTATTCAGAGTATTGCTTTCTGACTCGTTGAATAGCGTCATCAAAATCCTGTCTCGTGGCTTTGCTTTGCGAGCTAATCGTAAATGAATCATATTTATCATAACGTTCAAGTGGATTGGCTTCGGCTGGAATATCAACGACATAGCGCCCAATACAATAAGGTTTTGTTTGATCTAAATTAAGTATATTGGCATTACTATCATTGGCGACAGAATTGGCACATATACTGTGTGCTTGGATAATCATAAAAGTCATTAAAATACACTGTTTAATCATCGACATATCCAAGTAATGTAACCTTGGCTTTGGTCATGGCAAGCGAGGTCACTAGATCAGTTTTACCTTCCGCATCTGTAATACCTTCAATGATTTTTCCATTTTCAGTTTTGATTTTATACTTCATATTCGGCATTGCTTTACCTGCCTTATTTCGTAACACAAAAAATTCATCATAGTCCACTTGTAGTTTAGGCATCGCTGTTAAATCAGTATTTAAAGTATCTCCTGGCATGGTTTTGATTTGACCAGCTTTTAACGACAAAGTGCCAGGACAAACAATATCAATATTCCCGCCCTCCATTTTGAAGAAACTGCCGCCAGATGCGATCAATATCCCTTTACCACTTTCGATTTTGACAAAATCATTTACCGAATACAGATGCATGAGTTCTTCTGAGGCAATTTTTAAACGATCTGCTTGCGATTCAATTTCTACAGGACCTTGCCCAGCTTTAATTTTGATCCCAGCAGTTTTAGCAAAGAGTGAAATCTTATCTAAAACATTTGCTAAAAATCCCCGACCAGAAAATATTTGAACATTACGTTCAGTGCTTAAATCTATATTTTCTTTGGCTTGCGCAATAATTCCTTGATCTGCATCTAAAATCAGCGACTCTTTGGCATCAATCGCGATATAAGGTGTTGAATTTGATTCGTTCCATTGAGGTAAATTTGTTTTAATTGTTTCTTGCAAGCTAAGTTCTGGTTCAGTTGTTTGATGTTTATACGTTGCCGTTTGAATCGCTTTATTTATTGCTAAAAATTTTTCGATATTCTGTTGCAACTGATGATGATCGAGTTGCTTTCCTAAAGCATTCTCAGCTTCTTCTGTGGTAATCAAGATACCTTTGGGTGCACGCATTGCCCCCCACTGATCTGTCCTTAACTCAAAACCCTCTCCACGACCTTCACTCTCTGCGCTTTCTTTAGGGTGACTTAAATTGCCCAAATTCAGTTGACTCGCGCCATGACTCGATTGTAATTGTGTGCTTATTTGTGTAGTCGTATCATCAAACCTGAGTTGCCCAAAGCCCTCCCCAGCGACCTCTTTTGAGCGGATACCACTGAGCTTTTTGGTGTCAGGTAGTTTGCCTTTGATATCGAACTGGGTTGGATTTCGATGTCCTTCATGAATCCGTCCAGTAATAAATGGACGATCAAGGTTTCCCTCAAAGAAATCTACCGCGACAATCTCTCCGACACGCGGGAGAAATCTTGCGCCATAACCTTCACCCGCCCAAGGGGTAAGCACATCCACCCATGCAGAGTCCGTGTCATTATCATTAGCTCCTGCACCGCCATCATGAGCATGGTCTTCTGTTCGGGTAAACAAGAAACGAATTTTGATTCGCCCCCATTCATCGACATAGATTTCTTCACCATCCCCCACCACAATGGCACGTAGAACATATGCAGTTGGACGATGTGTTAATGGATGATATTCAGGCACAACTGCAATATGCCGTCGTACCAAAGTTAATTCGTTGCCTTGACGCTCTTGTTGACGGTCTTTAGTCGTTTGCCAATGACTCAGGGTGAGGAGTTTTTCAATTTGATCTTGAATGTCTTTGGGAAAATTGTTCTGATTATAAAAATGCTTACTTAATATCAGCATCTCATTGTTTTCGCCATGATTCCTATCCAGCTCTGGATGACCTGTTAACTTAAACCAATAGCCGACCTGTATATCACGTACACTACTCTGTGCCTTAAAATATTTGGCTTGCAAAGCTTGGTATTGATTTAGTTGGGTACTCAACTTCTCTAGTTGATGATTGCCTGATGTTGTGGCTTGATCTTCACCTTTAAGATCACGAATCCAAGCAGGAGATATACTCCACGCTTGTTCTAAACTTAAACTTTCATTGTCTCTATTTGTACTGTGTTTATGTGCACTCAGAATAGAACCACTGCCATCTTCCTGCACTAAACTGTCTGCTTGCCACCGTTGTACATGGATTGCTGTTGACTGTAAATTGCGTTCAGCAATCAAACTGGTGATACTGTCATAAGCTTCAGTCGCATTTGATCGATGATAGCGAATGTTGCGACGTTCAAGTGCCTTAAACTGATCATTGTGATCAATTAATCTAAGTTTTTGTGGTTCAATACTTTGATTGTTGTTTAAAGCAATAAAATCAGATTCATCAATCAGCCAATTAATTGATTCCTCGCGTAAAATCCGAGTCAAATATGTGTGATCAGATTCGTTAAGTTGCATAGAAAACGGGCGTACATCATAGCTCTTGCTGAGAGCACTCAGGTCCAGTTTTAAACTGGATGCAAACAAAGCACTTTTAGAGACCCATTCGTTGAAAATTATTTCAAAAATTTCAGGAACACTTTTATCTAAAAACACCCGACTATTATGACGCTTATGCCATAAGCTTGTTGCGTCTTGCAGGGTCAAGCGATAAAGCGTAAAAGCTCCATCACTCTGACCTTGTGAAGCGCCTGTAATCATTCCTGTAGTTCTAAATAGCTTGCCTGAATCTGTGACTTGATCTACAGAGACTTGGCAACCGATAAACTGTTTAAGTTCAATAAATGGATTGAGAGACAGGCAAATCAGTTCTGCTGATAATCCTTCATTGATGGCATGAAAACCATCAATTCGTTGTAACATCACTTGTGCACTGAGTTCCAAGTTTGAAAATTGAACACTAATTGCGCGTTTTTGTGTCCCATATCCCATTTTATCTAGAATAGTAAAAATATTATTCAACATTATTATGACCTTATTTTTAATGTAGAAAAACTTAACACAAAATTTAAATTAGCTCAAACAATAATGATAGTTATTATTGATTATCGTTGTTGGTGCACAAAAACACCCATTTAAACTATTGATTTAAATAATAAAAAAAACTAAAAAAACAAAATTTTATGTTTTAAACATATGTACTTAATTATTATAATTAAGTACATAGTGGTCGCTGCTTTGCAGCCACTTTAGAGAATATAAAAACGATCTATCAAAAATTATTTTTTTTACGGTACAGTTTTATCTGTACACGTTTTATTGTTGAGAATGTGCATCTTTAATTAATTTGAATTCGCCAGATTAAAAATCTAAGTATTTTTAGTCATTTATCCAGTTTAATACGATTAATATTATATCTAAAATGCTTAGGCTATTTAGATCAACATGATTGGCATTGCTTATTTACCCTTGTTTATATTTTTGTTTTTGACTAAAATAGCGCCGAAAATTTAAACATTCTTAATAAAAACAACGTATAGGAAACTTATGAATCCTCTTGAAACTCAGACTTCAATGTCTCAACCCCACCCTGCTTCGTTTACCCCCAATAAAGATAACCCATTTTCACCTAAAGGGCGTTTTGGTCGCCTGTCTTATCTTGCTTGGTTATTTATTATCAGTATGCTCTATACATGTGTACTGTTTATTATTGCTGGTATTGCTGTTGTCGCGCTCATGCAAACTGGAAGTCAGAATCCTGCTGCTTTATTGCAGTCTGGCTTAGGCTATTTTGTTATTTTCCTCGCTGTTGTTGTCGTTATTGCTTTTACCGTAGTCAATATTTGTATCGCGATCCGACGTATCCATGACTTAAATAAAAGCGGCTGGCTATGGTTGTTATTTTTAATTCCTCTCGTGAATATTTTCTTTGGTATATATGTGATGTGCGCCAAAGGTACTGAGGGCAATAATAACTATGGTCCGCAACGACAAACCGAACAAACAGAAAAGTTACTTGGTAGCTTATATGCTGTTTTCTTAGCTATTTTTATTGTGGCATATGGTTCGATTGCAGTATGGATGATTTCAATGCAAGGCAGCATGCCACAAAGCATGGATAGTATGGAAATGACTGAGCATGATACGTCTAACTTAGAACAAGAACTTGCGCAAGCAGCTCAAGAGCTTGAACAAACAAGTGATGAGATCGAACAATCAGCACATGATTCTGAACAAAGCACTGAAGCAGCAAATCAAACTGAAAATGAAGATACTCATTCCAACACACAAGAAGTCAATCAAAGATAATGCTTCCTGAGTATTTAAAAGAGGTCTAATCAAGACCTCTTTTTTATGGTTCATGACACCAAGCTTGATCAATATATTCAAGCAATCTTTGATTCAATACCTGTTGATGTATTTGCCATTGGCTAATCTCCAACTGACTCGGTTCACGCTGACCATCGGACTCACTCAAAAATCTTTTAAAACGGTTTTGATAATGAAAAGCAGAAACATCGCCTGTGATATCAGCACCAATTAAATTGTCTTTACATGCTTGAATCAAATTTAGTAAATGCGCTTCTAAAAAGTGCCCTTGATCCCAATTGGTCATCACCACATCTTTAGAAAGGACATCTTTGTCTATGGATAAATAAATAGGTAGATGAATATTTTGCAACTCAGCCAAAAAATCTAACATCAGTTGCTCTACTTCAACATAGCCATGCCATGATGAACCCGCTCCGATCCATTTGGTCCACTTTGCGTTTTGCTGAATACTCCAATAATGCAATTTGCCTTTGAACAAAGGTGACCAATGATTTTCCCAAGCATGTTTCAAACTAATATCGTCTGAACTGATACCAATCACATCAATACGAGCAATTTGAGTTAAGCGACTTGCCCAATACACCCACGAACCACAATGTATGCCAAACGGATAGCGCATATTATCAGGATGGTTGTCACAGACAATTAAATGGATCTTTTTATACGGATCAAAACGCTGCAAAAGAAGCTGGGTAAGATGATGATAATCACCACTGCCTAAAAGCACACAGCCAAGTTGGTTAGTGTGTGGTAAATGTTCTGCTAGACTTTTTTCAAGCTGTTCAAATTGTTTCCATCGGCATCCAAACCGAATCTGTTCTTGCCAACAAGCGAGATCTATATTTTTGGCTGCAACAGGAATACCCGCAGAATCATCAAAATTTAGAACAACATGTTGTCGATGATTACTCATTATTTTGACTCCTGTATGCTGTCATGCCAATGTGCATCAGCCTCAAATAAATGGCGTAATTTTTTTAGAACAAATCTTAAAACAGGTTGCTTAATCCAAACCAGGTGGCGTGTAAACGTAAATTGAGCACCTAACTGTGCCTTTACTTCAGGGTCGGTCCAACCCGCAATATAAAATTTTAAATGGTGTTGTTTAGCATAATCTAAATTGACAAACCAACTGATAAAATACAGATTATATTCAATAGCCAAGGGATAGTTTAAACCAATATATTTATCGACAAGATTACCTTGGTACTCAAAACAAATATTATATCCAACTAAAATTTCGTCTTTCCAATATAAAAAAACTTTGCCAGCACTTTGTCCATCTTGTAAAAGATCATCAAAAAACTCAGCTGTTAATAAGTCAAAATGTATTTCACTCTGGTAATACACATTTAAAAAAAGTGTATATAACTGAGCTCTAAAAGCATGATCGAGAAATTGCACTGCACCTGTATTAAGGATCTCAACGCGTAAAACATCTAAACTTTTTAATTTACGTTTTAAGTTTTTACGGCGACTTTTGGAAAGCTTTGACAAATAATGCTCTCGGTCATCAAAATCAATAGGAACATAAGCCAAAGCCTGCCCCTCAATTGCTAGAAAACCGACACGCTCAGCGGCTTCAATAAAAGAATGACTATAGGTATTTTCCTCAATACTCAACAACGGAGAATTTATAGGTAAATCTTTGATTATAGTTAAACTCTGATTTTTGACATAAGTTTTTAACTTTTTTACGAAATGATCGATCTGCAAATGGCTCGTTAAAGGTGTATATTCGGTAACAGTCGTGCCAATAAAACATGTTTTTAGATGCAATAACCGACCCCAATATTGATAACCAAACGCTGATTCGATCTTCTTCTTTACAGGAATATCTAATGTGGTCAGCAGATTAAAGTCCGTAATAAACAATGGTAAAAAATCTTCTGTATGGTGTATTTCAAACATTTCAGGTGGATGCTGTATAAAAGCATCCACCAATGATTGAGGTTCCAGTTGATTAAGGTCGGTTTGCATTGTCATTATTGAACCTAATGAATTACATCTCTTTTTTAGCACGCACTAACAGTTGCTCCAAAAGCACCATGGCTTGATCTATTTCTGCACGAGATATTTCTAAGTTAGGTGCAAATGTAATGACGTTTTTATAGTAGCCACCCACATCTAAGACCAGACCACATTTCTCGCCTTGATACTCCAAAGTACCCGAAAGACCAATATCTACCATCTTATCCAATAATGCTTTATTCGGTGTAAAGCCATCTGCTTGGCAAATTTCTGCACGTAATGCTAAACCTAAACCATCCACATCCCCAATCTCAGGATGACGCTTCTGTAGTTCTTTTAAGCCTTCAAGAAAATATGCTCCACTTTCCATGATTTGTTTTTCATAATCTTTCTCAGCCAACATTTTCATCACTTCAAGACCCACCGCAGTACCTAATGGATTTGATGCAAAAGTAGAATGTGTGGAGCCCACAGGGAAAACTTCTGGGTTAATCATTTCTTCTTTCGCCCAAACGCCTGCAAGCGGATTTAGACCATTGGTTAACGCTTTACCAAAAACCAATACATCTGGAGTGATACCAAAATGTTCAAATGACCATAACTTACCAGTTCGATAGAAGCCCATTTGAATTTCATCTACCACCAATAAAATGCCATGCTCATCTAGAACTTTTTTCAACTCAGGATAAAAATTCATGGGTGGAATGACATAACCGCCTGTCCCTTGAATGGTCTCAATATAGAATGCAGCGAATTCACTTTCACGAACTTTTGGATCCCAAACACCATGATATTCATTTTCAAATAAGCGTTTAAACTCAGCAACAAGCTTTACTGCATATTCTTCAGCAGTCATACCTTTTGGACGTCTAAATGGATAAGGGAATGGAATAAATTGTGCGCGTTCACCAAAATGACCATAACGACGGCGATAGCGATAACTAGAGGTAATTGAAGAAGCTCCTAATGTACGACCATGATAGCCACCTTCAAATGCAAACATGCGACTTTTGCCATGACAAAAATTACGCACCAATTTCAAAGAGTCTTCAATAGACTGAGAACCACCGACATTATAGTGAATTCGCCCTTTAACCCCTGTTTTTTTCAACATGTCCTCAGCAATTACCTTACTCAACTCAATTTTAGTCGGGTGCAAATATTGGCTGGCAATTTGAGGTAAAGTTTGAATTTGCTGAATCAGTGCTTGATCTAAACGTGGATTTTTATAACCGAAATTAACCGCAGAGTACCACATCTGAAGATCAAGAAATGGCGTGCCTTGATCATTATAAACATAGCTACCTTTGCAATCTGTGAAAATATTCGGGGGATTAACATAATGAACTGTATCACCATAAGAACAATATTTTGCTTCATCTGCCAAAAGTTGAGCTTCATCTATTGGCTCACGTTTAGGCATAGATTGACCTTCTGAAAAAAGATGGTTCTCTTTGATATTCATGTTGTTACCTTTTTTAAGCTTTTAATTTATCCAGTTTTGTGTTGCAACAAAATCTGAGTTGAAGGATCGTAAGCAATCAAAACTTATATTTGATGCCTATGGAGGGATAGAAATCTGTATGTCTGTCAATCATTGGACTATTGCTTTGTTGCTTTGATAGAAAGTCGACATTTAACGTGCCAAAAGCACTCCAGTGTTTTGAAAATTCATAATCGGTCGCTAGACTCATATATGGGTGAATACTAGAACTGGGTTGATATGTTGCAATTCCTGTACGCTGTGTTTCTTCAGGTGTTACGCCAAAGTAATATTGGTTATATTTAGCATCATTCCATTGCAGACCTATTTCAGGATAGAACGACCATTTCCCTTTTGTGATTTCTGCTACATAAGATGCTGTTGCCACTGTGCCTTTACTCCGAGAAAGTACATCAGTACCAATTTGAGCTTTAAAACCACCAAAAGGCGTAATTCTCATATAACTGCCCCCTGCCATCACTGACCATTTACGGCGCTCAAGTCCAGCCAATACACCACTGGGATCATAACTATTGCCATCATAAGCAGCGTTGAGACGCAGTTCATTGTGCTCATCATTGAGCAGATAAATACCTGCTTCGTCGCCTTCAAGATAGAATCGACCATTATCATAGAACCCTGTAGGAAGTACGCTCTGATAAGTTCGTTTCCCTTTATAGGGTTGATAATCAATCGTGTAATTTGCACCAATGCTTAAAGCAGGTTGCTGAGCATCATTTGCATATACACAAGATGCGCTAAGCAGAACACCGATAAGCGGTGTAATTTTCACAATTTTTAAATGATCATTCATAACTGGGTCCATTCAACGCATTTTCGCAATGATTAAAAAAGATCAAATTGCTCAATCAGCGATGTGCGCTCAATATGGATTTGCTTTCTTATGCGAAACTTAAAAAAAAGTAAAATTCCATTAACATTGTTTTGTTTTGTTATTCCAAACTTAATTTAAGCAAAATTATGAATTTTAAAATCAAGTTATTTAAAACTAAAAATTAATATATTATTGTTTTTTATACTATTTATTAATTTCATTGAATTACACTTAATTACAATAAGCCTATGTCATGTTGCTGCCATCAGTTTTGCATAAGATTGAATTAAGAATCCAAATCTAATTTATCTGACAAGTTTAATAAAATAACACTGGTAAAACTGATTATGTTTTTGATTAATCCTCAACAAAATACGAGCTCACAAAACCTTTGGCATATTTTATGTGATTTTGATGGGACAATTAGTTTAACAGATACCACAGACCAGCTTCTTGAAACCTTTGCCCTAGCAGGTTGGCAGGATATTGAGAAACAATGGGAACAAGGATTAATTGGTTCAAAACAATGCATGCAACAGCAAATCGCCTTGTTACATATGGATCAACAAGCGTTGTATCAGTGTTTAGATCAAATCGAAATTGATCAGGGTTTTTTAGATTTGGTCCAACTGACGAGTTTACATAAAATTCCATTGACTATAGTGAGTGATGGACTAGATCTTGTCATCCGCTATATTCTATCTAAGTATAATCTGGCGCATCTACCGATCATCGCGAATCACTTGCTACAAGTGAATGAACATCAATGGCGACTAGAGTTTCCAAATACCAACATGGCATGTAAAAGTGCCAGTGGAACCTGTAAATGCAAAATCGCCCAGAATCATCATCAAGAACATATTATTTTAATTGGAGATGGTCGTTCGGATTTTTGTCTTGCTGAAACGGCAGATTATGTCTTTGCAAAAAAATCATTGATTCAACATTGCAGAGAAAAGCAAATTTTACATACCCCTTTTAAAAAAATCACAGAGATTCACCAACCTTTAGAAAAGTTACTTAAAAGTGATTTTGAACTTAATTCTACAGTCATGGTGATCGCATGATTAAAGATCACTCATTCTTTATCCAAGGCAATCGTACAGGTGTTTTATTCATCCACGGTTTAACAGGAACACCAAATGAAATGCGTAGTATCGCTAAACCCTGCCAACAAAAGGGCTATAGTGTTTTGGCAGCGCAATTGGCAGGACATTGTGGAACAATGGAGGACTTGGTTGCGACCCAATGGGAAGATTGGTATGCCAGTGTTTGTGCGGCAGCAGATCAATTAAAACAACATACTGATGAAATTTTTGTGGTTGGGCTCTCTATGGGCTCATTGCTGGCTTTGAAATATGCTTCAGAACATACGGTCGCTGGCGTCGTGTGCTATAGCCCAACGTTTAAATTTGATGGTTGGAGTATTCCACAATGGTCTAAAATCCTAGCTCCAATTGTATTACCTGTAGTTTCTCATTTAAATATTTTTAAAGACCGCGCGTTCGATGAAACTGAACCTTATGGTATTAAGAATGTGCAATTGCGTACACGCATTGTTGAAGCTATGAAAAGTAATGACAGTAGTAAAGCTGGCTTACCTGGCAATCCTTGGCATTCGCTTTATCAAATGCAACGTTTATCCAGAAATGTACGTCTGAGTTTAAGTAAAATCACCGCACCGACTTTATGTTTTCATGCATTTAATGATGATATTGCGGATAAAAAAAATAGTCAGCTGATCTATGATAAAGTCTCTGGTCATAAACAATTGATATGGTTATACGAAAGTTATCATATGATTACGATTGATAATGATCGAAAACAAGTCATCGAAGAGTCCCTTAACTTTATCCAGCGTCATCGCCAATCTTTTTCCAACGTCAATGTTACACAGCAATCATCAACCGGAAATTCTTTATCTTTCCACACTCAACAAGGTGAGCTTGCGTGAATTTAACAGTTATTGTCGTTTGGATAATCACGATTGTGATAGATACAATTGGACAATTGGCATTTAAAGCAGCAGCATCGGAAAATCCTCACCATCATGGCATCGCACATTGGAAAGCCATGGCAATTCGACCTTGGATCTGGATTGGAATCACGAGTTATATTATTGAATTTATTACTTGGTTGGTTTTTCTATCGCTGGTTCCCTTATCTGATGGTGTGATGCTAGGCAGTATCAATATTGTGGTCATACTGATTGCTGGACGCTTATTTTTTAATGAAAAACTAACACCGAACCGACTGATTGGAGTGATCTTAATCAGTTTAGGCGTTACAGTTGTAGGATTGGGGACATGAGATTATTTTATATCGTGGGTTTTATCGTACTGATGTCTTTTGATACCTTAGCCCAAATCAGTTTTAAATATGCATCTATTCATGCAATGCCACTGACTTATGATATTGCTTGGTTAAGTAGAATTTTAACGCACTATTGGATTTATGGTGCGATTCTTGGTTATATCGGGGCTTTTTTCACATGGATGACTTTGCTTAAACATGCACCTGTCGGTCCAGCCTTTGCGGCATCGCATCTCGAACTGATTAGTGTCACCATCCTCTCAATTTGGTTATTCAATGAGCCTTTAACATTGAGTAAAGTGATCGGCGCAATATTTATCTTAGCTGGTGTGCTTTTTCTCGCCAAAGATGAATCTCAGCAAGATACTTCACTTTCCGTTGCACCAAAGTAAAGCAACGCTGCAAATCACAAAGTATAGAAAACAAGGTTAATCATCAATCGATTTTGACACACTTGATCAATATGGTTCACACGATATTTGAGTATGAAAAAAGAAATCCCACCGACCAATGGTCTAACAGTCGAGTTAAGCGATCTTTTCAGTTTTAATTCTTCTATGGATTTAGCCACCCAGTTAAGCCAACTACTCAACATTCCAAAACCTGCATTAACTTGTTCTGGCACCGTTGCACTTATGCTTGCCTTACAGACATTACAAAAAATTCAGCCAAACCGTCTGCAGGTGATCATACCCGCATGGACTTGCCCTTTAGTTGCTCTAGCTATTGAGAAAATTGGTTTAACCCCGATTCTATGTGATGTGGAACAAGCCAATTTAAACTTGGATCTTTGCCAATTACAACGACTCACCAATACCAATACATTGGCAATTGTTGTCACACATTTTGCAGGCTTAGTCTATGACTTTAGCTTAGTTCAAGAAATAGCCCAACACTATCAAACCTTTATTATCGAAGATGCAGCTCAATCTATGGGTGCAACTATTTCTCAACAAAGCGTAGGCTTGATCGGAGATATCGCATTTTTTAGTATGGCGTTTGGTAAAGGCTTAAGCAGTGCTGAAGGTGGTGTGCTATTTAGCAGGCACATAGATCTCCACCAAGATTTGATCAACAATGCAAAAAAATTACCAGTTCTTTGGTATTGGGAAATAAAACGCTGTTTGGAACTAATTGGTTATAGTTTTTTTTATCAGCCCACTGCATTGACATGGTTATATGGGAATCCTTTGCGTAAGGCATTAAACAATCACGATGAAATTGCTGCTGTCGGAGATGACTTTGATCTAAACAGTATCCCTGTCCACCAATTGGGAAAATGGCGAAGTCAGGTAGCCATGCGTGCCAGCAAACGTCTGCCCGTACATTGGCAACAAGCCCGTACACGCGCAAAAAAACGCATTGCACAATTACAACTCTTACCAAATTTACACGTATTTGATGAATCAGAAAATACCCTCGCTACCTTTCCATTTCTTATTTGCTATGTGGAAAATAAAGTATTCACTCAAAAAATATTAGATCAACTTTGGAAAGAAGGATTAGGAATAACCCAGCTTTTTGTACGTTCAATTTCTCACTACCCTGCTTTATCACATATTCAAGCTGATACACCAAATGCGATACAGTTTGCAGCACAAAGTTTTACCATCAGCAATTCCGTCTGGTTAGATGACCAGCATTTTCAAAAAATCTTTAAAGTTTTAGAATGCGTTCTTACAGCATAGAACAGTCTGATAGGACTAACTGTTTTAAAGTTAAAAATCAATTTTAAATATTTCTATTTTCAATAAAAAATGAGGAATAAATTCCTCATTTTGATTTGTTCTAAAAATTAAAATTTAATATGCCCATTGAATCAACATTCTAAAAAAACCTGCAATGATAGCTAACGTTAAAAAACCACCAAGCCATAACAAAATAAACCACTGTGTTTGAGAAAGTTTCAAAATTCACGACCTCGCTACTGACAATGTATCTGGTTTCAATCGACCCAACGATCAATTTAAATCGCTGAGTCTTCTGTCTTCTAAAAGGTTTACTGCATGAATCAGTGATAACCCTCATCCCCAATACGCACTTTGTCTCTAAACACCCAATATGAAAGCCCGGTATAGATCAAAATAATGGGGATTAAGATTAAAGCACCAATTAAGGCAAACAATTGACTGCTTTGTGGCGCTGCAGCATCCCAAATCGTGATAGACGGCGGAATAACATAGGGCCATAAACTGATGATAAATCCAGTATAAGCAAGGAATACCAAAGCTAAGGTATAGATAAAAGGACTGAGTTCATTATGTTGTTTACATGCACGTAAAATCAGAACAGTAAAGATCACCACCAAAATTGGTACAGGGCTGAAATACATCAATTGAGGCTGACTAAACCAACGTGCGGCAATTTCAGGATGTGCCATTGGTGTATAAATACTGACAGCGCCAAAAATGAGTAATAATGCAATCACTAACTTCGGCATGAGTTGATACATACGATGTTGCAAGTCAAGCTCAGTTTTAAAAATCAACCATGCACAACCCAAAGCAGCATACAGTACAACCACACCAAACCCAGTAAAAATCGTGAACGGCGTCAACCAATCTAATCCACCACCTGCATACATATGATTTTCGACTTTAATTCCTTGAATATAAGCACCTAAAATCATACCTTGGAAAAAACTGGCAAGAATTGAGCCACCAATAAAAGCCTTGTCCCATAAATGTTTGGTTCTATTGGCTTTGAAACGAAATTCGAAAGCTACGCCACGGAAAATTAAAGCCACCACCATCAAGATAATTGGCATATAAAGTGCGGATAATACTGTGGCATAGACCATCGGGAATGCAGCATATAAACCCGCCCCACCCAAAACCATCCATGTTTCATTACCATCCCAAACAGGGGCAACCGTATTCATCATCACATCACGTTCTTGTTGATCCTTGAAAAATGGGAACAGAATTCCAATACCCAAATCAAAGCCATCCAGAACCACATAAATAAATACGCCAATGGCAATAATGACAATCCAAATCAGAGATAAATCAATCATTATTTAGGCTCCTGTTCGTTTGAATCAACACTTTCATCTACACTGGTCAGTGGTCGTTTCGATGCAAGAATTACAGCTTCTTCACTATGTGCTTGACCTTCAGGTGTTGAATAAATAAATTGCGGACCTTTATGCATCAGTTTCAACATATAGTAGATGCCAATTCCAAAAACAACACAGTAAACCACTACAAAAATAATCAGTGTTAGACCGACTTGTTCAGCAGATACAGGTGATAAAGCATCTTTCGTGCGCATCACGCCATACACAACCCACGGCTGACGACCAACTTCAGTGGTGAACCAACCTGCAAGCAAGGCAATAAAACCCGATGGTCCCATCACAAAAGCAAAACGATGTAACCATTTGTTTTCGTATAGCTTCCCTCCCTTGCGTAAGAACAAAGCAAATGCTGCAAGTAAAATCATCAGCATCCCTAGCCCAACCATGATTCGGAAGCTCCAAAACACGATGGTCGAATTAGGACGATCTTCGGGTGCGAATTCTTTTAAGCCTTTGACTTCACCATCCATCGTATGGGTCATGATTAGACTACCCAAATTTGGAATACCGACTGCATATTTGGTTTCTTCAGCCTGCATATCAGGAATCCCGAATAAATATAAAGGCATACCTTCACCTTTATTGGTTTCCCAATGTCCTTCAATCGCCGCAAGTTTGGCAGGTTGATGCTTCAGGGTATTTAGACCATGGTTATCACCGATTAAAACTTGCAATGGCGCAAGGATTAAAATCATCCACATTGCCATAGAAAAAGAGGTTTTGACCAAAGCATCACGGCGACCTTTGAGTAAATGCCATGCAGCGGTCGCAGCAACCAACAATGCTGAAACTAGGAATGCGGCAGCTGCCATATGTGCTAAGCGATATGGAAATGAAGGATTAAAGACAATGGCGAACCAATCTTGTGGAACGATAATGCCATTTTCAATCGTGAAACCTTGTGGCGTTTGCATCCAACTGTTTGAGGATAAAATCCAAAACATTGAAATACAGGTACCCACCGCAACCATTGCAGTTGCAAAAAAATGCGCCCGTGGACCTACACGTCCCCAACCAAACAACATGATTCCAAGAAAACCAGCTTCAAGGAAAAATGCACTGAGTACCTCATAAGCCAATAAAGGACCTGTGACAGAACCTGCAACACGGGAAAACTCACTCCAGTTGGTTCCAAACTGATAGCTCATGACAACGCCTGATACGACGCCCATCCCAAAAGCCACAGCGAAAATTTTCACCCAAAATTTAAATAAATCTTGATATACAGGATTTTTTGTCTTGAGCCAGCGCCATTCTAAAACAGCCAAGAAACTTGCCAATCCGATTGAAATTGCAGGGAAAATAATATGAAAAGACACTGTAAAGGCAAACTGTATACGTGCCAATTCTAAAGCTGTTAATCCTAAATTCATGACATCACCTTATGCATAGATAAAGGTTGAGTATTGAATGCTTCTCGCAATATTTTTTGTTTTGCCAGATCAGCATACGCCTGAAATTTAGCCATAGTCTGTTGCTTTATGTTTTCATTCTGAACGATTAACCCTAAAAATTGCATGCAAGGGATCGTTTCCTGCCATTTGAGGAAAATTGAATACATCATGGTGATTCTCTACATCATAAATTCGAAATAGCATCCGATTGTTTTACATGCTTAAAATTAAACATTTCAAAGCAATGGATGGATGAATATGTTTATGTGTAGCGTATCGGTGGGGCTCGCCCTTGAGGAATAAGAAATAAACGCTGTAATTCAAAATAGACATGTTGGAAGGCTTCAACATAAGCCAATAAGCGTATTTGTATACGCACCAATATTTCTTTTACGCCAATTTCAGGTGGCATCACCAAATTACCATAGACCACGCAATACTGGCATTGATGGTTCATATCATGATGATCATGACCTGAAGATGTTGCCTGTTGTGTTTGATCTAAGTGTAAATAGTGATGAATAAAGCTGGATTCTTGCTCATGATGACTATGTGCATGTGTTGGACGTAACAACGATTGAGTGATGTCTTCACAGACCGGAGCAATTTGATATTGTTCAGGCAAGAGCGGCTGTAAAAAAACCGCAAGCTGTAAAAATACTGTTGCAAATGCTAGCAACAAACCACTGCGTCTTAACACAATTGATTGCTCATATTGACAGAGATACGAAAAAGGAAAATGTCACTTGATGCAGTCATTCTTAATCTGTGGTCAATAATGACTGAATAAAAACCAAGCACATTACTCAACTTTTCTTATATTACTATAGTACATTTATTTTGTTATTCAAAGCTTCTTTAGCACTATTTTAGCAATACTTTGCACTTTTTTTCATTTAGATTTTCTATATAAATCATCACTCGAATAGATACATTGATCAATTTATAAACTACATTAGACAAATAATAGTAAGACTTCCTATAAAGCAGATTTTAGCAACGGCTAAAACGACGGCGATACTCCAGTGGTGTCAATCCTGTCTTCTTTCTAAATAATCGCCTAAAGGAACTTGGATCAAGATAACCAACACTTTGCATAATCATGTCAATGGATTGTTCTGTTTCCTCTAAACGCTTTTGCGCGGCTTCAATACGAATCGCCTGAATATAACTATTCGGTGGTACACCTAAAGCTGTTTTAAAACGGCGAATCAAGGTCCTCAAAGTCACATTAAACTGCTGTGCTAAAAAAGCGATGCTGATCGGCTCTGCAAAATTAACTTCTATCCATTGTTGTATACGCTGCACCAATTCATCATGATGAAGATTAGAAATTTGTAAAATTGAATAAGACAGTTGACTACTACGACGATAATCAATCACAAAAGACTTCGCTGTTTGAATCGCAATTTCAAAACCATAAAAATGTTCAATCAAATGCAAGCCCATATCAAACCATGCCAATCCTCCACCAGCACAATAAATATGTTCAGAGCGAGTAATTAATTGCTCAGTCTTTAAATTAACATTTGGATAACGGCGCTCAAATAAATCTTTAAACCCCCAATGTGTTGTAGCTAGACGTTGATCTAAAATCCCAGCCTCTGCTAAAAAGAAATTACCCGTACACATACCAACAATCATCCACTGTTGTTGGTTTGCATATCGAATAAAGTCTATCACTCCTTGCTGTTGGCTAACAATCTGTTCAATAGAAGCCCCTATCGTCGGAACAACGATAACATCCGTAGCTTGAACCGCATGAAAGGCGATGTCAGTCCGAATCTGTATACCGTTTATACATTGAATAGCATCTCCGTTTAAACTGGCAATTTGGACTTGAAAGAGTCTCTGAACATCTTGGTTCTGAATACGATTCCAACTGGCTCCAGTCATTGAAAATAAATCAACAATACAGGTCAAAGCTGAAGCCAAAGCACCATCAAACCCAACCACGGTGATTTTAATCATGACTAAAAATGCTGTAAGAATAATAATGTCATTTATAGCACTGATGATGTCATTTTTGACAAGTCTTATGTTGATATTTTTTGATTAAGCTCGTTTCAAAATAAAAGTATTTAAAAAGGAATTTTTATGTCGTCATTGATTCATGCTAAAGATCTCAACTTTTTACTCTATCAAGTTTTCGAAGCTGAAACGTTAACTGAATTAAACCGCTACAAAGAACATGATAAAACCACATTTGACAGCATATTAAATACGGCACAAGGTATCGCAACAGACTATTTTGCACCGCATAATGCCAAAGCCGATCAAAATGAGCCTATTTTTGATGGCACGAACGTCAAAACAATTCCTGAAGTTAAAATTGCATGGCAACAATATGCTGCTTCAGGTTTATTGTCTGCGCAGCATGATTATGAGCATGGTGGGATGCAACTTCCCACTTTAATACATATGGCATGTCATGCATTTTTTATGTCCGCCAACCCTTCTACAGCAGCATATCCATTTCTCACTGCTGCAGCAGCGAACCTGATTCAAGCCTTTGCTGCACCTCAACACAAACAAATCTTTTTACCCGCAATGTTTGATGGTCGATTTGCTGGAACAATGGCACTCACGGAACCAAATGTCGGTTCTTCATTGGGTGATTTGACCACCAAAGCGATTCCGCAAGCAGATGGTAACTATCTGATCAAAGGTCAGAAAATGTTTATTTCTGGTGGTGATCAAGATATTACTGAAAATATTGTTCATTTGGTTTTAGCAAGAATTCAAGGTGCGCCGCAAGGCGTTAAAGGAATTTCACTGTTTATTGTGCCAAAGTTTAAAACACATTTAGATGGTTCTGTAGCAGAATCGAATGATGTCCATTTGAGTGGTTTATTACATAAAATGGGCTATAGAGGGACAACTTCGACTGTGCTTAGCTTTGGTGAAAATGATCAATGCCAAGGTTATCTTATTGGACAAGCTGGTGATGGCTTAAAATACATGTTCAAAATGATGAATGAAGCGCGTGTTGGTGTAGGTCTGGGTGCAGCGATGATTGGTTATCGTGGCTATTTAGAATCTTTAAACTACGCAAAAAATCGACCACAAGGTCGATTGGCTGATGAAAAGGACCCATCCAGCAAACCTGTCAATATTATTGAGCATAGTGATGTAAAACGAATGTTATTGGCACAAAAATCTTATGTAGAAGGAGGATTAGCTTTATGCTTATTTGCTGCACGTTTGATTGATGAACATCAGGCAGCGGACAATACAGACAGTGCGATTCTTTTAGACTTGATTACACCAGTCGTGAAGTCATTCCCCTCCGCCTATGGTCCAAATGCCAATGATTTAGCAATACAAGTGCTTGGCGGTGCTGGATATACAAAAGACTATCCTGTCGAGCAATGCTACCGTGATAATCGCCTCAATCCGATTCATGAAGGTACCTATGGCATTCAGTCCTTGGATTTATTGGGGCGTAAACTATGGCAACATGATCAACAAGGCTTAAAATTACTGTTGCAACGTATTCATCAAACGCTTGATGAAGTCAGTGATGATGCTGCCCGCGAAATTGCTACTATATTCTGTAAGCATTTAGCCACGATTGAAAAAACCACCAATATACTCGGCGCTGCACTTAGACAAGGCAAAATCAAACAAGCCCTTGCCAACTCAGCACTCTATCTCGATATGTTTGGAAAGTTACTGGTTGCTTGGTTATGGCTTGAGATGGTCAATAAAGCAGTAAAAGCGTTTAAAGAATCAACGCATCAAGAGGATATAGATTTTTTAGCTGGAAAAATTCAAGCAGCACGTTATTTTATAATGTGGGAACTTCCTGAAATTGAACATCAAGCCAAACTTCTAATCAGCTTCGATGAGACATGTTCAATGATGCAAAATGACTGGTTTTAAATTCAGAACGGTTTAATGAAAGCACCTTAACTGCACAGCTAAGGTGCTTTTTTAATAGGTATTTAAGTTATTTAAACACTTTAAAACGCACAGCATCATCCATATATGTTTTTTCTGATGCGTCAGCTTCAATTGAGCCAAACACCAACTGCGCACGAAGTTTCCAATTTTTAGGAATATCCCATTCAGCATGAACTTGTTCATCTACAATAGGATTATAATGTTGTAAAGAAGCACCTAAGCCATCACTATTTAAAGCGGTCCATGTTGCAAACTGTGCAATCGCGGTAGAATGTTCTGCCCATACTGGAAAGTTATCGGCATAAGAAGGAAATTGCGCTTGCAAATCTTTCACGACATCTTGGTCTTCAAAGAATAATACTGTTCCAAACCCTGCAATAAAACTATCCATTTTTGCTTCGGTTTTTAATGCACTTGCTTCATCTTTAGCATAAGCTTTAAGTTGGGCTTTGACAAAATTCCAAAATTTTTCATGTTCAGCATTAAACAAAATCACCGCTCGAGAAGATTGCGAGTTAAAAGACGATGGGCTTTGCTTGATTGCTTGTTGAATGAGATCAGAAAGATATTCTGGAGAATGATTGACATGACGTCCAATCGCATAAATTGTACGGCGTTTATGAATTAAATCTAAAAAAACATTCGACATGAATTAAAATCCTTGGATATATCCTCGGGAAAATCCGATAGCACTAAAAATATTGTGAAGATATTTTAAAAAATCATTAATTTCAATGAATTGATAAAATCTGAAGTATTACAACATAAATAAGTGACTTATGAATATCTGATTTCGATATAAACTTTGAATGAAAACAAATCATCAACATTAAGTACTCTTCGATCACACACCTATGTTTTCTTAATAGATTCATTTGATTTTTATCAGAACAACATGTTTGCTATTTATACAATTTTTCATCTTTATTACACATAAGTATCTTATTTTTGAATAGTGTCCTTATAATCTTCTGTAATCAAAAGTTGTAAGTTTTTATACTGCTTTAAAAAATCAATGAGTTATAAATGAAAGTCTTAAATTTAATGGGTCTACTCAGTTCAATCTTTATTCTATTTTTTATTATCTATTCATTATAGCCACTTAATATAATCAGCCCCTGAAATGACACCGTTATAAGTTCAACAAGAACAGTAATGACTGCCCTTGTGAACGATGATGTACTTTCGAGATTTAATTAAAAATGTGCATTTAATACCTTTGCTGATACGGTATTTTTCCAAAGCTCACGTAATGTCGGCAAATAAAATTTTTCACCAAGATCAACCAACTCAGCATCAATCAAGGCATGTGTTTCATGCATAAATAAATAATCTAGCTCAACCGTAGACAATTGCTGCTGTTGTTTGGCAAATTCTTTACGCTTGACTTGTACTTGTTTAAGCAGTTGATCAGCAAAATCCTTGGTTTTATATTGACTGATTGCCTGTAATCTTAGTTCGATCACGCCCCAACCTGTCAATAGTTTTTTAAAGGTTTCAAAGTCTTCACTGGTCGACTCCCATGTCATTTTTTCTAGATCTTCATCTTCTGGGAGTACAGGAAGTAAAATTTCCATCACACTAGGAAAAATCTTTTTGAAATTTAAAATAAATTTAACAGGATGTTCACCAGGATAATCTTTAAACTGAACATGTTTCTGGACATCTGTTAAATAAATAGACAACATTAAAAAATCCTTAGTTAAGACACTGTTTCAAATGATTTATTCATAAAATATAAAATACAAATAAGTAAAGAACAGCAAAAAATGCAATCTCGCAATTATAACAGTATATTCGATTCTAATTTAAGTGTTAAAAACTCTTTTAGGCATTTTGGATGATTAAAAAACCATTCAGTAAGATGATTTTTTAATCCATCCAATTGAACTTTTTTGCATTTCGTGTCTGTTAGCTCAACAAGCTAAAACCATGACCAACAGACTATTCAAGCCATATTTAGATATTTTTTATGCGAAGTCTATGCTTGAAATTCGACTCAACACAGTAAAGATTTTTTCAAATGAAAACTCAGCACAGGATTAAGATAAACCTCGGAGTAGTTGCTCTAAATTCTTTTCACCTATCTTGGTCTGAGCGCCCGCCTTTAAACCTCCACGAATTAATTTTTCAGCATTGGGGAGTGCAAATAGATCTGCCCATGCCTCGTGTTCACGTAGTAATCCTTCGCTCAGATTCACGGTCGAAACTGCTTTTTTCGTCGCAGCAATCACACCTTCTGGTAAAGCAGCAATATTCTTGGCAAGACGATTCACAAAAGCATCCAGTTCATTTGCAGGCAATGCACGATTCACCCAACCATATCGTTCTGCCAACTCAGCATTTACGAGTTCTGCACCGAGGATCACTTCTAGCACACGCCCGCGCGTCATACGTTGTGACAAATACTGTGTTGCGCCTCCTCCAGGAATAATCCCCATTAATGCTTCACATTGAGCGAGTCCTGCACGTCCAATAGCAACAAATGACATATCCATTGCAGCCACGAATTCAGCACCACCTCCACGGGCAAGACCTTCGAGCTTAGCGATGATTACTTGGGGTTGTTTTCGAATCATTTCTCCCAAAGCTTGAAAAGGATTTAAACCATCAGGAGTATCTTTTGCAATCTCATCAAAAGCATTAGGCTCATCAATCAATGTCATGTCTACATGCGCAATGAAAAAATCAGGATCAGCACTTTGGAATACAATGACACGAGTCAATGGATCATCACGTACCTGTATTAAAAATTGCTGAATCTCACTCATCAAAGCAACATCTAACACATTCACAGGAGGATGGTTGATGCTCACCGTTGCAACGCCCTGTGCATACTCAATTTGGAGTGTAGAATAATTTGATGTATTCATAATAGACCTTGTTTTTTAGCATGAATAAACATGGTATCCAATGTATACTAGGTGTCAATTACGCACCTTAAACATCCTAAGTATGCTGGAGTATACCGATGAGCACTGAACCAAGTCCGATCTATCGTGCCGATTGTCCTAGCCGTACCATTCTTGATCAAATCGCAGATAAATGGTCTATGTTGATTTTAATGGTTTTAGACGAACCGCATCGATTTAATGCGATTAAGCGACGTTTGGATGGTATTACCCAACGTGTTTTGACACAAACACTTCGTAAGCTTGAGCGAAATGGCATGGTGACACGTACAGTCATAGATGGAAAAATTCTTGGCGTGGAGTATGCTTTGACACCGCTTGGTCAATCGCTGAAAGCGCCTTTTAATGCCTTATATGATTGGACTGTAGAAAACATGGAAATGATTCTAGCGTATCAGTCTGATTATGACAGTAATGATAAATCAGTCATTAAATGAGAATCACTAAATGAGAATGAACAATGTGATTAGATCTATGATGAAAAAATGCTGAATTAACCAATTGAGTATTCAGTCCATTCATCATCAGTACAAATTAAACCAAGCAGTTTTTGATTTGATCGTTTTAATATATCAAACTAATGCTTAAATCATAAAATATCATGGATGCTAAATCGCTAAATGAATCGCTGTGATTAAATTATTCACATTAAATATCAGCAACTTTAAAACACTCCCTATAATTTATTGTAAATCTTTTTAAAAAATCACCATCGGCATTGTTGAGTTGATAAATAAAATTGCCACGTGTCGTTTTTTTAAAAACTTCTGACTCAAGTAAGTCATCTTTTTTACACATATTTTGCTTAATCAAACGCTGATATTTTTGATCATCAAATTTTTTTGTTAAATCTTCTATAGACTTAATATCTTTCATATCAGATTCAATCCACAATCCATCGCTAATCAGCATAATTCGAGAAACAACAAAGTCTCGTTCTGATTGATCCGTGGCAATATTCTTAAAATTGTGATTAATTGCTTTGACCAACATGTTGTAAACATTGAGATCAATGATATTAAATTGCTCATCAACTGCCCCACTTTGCAAAAAAGGTTGGTCTAATGGGCTTTGAGCATTTAATTCAGCACTTATTGATAAGCTGAGTAAGAAAAATAAATAACGCATTGTTTGTTCTCATTATTTAAGTCGTTGTTTAAACCATTATTCTATTCATATAGAGTTCATCTATAGAATATTTATAACACATGCTAAAGACATGATGAATCTATTTATATCAAACTGCCATCATGAATTTTGGCTCAGTCTTAGCCCCGTATTCCAACTAATTTACTGCGTTTTTTTTATTAAAGAACATCTGTATAGTATCCTGACCATTGAAGAGAGTGGTCAACACGACAATAAAGAAAGTGGATACTGACCTGCAGGAAGCAGGTCTATTTTTTCCATTTACAAGAAAATTAACATTAATTTCATCTGAAAATTCCTTGATATTTACATAAAAATATATGATTAAGCGTGTTTTATGTAACAATCAAAGCTCCCTCCTTAAAAAGAGAATCAAAGATGGAGTCTGTTCGACTTTTATATGTTAGTAAAATTGCTAGAGTAGATTCAGGTTTAAAGCAAAATTTAATCAATATCTTAGACGAAGCAATTGATTTTAATTATCGTAATGGAGTTACTGGTGTGCTCTATTATGGACATGGATATTTCGTCCAATGTTTAGAGGGAAATAAAAACATCATTGATGATTTATTTTATAATCGAATTGTCAAAGATGAACGGCATATCAATTGTGAAATCTTATATTATGCAGAAAATCAGACATGCTTATTTTCACAATGGACGATGAAATTTTCCCCAATCAATAAAAAGATTTCAGAATTTTTTATGCAGTATCATTTAGAAGCGTTCAATCCTTACTTACTCACTGACGAAACAACAGAAAAATTTATATCTATTTTGGCTTGTGAACCTGAATATCATGTCAACGAGTTTGTTGCATAAGCCTCCTTTGTGACAGAACCACCACATGATTTTTAATCATAGAGGTGGTTTTTCAGACTGAACTTAAATTGTTTTCTCTTGATCTATTCGAAGTTGCCGCTGTCTTTCCTCTTCATTAATTCGTTCAAGACGCTTTGCCCAATATTGGAAGGCATATTGATATTTGGCAAAAAAAGCAAAAAACATAAAGGTTAAAGCAGGTTTTAAAACAATTTGTTCTGCTTCACCCGTTACCCTGTCATAAATACTTTGACCTAGAGATAAAAAAGTTAAAACCATAAACATAAAAAAGCTTAATCTTAAAAAATTATCGAAACTTTTTCCTTTAAACATTTTATCAAACATAATTAAGAATACATCTCATTATCATATAAATTATAAGTATAAAATATTTAAGGACTTTTACAAGCTCTATAGATGTACGGCGTAGGATTTCTCAAAATTTTCTTTAAATTTAACTTGCTACGTAAAGTTTCATATACTTACGTGCCTCACGCTTCAACTACATTTTTTCACACAACAAATAGAATAATGCTTCATGATAAAAAATAAGCACTTAATTAATTTGAGGTTAATGAATATGTCAATCGATAACAATCATTCTCCAACTGAAGAAAGAATTGAGAAAGCACAAGAAAAGCGTCGTATTCCGAAATATATTTTATTTATAGTTGCATTATTTTTAATCGCAATTATTGTCTATATGCTCTCTACATGGCGAGGTTAAGCGGATAAGCATTGTTTTTAAATTTCTAAACGACTAACTCAACATAGTCATACGCTATTCAACATTGATATTTATTGTATAAAAAAGGGCTAAAAATTTTTAGCCCTTTTTTAAATTTTTCAGCTACTTAACGTTTGGATGTACCATTTTTTCAGGTTGAACCACTTCGTCAAATTGTTCTGGAGTGACAAAGCCTAGCTCTACAGCGACTTCTTTTAAGGTTTTATCTTCTTTATAAGCAGTTTTCGCTACTTTTGCTGCATTTTCATAACCAATTACAGGATTCAGTGCAGTCACCAGCATCAACGAGTTATGTAAAAAATAATCAATTTTTTCACGATTTGGTTCAATGCCTACTGCACAATGCTCATCAAAACTATTACAAGCATCACCAAGCAACTGCACAGATTGAACAAGATTATATGCAATAACAGGCATATACACATTTAACTCAAAATTACCTGCCGCACCTGCAAAATTGATCGTTGTATCATTCCCCATCACTTGTGCAACCACCATCGTCATTGCTTCACACTGCGTAGGATTCACTTTGCCTGGCATGATACTTGAGCCTGGTTCATTTTCAGGAATACGCAGCTCACCTAAACCACAACGAGGACCACTCGCCAACCAGCGGATATCATTGGCAATTTTATTAAGACTCGCAGCTAAAGTTTTTAATGCGCCTGACGCGAATACAGCTGCATCACGCCCTGCAAGTGCTTCAAACTTATTAGGGTTAGTAATAAATGGAAGACCAGTTAATTTAGCTAATTCTTCAGCAGCTTTTTCGGCATAGTCAGGATGAGCATTTAAACCTGTTCCTACGGCTGTACCACCTAACGGCAACTCATATAGCCAAATCAAAGCTTGCTGTAAGCGCTTTAGTCCATGATCCATTTGCGACACATAACCACTGAACTCCTGCCCAAGTGTCAGTGGTGTAGCATCTTGTAAGTGTGTACGACCGATTTTGACAATATCATTAAATTCTTCAGATTTACGATGCAATGTGTCACGTAAACGTTTGACTGCTGGAATGAGTAATTCATTGATTTGTAATGCAGCAGCCACATGGATCGCTGTTGGAAATGAATCATTGGTAGATTGAGCACGATTGACATGATCGTTAGGATGAACAGGTTTTTGTGAACCTAAAGGATTACCGAGTTTTTGATTGGCAATATTGGCAATCACCTCATTACAGTTCATATTGCTTTGTGTACCAGAACCCGTTTGCCAAACCACTAAAGGAAATTGACTATCCCAATTTCCAGCAATCACTTCGTCAGCTGCTTCTACGATATATTGGGATAATTCTTGCGGAATTTGATTGAGGCTCGCATTGGTAATCGCTGCGGCTTTTTTAACAAGTCCCATTGCTTTAATCATAGGACGAGGCATATGTTCGGTGCCGATCTTAAAGTTTTCTACACTGCGTTGAGTTTGCGCTCCCCACATCGCCTCACTAGGAACTTCAACTTCACCCATTGTGTCGTGCTCAATACGTGTCTGCATTTTCAACCTCTTAATCGTCCGAATTTAATTTTCAAGTGACAGCTTATAATGTGATCATCTTTATGTAATGAATACAAGCCATTACCCCAGCGAAATCCTATGCTAAACAAATAGGCAACCAATGTAAATGATAATTATTTACAACTATGCATTTTCTACACATCAACAATTATTCAAGGTATTTTGGTAAAAACGCCATTCATCTTGAATCATTTGTTTAAGTGAGCGTTTTGCCTCCCACTTTAAAACATCTAACGCTTTATGGCTATTCGAAGCCACTTGATCAAGTTCATGTATTTGGTAAACCGCATCAATTTGATGAATTTGCTGTGCAGTTACATCCTCGATCGTATTGATTAAATCTTGAATCGAACTTACAGTCCCTGAAATATCAAAACTTTCACAGACATTGCTCTGCTCTTGTAGCCAATAGATACTGGACTGGATCGCATCACAAACATCAAGTACATGTACAAAACTACGCTCAGTGGTTTTATCTTGGGTATTGGCGTGACGGTGAACTTCAATCAAATCTCGCTGTTGTGCAGCGACCTGCAATGCTAATGGCACAATATTTTTTGGTAGTGGAGTAACAAACTCCCCCAATACACCATGTTCAAAAGCACCAACCACGTTGGATACCCTAAGCGTTGCAATTTTCCATTCCTGATCCGTTCTAAAGGTGTCCTTGATGATTTCTTCAATCATCTGTTGAGATTTAATATAAGGATTCGGATAAGAATAATTAAAAGCAATTTCTTCGTTTAAATCTAAACTCGATTGTGCATAAACCATAAGGCTAGAAAGATGAACCAGACTTCTAACCCCTGTGCGTTGCATTGCTCGCAATAAACTCATAATACAACTGACATTGTCATTATAATATTCAAGAGGTTTCAGATTAGATTCTTCAATGGATTTGAACCCTGCACAATGTACAACGGTATCTATTGAATATTGTTCAAATACTTTATTTAGCGCAGGAGTATTACGAATATCAATTTTGAAAAATGGGATATACATTCCTGTAATAAATTCTAAACGCTCTAAACACTGCAGATTTGCATTGGCTAGATTATCAACAATGACGACCTCTTGCCTTTGAGCTAGCAAACTTAAAACCACATGCGAGCCTATAAAGCCTAAACCACCAGTCACTAAAATCATTGTATAGATACTCCTTTTAAAAATCAATTACTTGCATAATTTCGGTGTTTATTTGGTGCGTTCATTAATTTATCCACTAGCCAGAAAAACTAAAACCAACTTAAATATCCTTAACTTATTAACCTACATGATCATTAATTTAATCTTACCGCCTTACAAATATAGTGTGTGTTGCAGTTCAGTTATGGTTGGAAATATAAAATCCACATTTCATCCACTTTTACAAAAAATACCTTATTATTGGATAAATAGCCCTAGACCAATACTTTTATTTTTGTAATAGTTCGCCCTTTAGGTTAAATAAAAAAACCAATAAAAACAAAAATTTATTAATTTTTAATAAGTTTAGTAAAACTTGATATAAAGTTTGACCAAAGTAATATTTTGCAAATTAAACAAATGCCCAGTGAATTCTATAGATATAAGAGATATT
Organism: Acinetobacter sp. B-6; assembly: GCF_056930735.1. NCBI lineage: Bacteria > Pseudomonadati > Pseudomonadota > Gammaproteobacteria > Moraxellales > Moraxellaceae > Acinetobacter > Acinetobacter sp. B-6. Next base: position 233,071 of record NZ_JBXPBY010000003.1, on the reverse strand, counting down.
GTATTTATACATAGCATTCCGTTTTTCATATCGAGAATAAAAAATGTGCTCTAATTATGAAATTCCCAAACGAAGTGCCCTCACCCGACTTGATGTCGAGGTTGGTCCGTTAGATTTGGAATTAAAACCGCATGTTTACCCAGGGTATCATGCACCAATTATCATGAAAGATTTTGATTTGGATTTCGGTAAGTTTGGGCTTTTGCCTGCTTGGGCTAAAGATTTTAAATTCAGTTCTTATACTTATAACGCAAGAACTGAAACTGTCGCTGAAAAACCGAGTTTCAGACACGCATGGAAGTACAGTAAATTTTGCTTGGTCCCTGTTCAAGAATTTTATGAGCCAAAATATATAGACGGAAAAGCTCATTGGTACACAATCAAACGTGAAGATGATCAACCTTTTACTGTCGCAGCAATCTATGACGATGCCATAATCAAAGACTCAAAAGTCAGATCGTTTTCGATGCTTACGATCAATGCAGATCATCACCAATTCATGAAGCAATTTCACGCTCCGACAGATGAGAAGCGTTCAATCATTGTCATCCCAGAAAAATATCGCAAAGACTGGCTCAATGCCGACAATGAACATGCTCACGAATATTTCTTTGAGCTTACAGACGAATATGTAACATTTTCACGTGACCATTCATCTGAATCAGTCAAACAAAATGACCTCTTCTAATTTAGTATTGATTATCCACAGCATTTAAATTTGAAATTTCATTTATTACATTTTAAAATCTTGATTACGTAACATATTCAAGTGGTGTAATTTATGAACATTAACCTAGATGTCAGCTCATCAAAAGCAAGACTTATGAGTCTAAAGAATGTAAATCTAGACCACTTGAAAGGTTCTAAAATCATTGATATTAGAGAGCATTCTTTAAAATCTCAGCATATTCCTGACATATCAAAAATCTCATCATTTCAAGCAATAACTAATGCTTCAATCCCCTTAGTTTTAAACAAAATTGCTGCCGGTTTCCCCTCCCCAGCCGAAGATTATATTGATAAAACTGTCGATATGAATGATCTATTGATCTCAAACAAAGATGCAACTTTTATTGTCCAGGTTGAGTCTCTTTCAATGAAAGATGTGGGAATTGAAGTTAACGATTACTTAATTGTTGATAGAAGCATTCGCTCTCAACATTATGATGTTGTCGTTGCATTCATTGATAATGAATTTACTGTTAAAAGATTGATGATTACACAACAAATGTCACATCATGAATTGTTTGATATTTTTCAGAAGCAATATGATTTTAAAGATTTACCAGCCGTTTGGCTCAAACCTGAAAACATTGAGTATCAGCCAATACTTCCTCGATCAGAACAAGAATTGGTAATTTGGGGTGTTGTCACCAAAGTTATTAAGAACTTCAAATGAAACATGAAGAAAAGATATTTGCACTTATTGATATCAATAATTGCTATGTCTCGTGTGAACGTTTCTTTAATCCAAAGTTAAACAATGTCCCAGTCATAGTTTTATCTAATAACGATGGGTGTGCAGTTGCCCGAAGCAATGAAGCCAAGCAAATGGGAATTAAGATGGGGGTTCCTTTATTCCAGATTAAAGATGTTGTACAGAAAAATCATGTTCAAGTACTTTCGAGCAACTATGCAATATATGCGGAAATGTCACGCCGATTTCATTCGATACTTGCAAGTTATGTGGCTCCACACGAACAAGAAATTTATAGCATAGATGAATGCTTTCTAGATCTTACAAGCTTTAAACATAACTATGATCTTGTGGAGTATTGCCAGGGAATGCGCTCTCGCATTCAGGAATGGATTGGCTTACCAGTCTCAATTGGAATTGGCCGCAGTAAAACTGAGGCTAAAATCGGCAACCATATGGCTAAGAAAGGTAAACGCTTTGATGGAGTGTGTGATCTTGCAACTATGAACCCAAGGCACCGTGACTATTTTTGGTCACTGGTTGATGTGGGCGAAGTTTGGGGTGTGGGTAGAAAGCAAAATAAGAAATTAAATGATATGGGGATTAAAACTGTTTTAGATCTATCGAAAGCTAATCCGCCAGTTATGGGGAAAATGTTCACTGTCTGCATGCAAAGAACTGTACTGGAGCTTCAAGGCATCTCATGTATGCAAATTGATGATCAACCCAAGCCTAAACAACAGATTGTTGCAAGCAGATCATTTGGCGTCAAAATTACAGAGCTGCAGGACTTGAAAGAAGCAATGTCGAAATATGTTCAAGATGCAGTAGGTCGATTGAGAAAGGAAAAATTATTATGTGGTGTGATCACAGCTTTTGTTCAATCTAATCCTTTTGATGCTTCTGTGCCGTATTACAGCAAAGCTCAAACATACAAATTTTCAGAACCTACTGATTGTGTTTTAGATCTGGTTGAAGTCGCTTACTTGTTATTAGAGAAAATTTATAAGCCTGGCATCAAGTATAAGAAATGTGGTGTTTTTTATTCAGAGTTAATTCTGAAATCAAATCATATCCCCGACCTTCTTTCAGATCATCAAACTAGAATTACGAATGAAAGCTTAATGAAAGCTTATGAAGAAATACAAACAAAGTTTGGCAAAACCAAAATTTCAGTTGGTCCATGCTATTTTAAAGATCGTAAGTGGTCTATGAGTCGAGATATGCTTTCAAAAAACTATTTTACAAAAAACGGATTAATTAAAGTTAAGTAGCATTAAAAAATTTACTTAAATTTATTAGCAAAAATAGCCCTTATAGGGCTATTTTTGTTCATGGTTATCGAGTTACTCTATCCCAAGCATCTTTAACCGCATGTTTTGCTTCTTCCCATTTCAAACGAGACTCTCTTTTGGTTTTTTCCCATTGAAGTTTTAAATCTGCTTCGACTTCTTCAAACTTTGTTTCATAAGGGTAATTGCTTCTAGAGATGTACCCTAATTGATATGCATCACGATAATCACGATCGTAGTCAACATCATCATATAAGTTAATAGTATCTTTGTAGTAAGGTCGAGTGTTATAGGTTTCGCGCCAATAAACGTCTTCATCTGTTGGATTTACAGCTTCAGAAATGCTTTTTCCAGCTAATCCTCCAACAACTGCGCCTACTACTCCACCGACTGCAGCACCTACTGGTCCACCAACAGCTCCAATAGCAGCTCCACTAACCGCACCACCTGTTGCTCCTACACCAGTACCAACCGGGTGTGCACCTGGTTCACCAGAAATAGGATCGGCATTTAATTGCTTACGTTGCTCTTTAGTCATATTCTGAACAACTTCATTATCAATATTAGAATTTGACATATTTAATCCTCTATTTTGTTAAAGTTTTTAAATCCAACTAATCATTCAACGAAGACAATCGTAGAGTAAATATTTATTATAAATATTAATATTTGTTATATTCTTTAGATAGGTTTGTTTAAAATAATAGTTCTATTAAAAATTAAAAATTTTTAAAACCCTTATATCCATTGATTGACGACAATTATCTAAAAATTTCATAAATAATATAAAATTACAATACAACAAATTTAAACATCATTCTTCATCAATCAAACACAAATCACAATAAAACATGTACTTAAAGTGTTAATTACTAACAATTAGATATAAATTACTCAAAAATTGAGTAATAATTTAATTATCATTAAAACATTTAAATTTGATCTACATCACAAATAAAGCAGAAAAATTATTTAAGAAAAAATGTTTATCGAGACCAAATTCACATTAAAAACAATTTCAATATACAAATTCATATTAACACTTATTTAATTCTTACAAATTAAAAAATCTTTTAATCTTACATTCTTAACCTAATACAACTTAAAACATTGAAAATAATTACATCATTAATTTTATTTGTCTCATAGACTGACATCTCAACTTAAACAATAAACAGGCAAACATTATGACTAACGTTAATGCAAATGATATTAAAGAACATGCTTCAGTGATTGCTTCATGTGGTACAGAGATCGGAAAAGTTGATCATCTTGAAGGACAAGATTCAATCAAATTGACTCGTAGTGATGATGAACATAATGAGCATCACTTAATTCCATTAAGTTGGGTAAGTGAAGTTAAAGACGGTAATGTCATTTTGAATAAAAATTCGGAAGAAGCAAGAAATGAATGGCAAACATTATAGGTTTCAACTTAGGTAATTTGCTATTTCAGAAATGCCAATCATTTTGATTGGCATTTTTTTCATCTAATTATCAGTATATTACTGATTTTCCATCAATAGGTTTTAATTGTAATTACTTTTTATGTTTTACAATCTGAGAATTTAAAGATTGACTTTAAAGATAACAATTTAGGGGGTATGATCATGACTTTCGTGTTCGTATCATTCAAAGCACTCACTTCTGACAAAGGCATTATGTCCCAATTAGGATAGATGATTGTAGCAATACAATGATTAGCATATAACCCAACCATTTCGCTGCGTTTTTAATCAAATTTAAACAGGATATACTGAATTTGACCATTGGAGAGAGTGGTCAATTACAATAAAGAAATACAAGATTTGCCTGTATCCTACAGGCATTTTTTTTAATAATTTTAGTTATATACAATAGTTTAAATTACCTGTATAAAGAAATTCCTTCACTTAAGCTGAGCTTCCTAATGGAATCTGTAAGATTGTTGTATGTAAGTAAATTAGTTAATCAAGATTCCAACATAAAAAATACCTTAATGAGTATTCTTAACGAGGCTATTGATTTCAATTACAAGCACGAAGTTAAAGGTGTTTTATACTATGGTCATGGATACTTTGTTCAATGCTTAGAAGGTAAAAAATCCGTTATTGATAACTTGTTTTACAATAAGATTTTAAAAGATAGTCGCCATGTAAATTGTGAGATACTTTATTATATTCAATGTGATATTAACTTTTTCAGTCAATGGAGTATGAAATTTTTACCTGTTAATAAGAAAATTACAGAATTTTTTATGACTAATCATCTAGATGAATTCAATCCATATCTTTTAACTGCTGAGACTACTGTAGATTTCGTTTCGTTATTAGCTGGCGAACCAGAAATAGATATAAATGATTATTCTGAATAAGATTTGACATATAAAGCCCTCACTTAGAGGGCTATGTTTTTTGAATATCTAACTCGGAGTATGAGTTGAGAAAAATTGATTCTGAATGAAATTAGTTTACATAGGTTATTGAATATAAAAAATTAATTTTGAATTTTTCACACTTTATTTTATCAACCAATGTTATGCTGTATCTAAGAATAATAAATTTTATCATTATCGTTGATACTTATCACTGTAAACACAAATTCTTTAAATTTTATTTTTTGATTGATTGAGACCGTTTCAAGCTCATCCCACAACTCAATGAAAAAAAACTCAGATGTTTCTGAGTAGATCCAAACCGAAAATTCATTTTTCTCCTTTGTAAAAGAATTGAAGATTATATCTTTTTTCTTAACAATTTTATGTAATTTAAATTCCGCATCCTGTAGAACTAATTGATATATATTCAAAAGATACTGCCTTATAGATTCAAAATACAATATACACCTTTTAAATATTTAATACAGCTTAATTATATTAATTTATTATTAGTGATAAATTTCAATGGCTTGGAGTTTAAAATTTCAGAAATTTTTCCTTTCGCTTGTTTTGTTTTTTTAATAGTTTAAATTCCAAAACTATTAAAAAAACAAAGCCTTATTTAATTACCTAATCTTTATACCCTTCAAAGCTTTAAACTCAAAGTTTTTGTACTCATATGAACAACCCATTAAAAAAGCCTGTTACCAGACTTAATATTAGATTATTTCTTAAAGAAAATATCTATAATGACTAAAAAATTCATCTGAAAAGATTTAATAATCTTTAAGAAATTTTAACAATCTTAAAAATTTTACCACTTAATGTACTTTGAAAAAACATTTCAAAGCTAGGTCGTATGTCTTCACCTTCAACTGTAATATATTTTACATTAGAAAAACATTGAGTATTAGCAAAATAATTATCTACCGTTGCTTGAATGAGATATTTAATTCCAAACTGATCTTTAACACTTATATTTTGTTTATGCATAGCGATATCCTAATAAAATTATGGTAGAAATAATTGATCTGCCTAAGTATTCAAAAAATAATCGTGTTTTATTTAAACAACTCTATGATTTAATTTAAATAATTGATTTATAGAGGTGTAGAAGGTACGTCCATCTAAATTTAAATCAACTTCAATTCCAGAGGAAAGAAGAACTCTTTTGCCAACTTCAACCATTTTAAAACCTTCACGTGTGCTTTGTATTTTATTTAAAGGAATTAAGGAGACAAGAATTTCTGTACCATTTTTAGATTTTGCAATTAAATCATTTATTTTTAACAATTTACATCCTAAATTTAAAATTATCGACAATCTTAAAATTACTAATAATAATTTTTAAGAGAAAATAAAAAGCACTAATTAGTGCTTTTACTTAGTACTGCTTTTAACTACTTATAGAGCAACAATATTTACAGCAGTTGGGCCTTTTTGACCTTGTGCAATACTGAATTCAACAGATTGACCTTCAGATAGCGTTTTGAAACCTGAGCTAGAGATTTCACTAAAATGAGCGAAAACATCTGGACCAGATTCTGGTTGAATAAAACCGAAACCTTTAGTTTCGTTAAACCACTTAACAGTACCTTTCATGATATTTGAATTAGACATAATAAATCCTATTTATTTTAAAATTTTAGTCATTTTATTGACTATCGGTAACATCGAAATAATAAAGAATGGAGCTTAAAATCTGAAAAAAACGTAGGATTATGACTAATACTGCGGTACTTAGAGAAGATTTACCAAACATAACTTTTTCTAGTTAAGTAAATTATATATGAAAAATAACAATAATCAAGTTTTCTTTTATAGTTATTTTAATTTTACTTATAGAATTGGATTGTTTTTAAACTTACACATTGAAAATTATATGTTTTTTACCCCCTAAAATCTAATATTATTTTTTACACGCAATAAAAACCTCATTAGTAAATTCTACTTTTTAATATTATTTATTTCCATCAATTATACTGACCAATATAATTCATAATGAATTTTTTGATAATTTATTAAAAATTACCAATTGTTTTTTAATAATTAAAATTTCATATGTCTTAATAAAGCAACTTTTAAGAACTGTTTTTGAAATATGTAATCCTTAACCTTCAATTATTTTTAATGTTTTAATTAAAGAAAACCCTCACTGAGAGGGCTTTATTCTTCGCAACATTTAAAGCGCTACATTCATTGTATTTGGCAAGAGTATCAATAATCCTAATTGTCATATGCTAATTTAAGTAGATTTAAAAAAAATATCTAAGCCTAACGTTGATTCCCTAAAGGGATCAAAGAGAATTTTTTCATTGCACTCAACAGCTTTTTCTAAAAATTTTATTATTTTTGAAATTTCATTTATGGAAACTGGATAAATTTCGATTAGCCTCTTAAACTCATTGATTAATTGATTTAGCTGTCTGTCACTAAATAAATCGTAGTCTACATAAGAAAGTTCAGAAATAAGTGGGAGTGTTTCTTCATCAGAAATTGAAACTAAAATATCTGCAAAATTTTTTGGAATCTGATAGGCGGATAGAGACTGTTGACCGTCTTTAACTGGATTAATTGTCCAAATATGAATTAAATACATAGTTAGAATTTTGCCTATAGCTTTTAATTTTCATGCTTTTATATCAGTATTTTATTTTGTATACAACATAATGATGATTATGCAAATTTACCCTCACTTAGAGGGCCACGCCTCACTCAATCTTTCTGCATCAGCTGCGTGTCCATCAGTTGATAGTGCTTTAGCTTAACTTCTCTCTTTCTTTAGGAATCATAAAAACGCGGGGAGGAAATTCCTTAAAATCATGATTTTTCAACTTATCAATACAATATTCCACATAGTAGCCTAGTCTCATTAGGAAGGTTAGAATACAAGAAAGGATTAAAAATTTCCTTAGAGCCTTATAAAAGTTTGAGTGAGTTCATGTTTGATATCAATGATGATTTAAGAAAAATTGAAAATACTAATTTTTTTTCTAAAATGGGAATTAACAATATCGATGATGATAGAGTTATTTTAATAGAAAATTTAGGTAAAGCTTTTTTAAGTCATTCAGACGAGGACTTTCAGGGAAAATATAACAAACTTAGATGGTTACCATCAAGTATTTCCCAAGAAGACCCATTTTACAAAAAACAAAAGAATACCTCAGAATTATTGAACTTGAGAAAATGTATTAATAAGAAAATTTTAAATGCAACAAGAGACATGAATAAGGAGTTGTTCATAATACCTCCACATGATTTTAGTCTTGCAGCTCGAGATTCAATTTGTTTCTGTTTCAGACAGTTAATGACTGAAAGATATTTACAATTAGGTCAAAAATGGGAGTTTATTGCTGAGTTATATTATTTAGGCCATTATCCTATTGGATATATTGACAATAAAATTGTAGCTATTTAAGCCTTATTCTTTATAAATCCATCACAAAGGCAAACTTGAATAAGCATAAAAACAATGAATTATATAATTTTAGAACTTTGGCCATGTGAGGTATGAGGTTTGGCCAAAGTAATATTTTGCAAATAATGCTTTAGGCTTCATTCACTTTGGTAGAAGTTACCCCACTCAACACTGGCAACTTATACCGCGACTCGGCTGGTCTATTGGTTTTACCATACCAGCGGAATTCCTGAAAATCTGACTCATTATATAGTGCATAACAAACCATATTTGACTGATTGCCGCCAATACAAACCAGCTTACCAGTTTTGATATCTCGACCAGCAACAAAGCATACATGACCACCACCGCTACGAGTTTTAATCGCTACGCAACCATAAGCAGGTTTTAATAGTTTAGAGCCATAATTGACATAATCTAATGCACGGTACCAGTGCTTTGGATATGCAATACCTGCAGTCTTCAGACACCAAGCCACAAAAGTACCACACCAAGGTGTTTCATCTTCTTGCCACCAAGCACCAAGCGATTTTAGCCATTTTAGGATTGTTGGGTTATGAGCTGTTTTGCTTGTGTTTTCTTTTAAGCCTAAATGCTTCTTGGCTTCAATCATCCAAGCTAAATCATTTGTAGTGGATACTGCTGCCGATATCAGTGTATTGACACCTGTTAAATTCAACTGTGGTTCATGCAACTCAGGCTGTTTTTTCAAACGTGCTAAAATCATAGCAACACCAACAAAAGCGCCGACGTATTCTTTCCAATTTTCAGGAATTGAGTTTTTAATTTCCTGAGGAATCAGATTCCAAATCATTAAAAAGTGCTCAGAGAATAAGCTTAAGGCAAAAAAAATGGCGCTTAATGCGCCGATCTGTACTGATTTAAGTTTGTATGACTGTTTCCAGTTATCGATTAATTTCATTTGATACTCCACGTGTTTGCTTGACGTTTTAGCCAAGACTCAATAAATGTGCTTCCTAAAATCCCTAATGCCGATGCTATTGCAATCAATGCAAGAGGATTGATGTCAGGAATCTGTAAAACAATTGCTCCAGTGATTGTTGATGTTGCACCTCCTAAAATCGTTCGACCTATCGCTAAACGCCACGTCAGTTTTTCATCAGAGACAAGCAACTTAGCAAATCCAATACACAGCCCTACTACAAGAATGAGTAGAAAATTTTTCTCATGCTCCTGCATGAATCCCCCTAATTTTTGGCAATAAAAAAGCACCTGATTGGGTGCCTTAAGCTTTTTACAAGTTTTACTTTCTCAGTTCCAGTACAGACATTCGGATCTGACTTAAAGTAAATGATGCTGAAATATTTTTCTGCAACTTACCACTTATGCCATCAGCAGCAAAACCAAACTTCAATGTATATGTTTGATCCCCAGTGACTGTCGATTCATCAATGACAGCACACATAGGTACAGTACCTGCGAATGTTATACCAAGCTGTCCATCAATACGTGCAGGCGGTGAATGGGATCGCCCCACAAGAGTTATGCCTCTGTATACTGATAAAACCATTCGAAGCCTATAACGATCTTGCTCAGACAATGTTTGGTTACCATTAAATGCACTAAATACATTCGGCTGATTTTGCGAAAAACATACTGATGCATCTACACGTACTTTCCCTCCCTGTCGATTAAGCGTAATGCTCGTTAAATCACCAATGTAAGCCTCCCATTCAGATACCTGAGTGTCGTAGTCATTACTAGTCGGCATGTATGCAGCACCAGATTTAGTAATGTTAGGACCAGTAACTCCGATCGGCACTGTAACCGCATTATCTTGAATTTTTAGCGACGTAATTGCACCGTTCTCAATATTTGCACTACCAACTTGTATCGTACCCAGATCAGCACTAATCGCACTCAAACTATCTGCATAAATCTTACTCGCAGAAATATAACCAATGTTAGCGTTATCAAGATAAAGCCCGGCTGGAACCACTGTTCCATTCGGTAATGTCACCGGTCCTGCTTGGTAATTAAAAGCATACTTGGCTTCATTACCTACCGATGCTGGTGCCGCAATTGCAAACTGATCAGCACGAATAATAAACAGACTCTTTCCAGAACCCTCGTTAATCAATCCAATACCAGCAACATAACCATTCACATCTGTTTTCACAGTGTATTGAGCTTTGATACCGTTAATAGACTGCAACGATTGTTGAATCAGAGCTGTGTTCTCAAAACCATTTGGTTGCCATTGTAGAGGAGGTTTTGGCACATCATCTTCATACAAACAAGCCCAATAAACCTTTGCAAAGGAATTATTCTGGTCAGGTTGCCAACCAGTGATGTAGAAGTTAATTGCACCACCAGTACCTGTATCAAACGATGTCTGGACAAACTTAACTACAATGACCTGTCTACCAAAAGAAGAATTGGTATTCCAAAGATTTTGATTACCATGCACATAAGCTGAAAATGAACTACCACTGCCACCTGTTGTAAACTCAGCTTCAAACACTAATGTGTATGTTTTACCATATACAAGAGTTTTGGACATCGCCCTGCTCCAAAAGGGGTATGGGTTTTGTCCTGCAGGTTTATCAGCGGTAATCTTGGAATCTGTGAGCACATTAATTGATGCGTTGCCAACAGTTGTACCGACCTGTGTAATAGCTTGGGAGTTTGCTTCAACTTTTCCATTGATTTGAGTCACTGTGGCTTCCAGATTATTGGTTGCCGTAGCTGTCGCATTCAACTTGTTGTTGATAGAAACTGGAACCATACTGGCATCATAACCTTGAGGCTCAATATACTCATCTCCCTCCCATCGACCTTGAATCACAATCTTTGGTGTACCCGTATATTGATTACAAGTTAATTCATACCAAGTACCACCACGTAACAGCACATATTCCTGACTTGAGTGAGTCAGTTGCCCTAACCACATCGCTGGTGATTGGTTGCTCTGTGTCCAGAGATAACTGAAATTTACAACTTGTCTTTCAATATCTTGTGCGCCCCAACCAGATGCTCTTGCTTTCCAATGTAATGAAAGAGCAAAAGTACCACCGCCATGACTTGACCAAGGAGCAGCGAATTTTCCAAGTGGCATCTCGAATGCCAACTCCCCAATACCATTACCCATCAAAGGAATTAAGACCGGGTAATACAAGTTAGGATCAAGGCTTGAAAGGTCTAATGGGAATTTTCTCCCATTTAATGCCAAATCTGCTTTAGCCTCTACTTGTGTCAAAGCCTGCCCTTGAGAAGAAATTGTATTGCCTTGTTGCTCAACAGTGGTCTTCAATGAATTAAGAGCATTGGCATCTGCCTTGCCCTCGATTGCACTTTTAAGTCCTGTAACAGCAGAAGCATTCGCTTTGATCTCATCGTCATGCCTAGTTGTAGTCGCATCCAACTTGTTTACAGCTGTTGCTGAAGCGAAATCTTGTTCAGATAAGCTCCAATCAGATGGAATGTTGCCTTTCTCTATAACAGGTCTTCGAAAGTGATATGTACCACCCATGTGGCCTACTCCGAAATGGAAAGCAAACCCACCTTTAACGTATTTACGTGTATGGTAGTACCTTTGCCAAACGCCAACTTTTTGCACTTGACCTTTAGCCAATGTCAGATTCATGTACGTCATAGAATCTTTCCAATACAACTGCGGTGCGTATGGGAAACTTCCATCTTCATACATCATCTCTACAGAAAAAATACAGTCATCATCAGCATTCAACCTATTATCAACTTGAGAAGCCTGTGCCCATAAAAACCCTGTAACCCAATTATTGTTAGGTGATTGAGCTTTGATTGTAAATACTCTCAGATCAGCACTGTATCCAGTCTCGATATTTTCTGCATGAGCGACACCACCAGACCAGAACTCAGAATCTACCAACAAGTTCTTAGCACCTACAGAAATATTATCAAGATTAGCTTTTACACTAGTAATCGCCTGACCTTGTGAAGTAATCGTATTGCCCTGTTCTTCCACAGTTGACTTCAGCGAGTTCAATGCAGAGGAATCAGCCTTGCCAGCAATCGAGTTCTCAAGAGCTGTAATCGCCTGACCTTGTGATTTAACATTGCCATCGATGGTCTCTACTTTAGAGTCAAGTGCTGTTAATGCAGAAGCATCAGCCTTACCCTCAAGACTATTTTGCAAACCAGAAATAATACTGCTTTGAGAATTAACCTGATCACCAATAACCAATACATCATTTTTTAGATTCTGTACCACCGATGCATCAGTTTTACCTTCAATCACCGAGTCTAAAGAGATCAACTTAGAAGTGTTTGCTTCAGTCTCTGTAGCAATCGTGTTTACACGAGTTTGAACATTTGACAACGTTCCATCTATAGATGCTTTGTAGTTGTCCAATGTTTCAGTCTGTGACCTATCAGCATCTTTACTGCGTGTGACTTCCTGAGTTAAACCTTCGTTAAGCGCTTTGATCTCGTCTCTACGTTCTGCTGTTTCAGTTGCAAGCGCATTTGTTAATATCTGTGCTTGAGAATGAGCAGCCGTTGCAATTTTATTGACTTCTACAACTAGATCTCTTGCTTCAGAACCGACTTCAATACGACTTATCAAATCTTGATTTAGCTGACTATCGGTAATCTGACCATCAAGTAATTCAAGTACATCTTTGGCATCAGATGTGGTTGTACCGTTTGTCCAGTCAGACCAGTCTCCAATATTACCAATTCGATCAATCAAACGTACTCGATAGAATTGAGTCAGATTAGGCTGTAATCCTTGGATGGCTGTGGTTGTGGTTGGATATGCAAAAGAACCTAGAGTCGCAATGTTGGATGTACTATCTGGTGAGACTTGGATCTCTACATAAGCCGTATCCAAAGCATTTGCTGGATAACTCCAATCCAGTTTCATACCAAATAAAATGCCAGTTGCCTGGATAAACGCCACTTTTGGTGGTTTACCTTGCTTCCCTGTTAATTCAGTTAAATTTGAATAGGTGGGTAAAGATGAAATATCAAAAGCACTTATCGCAATAACTCGTGCTTCATATTTACCAGCGTATATACCGGCTATCTCTGCCGAGTTATTTCCAGTTAAAGGGAGCTTTAGCCAAGTACCATTATCTTTACGCCATTCAACTTGATACTTGGTTGCACCTTTGGCTTGTGGCCAGCTGATGACCATAGTTTCAACAGACATTCCTTGTTGAACCATTTGCTCACTGGAAATGCTGACTGATTCAACAGGATCTTGAGTTGTAGGGTTAATAATTGAAATTGGGCGATCATCTATATACGCACCATGATCAATGGCATCAAACTTAGACTCATTGTGCTGAATTGCCGTAATGGTAAATTGGTGCTGTTCATCTTGAGAAATTGATACGACACGAAACTTCATCGTCGCTAGATCTTGTGCATCAATCACCCACACGTTCTGCGCTGCAACACAATCGAATGCTGATACCACAGTAATGACTCTGCCATTTTTTGACTGCACTACTCTCGCCTGTGCCTTGCCATCTTCACCATTAACAACTAGACGGTCACCAGCTCGGCATACAACATCATCACGATCTAAGGTGATTTGCTTTAAATCAGCACTGACTGATGAAATACGCCCACCATTTGCACGACCAGCCAACAACTCATCAGCAAGTTCAATCACTTTACCAGGTAATGGAATATAGCCATCCAACCCCACTTTAAAGGTGACAGTTCGAGTTTCAAGTTGTTCAGTTTTTAAAGCCCATTGACCAGTACGTTGTGCTTGACCTTCTGATGTACAGCCCCATGCCTCTAGCTCTAATAAACGAACGGTTCTCGCCTCTGCAATTGATTTTTCATCACGTACAAAAACATATTCCGTCTTATAGCGATTTTGCGGATTATCCCAAGCAACTTTAACTGCATTATGCCGATCACGAGCACGTGTACCTGTGTAATTAATCCCCATAGCACCATCAATAATATTGGCGGATGTATAGGTGAACATCGTATCTTGTGGTAAATCAGCCTCACATACGATCGATGCACCATCCCAATAACTGATTGCACGAAATAAACCTGCAAGTTTGCTTAAAATATCGAAAGCAGATTCAGCACTTTGAATGTATACATTACAAGTGAAACGTGGCTCTTGCCCACCTTTGCCATCTGGTACCAACTGATCACAATATTGAGCCAAGCGATACAATGACCATTTATCAATCATTTGCTCGGTTAAACGGTTACCCAGTGCATATCGCTTATTGGTACATAAATCATAGTAAATCCAAGCAGGATTATTGCTGTATGCACGCTTAAATAGACCATCCCAAATTCCGATATAAGTACGGCTTACAGGATCATAGTTGCTAGGCACCTTGATCTTTACACCCTTTAGATCAACAGCAATTTTGGCAATATTCGAGAATGTTTCAGCATCATATTGCAAACCAATCAAGGCAGTATTTGGATAAGCAAGCTTAAGATCGACAACCTCAGTAATGGCTTGAATATACATCTTATCGCTGACATATTCTGAGCTTGAATTTGGTGTTTTACGAGTAACGCGAATCAGCCAATTGTTGTTAGATTCTGGAAGCCCAATTCGATGGGTACGTTCATAATTTGCTGAAGTTTTACCTGACATCTGAGTATCAAGCATTAACTCCCACGATCCGCCATCGGTTTGTACTTCAATGGTGTAATCAATCACAATCCCCGAGACATCACCATTTTTAGGATCTTGTTGTTTTAAAGCACCGAATCTAACACGTACAATCACAGCATCAAGTGTAAGATTAGTCACACCTTTCACCCAAGGCGTATCGCTTTTAAGTTCAACACCTACCGCAGTTTCAGATGCAATGCTTTCAAAGCCTTCCATATAAGTTTGGTCATTGGTCCCTGATCGAAAATCTAGAGTGACATCTTGAAAGTTTCTTGCACCACTGTCGTTTTCAACAGGTGTGTCATCTAAATAGATAGACTTGTAGCCATTGGCTAAACCTTCAACTTCCCCTTCACTCATGCCATATTGTAAACGTGCATAAGTTTTAGATGCCGTTGTATCGTTAGCAACCTTAGGTTGTCTTTGGCTTTGACTACCACCTTTTGCACCTTTAACTGTTTCAAGCATACTTTTCACCACGCAATAAAAAAGCGCTTTACGCGCTTATATTCTTCTTAAAATTATTTCTTACCACCACTGGTGCCACCACCTGTATAACCAGCATCAGCAGAACTAAAGGTATCGACTGCAAACTGACCCGCATTTACAATGAATCCACCGACTTCGCGCTGATCATACAGAATTGGAACTGGATTACCTTGTGCAATTGTGGTCACAGCTCCACCAAAGCTTTTATTAGCCCTGTTTCCGTCTTGGTTTTGATCTTGTGCATCCGCTTTAGGAGTAAGCATTTGTGCAATTCCACCTACAACCATTCCTGCGCCTGCACCAATAACTGCAGTTCCCAATGCTGTTCCAGCACCAAAAGAAAATATGCCTGCAACAATCAACACAGCACCGAGCACAAGCTGTAAAACACCACCATTACCACCAGCTCCCATAACTTTTGGCACAATCTTGATAACTTTGGCACCAGTATCAAAATCGATCTGATCTTCACTGATGTTTTCATCATCTTGAAAAATGGCAAATGCCAAACCTTGTTCATGCGCATTCAGCATGAATTGTTCAAAGCCTAGTACTTGAACGGATAAGGCTTTGACTGCTTCACGGGTACTTTCAACAGCAAGCTTAAACTCCTTACCAAATTTCTTTCCCAGTACGCCATAGAGTCTGATCGTTTTAAGCATCTTTGTGCCTCACTATTTTCACAACACGTTCTTGCCATTGTTGCCCAAAGATTTCACGCACGGACTTTCGACCATAAGGATGATGTAGGATTAATGGTCCACCAAAACATGCAGTGCTTTCTTCTGATTTGAATTGCCAATGATCGCCCAACCAAATTACTGCGTGGTTCGGGTGCTCAGTACGTCCAACATTACACACCAACATATCGCCATACTGCGGTTGACTGACTTCATAAAATCCCGCTGCATCTAGGTTTTCTAAATAAAGCGATTTATGATTTTTATCACTCCACCAATTATCCAAACGCTCGAAATCAATAAGTTTGATATTTAACTCACGACAATAAAAATCACGAACAATTGAATAGCAGTCTTGGTACCCATGATGATAGTCACGACCAATCAGAGGTGCTTTATAACCACAGGGTTCATGGACTTGAAAATCAACTTCAGGATATGCACAAATCACCCATGGCTTTTCATGAAGTTCAATTTGTAATAAGTCTAAATCAGAAGCACGTGCTGTCGCATTTGGATGTGAATGTACATAGGCTTGAATCTCACCTTGATCTTCGGCATTCGCCAAATCTTCATGGTGGATTTGAAATTGACCGTGTTCAGCAACATTACGGCATGGAATGTACTCACGTGAAACAATAACCCCGCAAGATTCTGCGGGGTAACATTGTTTAGCATGAGATAGAATCGCTGCTTTGAGTTTTTTATTTAATTTCATCTTTACACCATTGAAGATGCAGGGAATCCACCAAAATGAAGTTCATTCTCACGACAACGGCAACCTGATGTTCGATAGTTACATCGATCTAAAACAGGATTGTCTGTCGATTCGTCTTTTTCGGTAAACATTGCTGCACCAATGTAGCCACATTCTTCACTTCGATATTCCCAGTTGCAGTAATTTGAGATTTGTCGTGTAGGAATCTTTAGCCCTTCAAAATCCACTGGATTAGAAAGTTCAAAGGTTACTTGCTGAGCATTTTCAGAAGTCTTTTGTTCAATGAACCAAATCTGCTCACGTTTCTCACTTGAGTTCGCACTTGTATTCCCAGTACTAAAGTTTTCTGCATCCAGATATTTGGCTAAGGTGGTGATGACTTTAAGCTTTGCCCCGGCAAAATCTCCAAACTGTAAACAATATGCAGTGACTGCACCTTGAATACCATTAATATTGTTGGCCATACTTAAAGTAGGCGCGGAAGCCTTACCATCACTTCGCATTTCTAAACCACTGACTTCCAGTGCCATGGGTTCAAATGTTTGACCATCAAAGATGATGTTACGATGCCAAACTTTTTTATCACCAGTATCAGTAACCATCGGACCATCAGAACCAATCGAGCTATAAATCTTTTCCCAATCTTGGAATGAAATATGTCCGTGGAAACGTAAGATGCCAGCACCTAAAGCGCTGGCATCTAATTCAAATAAAGTAATTAAACCGTCTACATAAAGCTTCTGAAAATCACTGTTTAGCATCGTCATTCACCACAATATCGAGGTTTAAACCCTCATCATCATAAATAGCTTGGATGGATTGGATTGAAATCCCTGAACGATTCTGCATAGAAACAATATAGGGAATCAGCCAACTGATAAATTGTGCTTCTTTTAATGAGATACGGCTTAAATCAGGCTCTTTATCCTTTTTTAAGCCGATTAATACATCATCTGTCGCCTTGTTATAATCAATCGATAGGTAATCTATTTTTGATCCAAATTCATAAGCAGAAGCATCAATTTTAGCCATGAGTGCTGCAGTAAAACTTGCTTCAATTCGTGTAAGTTGCTTTGACATTTTTAATGTTCCTTCAAATAAAAAGCCCCAACGAATGGGGCATGAAGTTAAGTGGATTTAGGGATAAAAGACTTGGGTGAATGTGGTTGAGATTGTCCAGATCATTCCACCCACTTGACTAGGTGAATAGCTTGTATCTGTTTTAACTCTCACTTCGCCATCTAAAGGAGAATTCCATAGAAATGAATCAGCACCTTGATATCGATCAAAAAAAGCTTTGATTTGAAGAATCTCATCTTTTGTTGATGTGCGTTTGTATGCCCACTCACCCTTTCTATTGTTGATACCTACTGAGATATTTTGTTCATAGCCATCACCAAATTTAGAAGTCAAAGTATTGAAGTTTTGTTTGCTTGAGTTCCCATCTAAATCACATGGGAATGTAAATTTTTCATTGCTCATAAATCGATTCCAATAAAAAACCGCCTTTCGGCGGTAAGATTTGATTAGGTCGAAGGATTAATTAAACGATCTATTTCTGCTTTTAAAAAACCGAAGTTATAAATACTTGAACCTTGCTCTAGTGTCTCTTCATTCAAAAAGAAGATCATTTGATAATTAGGATCTTTACTTTTAGGCAATTCAGTTCGTAAAACGTAAGCATTTTTTAAATCATCCAATTCAATTGAGTAAGATATTAATACTTCTTTTAATTTACTATGAAATAACTTTGATTCATGTACAAGCCAATCATCGTAAATATTCAACCACTGATTTTTTTTCAATGTTAACAAAGAATTCATTGCACTTAATAGTTTTGATTCTGTTAATAATGCATAACACACTTGTATAACATCATCTGTAACACTTTCATCGTTTTCATCAATTTCATTAGTCATCGTTTTTTTCCTTTATTTGATAAATGATTTTAAAAGATCAACCTCTTCTTGGGCTAAAAATCGCATATCACCTTGATTAAAAAAGATTATTATGCTTTTTACCGTTCTCAAACCGCCTTACGGCGGTTAATTTAAAAAATATATTTATTCTAAAGTTACTTTTTCCTCAATAAGAAAATAGAGCGCTTTATTGTTAATAGGAATGATGAAAAATCTTACAATTACACCACTTAGAAGTGTCAGTTTAGCAAAATAAACATCCAGGTCTCTTACCACAACATCATCACTAAAGCACCACTCAAGATAGTCCATGATTCGAAAAGCGAGATACTTTTTACGATCTGCTGTATCAATTGTCATGCCTAGTGGCTTAGTTAATAAATAGTCTTGAATTAATGTTTCAATTTTAGAATACTTAATTTTTTCGTATGATAAATCTAATCCAACATAATTATCATAGTGTTTAAAAAAGTTGCCTTCTATAGTCAATGTCGGATCATTATCAACATCAAAAATATTGAGATTTTTCTCTCTGATATCACCATCGATTTCTGCAAGACCATTTAAAAATCCTGAAAGAAAACTGATTGAAGTATCTATTAATTCCATTTTGCCCCCCCTTTAATGACATTAATATACGCCTTAATGAACTTGAAAGTAGGTAATAAATCCATTATTGACTAAGAATTTAAAACTATTCTACGGCTAAAGAAACCGCCTATGGCGGTTCTTTACATTCTATTTCTAGGTGTTTTGTATTGACGTCTCATCATCAATAATATAAACACTCGTTGGCATACGAATTTCGTACTTCCAAATATATGGATAGAATCCAGGACTTAACACTTCAAAATTACACTGCTCATCATTTTGAATATACATTTCAGTAAACAATGAAAAATCATTAGCACCACATCGGGCAAGTTCTGCAATATTGTTAATAATAAAATCTAAATATGCTTTTTCATAAGCACTATAACTTTCATCATGATAATCAATAAACTCATTTGGATGTACAAATGAAATGCTATTAGGAAATTCATCCTGATAGAGAAATGTTTTTAACTCGTTAGAGTTTAATCTTTCAATGCAGCTTTTAGCATTAAAGTTTTCTCCTGAAATATCAAACGTGATTCTAGCTTTCATTACAAAAATTTCTCCAAATTGATCAAGATCATTTCTTTCGACTTATTACCTTTTATAAAAATTTCTCCCGTTTTAGGGTCTTTATAAAAGTCAAAATTATTCGAACCTCTTAATTCTTTGCTATATGTTTTAACAATTTTTTTCTTCAATGGTGTATTGTGCCAGTTTTTATTACCAACTAATTCACCAATCTGCTTTTCATTCATTTTTTTTGACTGTTTACCATCATTTACAGGCTTTTCTTCATCAGGATCAGGATTATTTGGGTCTGCATTAGTTGAATTATCTTCTAACTGCTGAACAATCGGTTTAGCTTTTTCTGCATCGTTCTGAGCTTCATTTAAGATATCTTGAGCTGCTGCAACTGTTGCTACTTGCGCATCAGTATTGCCTGCTTGAGCGTTATCAATGACTTTTTGAGATGCTGTATCCAGTGGGAGGTTCTTTTCTTCAGGGATTTCTGATACTACATTTACCCAAGTTTGGACAAAAAGCCCCTCTCCAAATCCATCTACTTTAAACTGACAACCGTATTGATCACTAGTTAAGCTTTTTATATATGATACATAATGATAGCGCGGCTCTTTTATTGATGATGCGAAATGAAGACATGCCGTATCAACATTTGAGAAATATATTTTTTCTAATCCTTTTATATAATAGTACGAACCTGAAGATCCGTTTTTTTCATTATATCGAATCTGATTATTCGCTGGATCCATCACCCAATCAATACCATCCAACAGCTCATTCACCGCTACTGTCAGTGCAACTCCTGCCACTCCTCCACGAAGAATTTTTGATACTTGGGAAGCATTGGGCACAATCGAAGCATTTGAAACCTTAGCAACACCTCCTACATTTTTTGTGGCATTAACTAAACCGGTTGCACCGACTGGTGTTGGATTTCCTACATTCCAGCCATTAAGTGTTACGGCGCTTGCTAACCCTGAACTCAGGGCTAAACAAATTCCTGATAAAAAAGCTAAGCTCTTTTTCATTCTGTTTCCTTTTCTTTAGACATAAAAAAAGACAGCCGAATGACTGTCTTGTGTTTTGAGGTATTACTTTTTAAGTAATATTCCTCGGTAAAATTCTTTTAGATAAATCTGGTTTGGCGTTGTAAAAACCCACTCGGTTGAGTGGGTTTGGTTTTCTCATTTTTGTAAAACTATACTTTATCCTTCTTCAGCAGAATTTAGAGAAAAGTACAATTCTTTTGTCTTTTTAATCGGATAAGGCTTACCGTTGATATTTAAAGGCTTAAAACTTGCTTTATCTTTAAATTCTTTCAGTATGTAATTATCTAATTTGGTTAATCCGCTACTTTTAGCGATCTCAGCTTTCGTGATTTTGCCGCTATTGTCGGCTTCTAAATAAATACTTAATGATCTGTTTTCGCCTTCTAAATCTGATTTTTTTAGAACGATCCTTGGTTCATTTTCGAATTTAGGATCTCTGGAAACTGCAAAGTGAAAAGGTTGTTTTGCGCGTGCTGCGTAATTAGTTTTTACATCCCAAGCATTCCAAGCACTAAATTTTGCTTTTTGCACCGCCTGTAAAACTAAATTATCTACATCATCCAAACCACTACTTTTAATTACTTCAGCATGTTTAACCCAGCCAGTCACATCGGTTTCAAACGAAATTAAAACATCTCTGTCGTAACCTTTTAATATTTCATCTTTAAAAAATATTCTTGGCGGTCTCGCCCATGTAGCTAACATTTTATCATTTGTGCTTTTCTGCACTTCTTGAACCTTAGAATCTGCTCCAAAACAAAAACTGGAAACCAATAAACTGAAAATTATAAATAAGCTTTTCATGATATATCTCTAGTATATTTAGTCCAAGATACTAATTTTTATGCTAAAAATAAAGCTCTTAGAATGCGTATGTGATATTAAGTTAATTTTTAAATCAATAGGTTATTTCACCAAGGGTGTGCTTTCTCTTGAGCCACTTGGAGGAATTACAATTTGTACTCTCCTTTGAGAATTTCCAACAGCTTTGATCTCCCCATTAGTTAACCCATAAGTAATAATATGACTTCTAAAACTATTTCCACTACCACTCAAGATTTCAGCATTACCTTCTAGTGTTATTAAAAGCTTATTCGCATCATAAGTAATTTTTAAAGCACTACCATTTACCATTTCATTACTTTGATAGTTCATCTTGGAAAATCGAACAGGCTGACCAGATGCCACAATACTCTCAAGTTGTTTATTTTGCTTCTGTTTTATTTTGATTTTATTTCCTTCAATTTTCATTGATCCCTGTTTTGCTAAAAAGTTTCCTTTATATTCACCTTCTTTAGAGTTCAAATTAACGCTTAAGAAATCACCAGAAAGCTCTAATGGTTTTGCAAAATCTGGATCTGTTTTAGCAAATGATGCTAAAGGTAGAAGTAAAAAAAGTAGGAAAACAAGTTTCTTCATAATGGTGTTAATTAATAATAAGTATCATTATCAAATTGTATCATAATTGAGATTTGATCTGCCAAAAAAACCTCCCGAGGGAGGTTTTAATCAATCAAATTAAGTTCTTATTAAATTATCAAAGAGTAGGTTGAGGAATTGGAATATCTTTTGAAATTTTCTTAGCATTACTGAAATTCAAATCGCAACGAGAGTGCCCCCACTTCACTATGATTCCTTTTTCAAGCATGAATTTTTCTTCACAATAACGTCCTGGATGAACAAAAGTTTCATAAGAAATAATTTTATTCCCATTCGTTAATGTATAACTCTTATCTGGTACTCCCCATTTATTTACAAGTTTTTCTTCTGAAGATCCAACCCATGATTGCATTAGATCATTAAGTGTTTCATAGCGTTGAGTAGCTACGCTAGCACAAGCTATAAGTGCCTGAGTAACCAGAACAATTAAAATTATCTTTTTCATGGAATATCCTTAATCTATTTAGACCAAGATACAAAATATATGGTTAGAAAGAAACCTCTAGAGAGAGGTTATATTGAGTCAATATTTATTCAATTAGGAATTTCACTCTCTTTCAGGTAAGGCAACAGCATTAAAGTCTGTTCACTTAGCTTAACAATTTCTTCATTTAATTTCTTTGCTGCAGAGCAACTTGGAACAGATTGATTAGCAAATTCTAGTGCTTTTACTACATCGCCCTTATTGTATTCAATTTCATATTTTTCTATAAAAGAGTTACATTCAGCATTTAAAGGTTTTACCTCAATTTGAAGCTTTTCAATTTTTTCTCTTAATTCATCAAATTTAAGTTTCTCTTTTGAAGAACCGCATCCCACCACCACCCAAATTAAACCCAGTAGTAAGATTTTTTTCATTCTAAAGCACTCGTTTAAGCAATTATAAAATATCAATAATTTAAAAAGAAAGCCATCGAAATGGCTTATTCTAATCAATAACTACCAGCCTTGACGTTTTGACATCATAAAGCGCTTCTCTATCTTAGCATCCATCATCGCCTCATTTTGCTTTTGCATCTCCTTTAAAACCACTTGCAACTCATTACCATCCCATTGAGTTGCAGCTTCTACAGGTTGAGAAGTTTGATTAATAATGGTGACTTTTGGTTGGGTTGACATGCTATTGCTTTGCTGAATATTTGCAAACTGCCTCCTTTCAAAATCAGCATTGCTCATTCGAGAAACACCAATCAAGCCGCCATCTCTAAACTTTTCAGTAGGTTGCTTAGTAGGTAGAGAGAACTGATACTTAGCTGCATTAAACTCGTTCTGAAAAGGCAGTTCACCTGTCTTATTCATATAATTCAATGCAACCAACCCAAGTTTCGATACTGCCGCTTGGCGAATCATAAACTCACCATTCGATGCCATGATCGGAATATCATCACTTGTTCCAGTGCCTTTGCCTGTGATGTGTCCACCAGTAGCAAAACCTTGAGGTGTAATTGCTTGGATCATCGCCAAGAATGTTCCTTGATCCAAAGCAGCCTTAGCCCCCGCTGCTACTTTCTGCCACACTGTACCAGGTTCTTTAGCATAAGCATCTGAAACTGAGGACCATAAATTCATACCAGCTTGAGTGAGTGCAAAACCCTGTTGCATTGCAAACATTGTTTTATAAGCTCCTGAGCTTTCACCCAAAATCCCCCTAAACATATTTGCAAATGAACCAGTTAATTGCTGAGCTTGTGTTAACTGCAAATTCAAGGAATCCTTTTGATACTGATTTTCGATATCAATCATCCGCTGATTATGTGCAGCCCAAATTTGCTCACGAACCTCTGCCAATTTTTCCAGATCAGCACCTGGTTCTTGCTCTTGTCTCTCAACATCAGCAATTTGTGTGTCAAAAAGGTTCTGTGACACATCCATTCTATTAAAGCGCTCTTGATTAACTTGATATCGTGCAGATGAACCGTCCATTTGAGAACGGACCGAATCCCAGCCCATGGACGCATCCCTTAGTCGACGATTCATGTCTACTTGATTCTGTAATTCAAGCATCTGTGTTTTAAAGGCTTTTTCAGCAGGGTCTTCATTGCTCTGAGCAATAAGCCTTTTTTCTATGTCATATCTAGCCTTAGCTAATTGAAGCTCTGACATGTAGAATTCAGTTGCCTGAAGTAAACGCTGATCTTTAGATAGTTTAGACTTCTCAAGTTCATACGCAAATTGATCATCAATTGACTTTCTATGGAGAGCCTTAATCTCATCGCTATATTTACCCTCGGCATCTAATTGCAGCTTAGATGAATCACGCTGATAAATTAACTTTTGGTCCTCGGTATATTTGAAACTATTCAACTCATAATCTTGTTGGAGATTATTAAGTTTCTTTTGCGCTTCAAATCGTTTGGTTAACTGGGCTTCATATGATTTTTTTTCATCACTTGATAACGCTGAATTTTCACGAATCTTCTTGAGTTGATCCTGAAAATCCTGTTCATCTTGAATTGATTTAGCTCTAAAGGTCTTTTGGATTTGCTCAGCTTCATCCATTTGATCTTTAGTATATTTATCAATATCTTTTTGAGTTTTAGACCCATCAACAAACGAAATAGAACCATTAAAGGCAGCTTTCCATGCCTCTTGAGCTGATTTACCAGATGCTATCGCTTGAGCATATAATTCACGACTGGCTTTAAGAGCATTTTGAGCATCTTTGACACTTATACTCGCCTTGTTACCAGCTTTACCATCATAATAAGATTTACCTGTTAATGGGTTGGCTACAGATGCAAACTCTTTGGATAAATCGATATTGGCAGCAGTTAAATTATCGCTTTTTCCCTTGATGTAATCCTCAATGTTTCCACGATCTTTCTTTGCTGTGAGTAGATATTGCTGAACAATGCGTTCTTGAACACTAGCATTAAATTTTTCAGCAACAGAAACAATCCCAGCATCAATAGCACCTTGAAGTGTAGATGGAATTGTTTGATATTTCCCTGCTGCAAATATAGAACCATTCTTCTGTAAAGCTCTAATTTGACCAACAGTCATATCCACCAAATTAAGCTTAGATCCAACACTATCACCTGCTTTGCCTTTGTTGAAGGAATTGTAATTTCCTTCGCCTCGGGCAATCACAGAATCTATTGTCTTAGACTTAATTGTTTGCTCTTGAATGCGTTGCTGTTTTTTAAGCTCCTCTGTACGATCTTTTTCAGATTTGGCTTGTTGTTCATCTAGATTTTTGATCTTTTGCTTAATTGAAAGATCCGCCATCATTAAGCTAAACGCACCAGTATCAACTGCCTGATCTTTGCCAAGTAAACCTAGAGTTTGCTTAAGTTTTACATAGGCTTCAGCATATTCCTTAGATATGCCTTTTGCTCTTAATGCCAACACTTCACTATTACTAGAGATACTACTCAAGGTATCGTTAATAAACTTTTGAACCTCAGCACTTAAACCTTTTATTTGTGCAGCAGAACCTACCGCTTCTTTTCCAAACTGAGCAACGCCCTCTGCCCCAGTTTTAGCTGCTTTGGCATGATCAATGTGTTTATTGGAAGCAATGCTTAGAATTTGGTTTTGTTTTTCAATTTCAGTGTTACTACTCTTAACAGTAGATCCAACTTGAGCAGCTAATTTGAGAGAATGCGGACTAACAATATTTTGCTTTTCAAGGTTGGCAAATGCTGTTTTTGCACGCTCTCCACCAGCTTGTAACTCAACCAAATAAGTTTGCAAAGTCTTGGCTTCACCAGTTTTACCTTGCGCATTCAAATCACTTATATATTGCTGAAGAGATGTGAGGGATGAAGCTATTTTTTCACTCTGTTCTTCAATAGCATCAGCAGCATCTAATGCCTTTAACTTCAATTGCTCAGCATTCAGTTGACTATATTTTTCACGTAGCTCATCAACATTCAAGCCTTGCTCTTCTAAAGACGCATTAACATCCTTGGATGAATCTTTCATCAATAAAAAGCTTGATGCGACTCCAATCCCTGCTACAGCCAAACCTACTGGACCACCTAGTGCAAGATATAAAGAACGTGCTGCTGCTGTTGATGCATTCATGGCGCCAGTTTGGGTTAGAATCGCCGCAGTTGCCCAACCAGCTTTTATACTAGTTTGAACAAATGCAGCTACTAACCGCCCACCATAAATTGAAGCGGCAATTCCACCTAAGACAGCAAGTTTATCTACATGTTCACCGAGATATCCAAGACCTGCAGCTAAGGTTCCAGTTAATTTAGTCGTTTCATTAAGTTTGCCGAGGAAAACTGTTGTTTCGTTTGTTAGCTTTTGAAGTCCATCCTTAAAGCTATTCTCCATGTTGTTAGCAAGTTTTTCATTCTGCTCTCGAGTTGCAACCAATGTTTTAATGAGATCTTCAAGGGAAGCTTTACCAGTTGCTCCAAGTTGACGAATTTCAGACTCAGTTTTTCCTGTGGTTTTTGCCATATCAGCAATAATATTATCAGCACCAGTCACAATCGAAATCCATGCATCTGCATCAATTGTTCCTTTAGCCATTGATTTTGATAGTGCATCCATTGCTGATTGCGCTTGATCAGCTCGTGTTGCATTAGCTGTAAAAGCAAAGGATAAAGAATCCGATAAGTCTAAAGTTTGCTTGGTACTGTAGCCAAGTGATTTCATCCCACCCGCAAGTGATAGATATACCTCTTGAGCTTCGTTTAGTGCCCGGAATGTTGTATTTGCGGTTACCAACAATCTCTCTTGAACTAAGTTGTACTCTTGAGCGCTAGATGTCGCATTTCGTATACGTGCCGCCATCTGTGTGTAATTATCAGCCGCAGCAATACCTTTACTGATAGAAATATAACCAGCTACGAACTTAGCCATTTCTTTGATGGCTAAGCCATTTTGATTGACTTGTTTTTCCTGATCACCTAAAGCCTTAGTCGTATTATTCACAGTAGTATTGAAGTTTTGAGTAATGTTGCTTGTGACTTGAATGGTTTTACCAAGCTTCGACGTTGAATCACTCGCCTTTTCACCACCAGTAAAGATTTTGACCAACTCTTTACTAAACTCTTCAGCATTCTTTTTAGCTTGTTCAGAGCTGATTTCAATTACTAAACGGCTTGTTTGTTCTGTCATTTCGCTTTCCTACGGGTGAAAAAAAGCCCGCAGGAAAGGCGGGCAAAAATTTAAATAATTTCTAGTTGATTGCTTCAATAAGCTTTGTTGCAGCTAAAAGAATTTGAGGTATTGCAAACAATGCGATTACAAACAAAATCCAGTAGCAAAATGTTTTTACAGATTTATATTGCTCGATGAGTTCTAGTGCTTTCACAATCCAGTTCCCGATGTTAAAATTCATATATGTTCTAATCCTCAAGTGCGTGTTGTGGGTTGGAAACAAAAACCCCAAGAGCTGTGAACTCTTGGGGTTTTGTTTTGGGCTATAGAAAACTATACGAATATAGTTCTCTCTCATATGTGTAGCTCAATCGAAAGATCACTTCTTCTTACTCGCCTCTTCCAAAAACAGGTTGTCTAAAGCAAAGATACAATCATTGAAAATCCATCTAGGTACCGGTGATTCATACTGCTCACAGTAATCATTCACAGCCCCAAGACTTAAAGCCATAGGAATGCATTGCTCATAGTGTCTAGAACGAGCAATCATGTAATAAGCTGAAAGAATGGAGTGAGCTGTGTATGAATATTCAGGTGGTAAGTAATAATCAGGTAGTGGCTGACCTAGCTTTTGATAGACTTCTCTTGCTTTTTCGATGTCCCATTTCGCTGTTTGGTACTTGTAGAGCTGGATGACTTTCCCAATGTTTCAGCCTTTTCTTCGTTGGCTTCAACTTGAATCTTTTGGGCTTCTGCAAGGATCCACACAATAAGCTCGATTGACTCATTTGTACTTGTGCAAAGAATCTCAGCATTTTGCTTTGAATATTCAAAAATATTCCCTTCTTCATCTTCTAAGCCTTGCCAGTTCAAGACTAAGTGTGACACTGCCTTACTAAATGATTGGGCAATTTCACGGGAACTATCATCTGTTATATCTCGGACACCTTGAATCTCTTGCTCAATACGAGTGCCACGTAACTCCATGCAATGCTTGAATGAGGGCTTATCTATTCCTGCAATCAGGAATTTAGAACCATCTTTGTA
The DNA here is from genome assembly GCF_056930735.1 of Acinetobacter sp. B-6. Lineage (NCBI taxonomy): Bacteria > Pseudomonadati > Pseudomonadota > Gammaproteobacteria > Moraxellales > Moraxellaceae > Acinetobacter > Acinetobacter sp. B-6. Next base: position 204,453 of record NZ_JBXPBY010000003.1, on the reverse strand, counting down.
ATCAATCAGCTTGCTTGGAATTTTGGTTTGTTCTTGTTCTTCAATTTTAATTTTCATACTTATGGACCTGCCACGATAGGAATACGTTTAAGAGTAGGTGCAGCATCTGCCACAGTGAATGAAAATTGAGTGTTAAGAATGTCGCCTGCTCCACCATTTGGTAGAGGTGCTGAAACCAACACATTTGGAAGTGACAATGTGTATTTATTCCCATCTTTATCTTTCAGGCTATATTCAAGGCTAATCGGCTCATTCAAGAACTGTTTTTCATATAACTCAGCGGTGTTTTTAGACCATGCAACTGTAAAGTTACCACTGCCTTTCATGATGGTTTCTAAAATTCCAGAAATATTGTTTTCATAGTCCAAGCACTTTTGAATCTGCATTGTATTATCAATAGTCAATTCAATCTGAGTGACGCACATCCCTGCTTTCTTTTCACTTTCAATCAAAATGTCGCCGGTTGAAAGACTTGTAAATGGAATTGCATCTCCTGCAGGTGTTACGGTACCAGTAGGTGCAACCTCATATGCAGTACGTTTCATTGCCATGATTGAGAATTTAGAAGTCACAATGCCACTATCAGGGATGCTCAAGGTCCATTGATTGATATGACAACCTGTGAAAACTTGAAAGTTATCGATATCAGTAAAACCGCGAATAATCGAAAGTGTTTTTCGACTAGTACCACCAAACGTCAAAACGTTACTATTCCAAGCATTGAAGGCAACAAGCTCTAAGACACCATCTTGAATGCCATAAGCCCATTCAGATTCAATATCGCCTTGTACTTCAACACCAGTCACTAAAGTACCAGCTGCAATTCGTGAATCTTTGATTGTTTGTGATTCGGTGGTTTGTGCCGATGCATCCAAACCATTGGTGGTAAATGCAAATGTATTCCAAGTTGTTGCAATCACACCGGGTGATGCTTCAAAACCAACTCGGGTTAATTGTTTAGCTCCAGAACTCATGAAGTTCTCCTTAATTTAGGCATAAAAAAACCACTCATTTGAGTGGCGTTAAAAAATATTTATAACTTAATTGTCAATAAATTGAGATGCTCCATCCTCTAAAATATCTACTAAATAATTAGTGTTAAAATCATCCATTCCCATTTTTCGACAACATTTAGCAGTTTTTTGAATTTTTTCTAGAGTATTTAACTCCTTAAATTTAAATATATCGAAGCCATTAGGTTCTAATATTGTTTGGAATAGAACATTGTAAGAAAAGAAGTTATTAGGTGGATAAAAACTTACATTATTAATTTTATTGATTAAATATAATTCAAATTTAGTTTCAATCTTTTGAAATATTTTAACTTTTTCAGAATCAAGTAAGTTATCCAATTCCTACTCCCACTAAGTAAAAACTATATCTTTATATGTCATATTATACTTGATTTTTTTATCAGCAATTAAGTGCAAATCAATTCACTCTAAATTCAGCGCGAACAATTCTAGCGTAAAAGTTATCATCATCCATATCTTGTGGCGCATGCACTTTGTAAACCTCTAAATGTGAAACACCAAATGATTGAAGAAATTCACGCCATTGGTCACATAGATTTGTCATAGCAATTGTGCCGGTATTTTTTGGTGCGAAACATTGGATGGAGATTAGTCCAATATCACGAATACAAGGTCCATTCCCAATTCCAGCTATTTGGCTATCTCCATACTGAATATGAGCCCTACACCACAACTTATTTGCAGGCGGAACAAATGGTTTTCCATCCACAGTTGGTTGGTTTGGTATTCGCAAATTCGCTTTTTCCACGCCAGTAAATTGACCAATCTTTTGATAAATCGCTTTCTCAGCTTCACTTAAAGTCATCATTTGTATTTACTCGATACTGAAAGAAAGGTTAAACCATAAATTCCTAACGGCGCTTGTTGTGAGTGCCCATTCTCAAGTCTTACTGCGTAAGGTAGATTGTTTTGAATATAAACCGTGTCGCCCAATTTCAATTGCTTAAGCTTTTCTGATTCGCTTAAAAGAGTTTTATTACCTTGGGTATCTTTTAGGTTTTTATCAAAAGTGGTTTCAGGATTATTCACAGATATTTTATGATTTCCTCTGAATGCACCCTGATCTACTGGAGATCGAACAATAACACCTTGAAGCATTTCGGTACTGATCTTTTTTAAGTGCTGCTCAGAGTCATTTTTAATCTGAATTGCAAAGTCTGTTGGTTTGGATCCTTTCCAGCTCATATTTCCTCCATAAAAAAATCCACAAATGTGGATTTTTTACTTAGATTAATGGGCTTTCTTATTTCCCCCACCATCTTGTTTATTTACTGTTGCCCAAGCAATACGTTCTGCTTCTTCATCAGAGCGACCTAATTTCTTTTCGCTCTCATAAATATGTTTTGCCTGACGCTTTTGTTTTGCTGTATAAGCAGATTTATCTCCAATCGACATAGTGATTTCTCCTTTTACATCAAGTTCAATTTATAGCATAGACTGGATACCATTGTGTTTCATGGTGTTAGAATAAACACAGCTAATTAAAGAACTAAACATTATTCAGGTAATAAATTACACAATCTAATTGGTCCTTTACTTACGTAACTGGCAAATCCAAATACTTCCGCTTGGATCCTCAGCAACATTTAAAACTTTAAATTGACCTTTGCTTGTCAACCAAACATCATCAATCTGAGGCTCTTGGCTGACTTCATTTTGAAGTACAATGGCTTTTATATCCTCGACTTGATAATCGTTAGGCTTAACCAAATCTCGCTTATATGAGCCAAATACGCCACGTCCTGAGTATTGCTTAACAATCACTGTGGAGTAAGTCTGTGAGTCAAAATCGAAATCACCAGATTGGATTTCTTTAGAACATGTGAAAGTGGTAATTGCATCAGCGAGCTTAGTATTAAAAGCCTTAGCCACTTTAGATTGAATCTTATCTCTCATCCGCGATACACCTTGAATGTGAATCCTTTGGGTTTTAGATCTAACGAATTTATGAATGCTTTAGCAATCTGCTCAAATTCGGAAATATCACGACTACCCTCAACAAAAGATTCCTCAACTTCAACTGAATCGGCTTTTACACGTTCACTCGTTGTTTGTCGTGAAACACCAGAATAAATCACACTAGCTTTAATACCTTTCACGATTTCACATGCTGCATCTTGCAATAAAGAATCTATTGGATCAGGAACAAAACCAATTTCATTCTTCATCCATGTATTGGCTAACAGTATTAAACGAGCTTTATCACCTTCAGGCGCAAAGTCGCTCCCCAATATACGATTTGCATCTTCTATAGTGATAAAGCTCATGACTCACCTATTTTGTTTTGGTTGTTTTCGGTTTTTCTTCATCCGTTTTATCGGCGTTTGCTTCCAATTCGGTGATTCGGGCTTTCATCGCATCAATATTGTTTTTAAATGCAATAAATTCACCTTGAGCGTTTTGAAGCTGTTCTAGACAATCTTTTAATTTAATCTCAGCTTCTTTTAATTGTTTCTTGTCTTCTAAACTTGAGCCAACATCTAAAGCTTGGTTGGGCAAATTGGATAATTTTGAATCACCATAGAGTTCGTGTTGTCCATGAATAAAATCGGACTCATTGATTACACGGTATCCATTACCATCTTTGATTTGGACTGTATTTAATAAAGTCATTTCTATTTTCCAAAAAATAAGGGCGATTTCTCGCCCTATTGGTTAACCTAAAAGTAATCCAATGTGTCGCGGTGCAATAGCTTTGACACCCCAAGCCAAACTGACCTCATAGACCACTTGTTTGTATTGGCGATAAACCGCAATTTCAAATGCCAATCCAGTAACAGGATCTACAATTTGCGTACGATCATCTGCACTATCTCCGCCCTCAGGTAAAGCAGGAGTACGTGTTGCTAATGCAATTGCTGAACGTGAAAATGCGAGGTTTGGTACATAGTTATTACCCACACTAACTGCAGCTTTATCAGCTGGAACTAAAGCCAATCCATGATTAAGAATTAAGTTCGATCCTGCTAAACCACCAGACACATATTGAGTGCCATCACCCGCAAATGTCACAATATCCCCACCGAGAATTGTTCCAGTCCCAGTGTTTACAGCAATAGACTTATCACCAGCTGATGAACTGCCATTTACAAGATAACCATCACCAGTCCCTTTAGCATGTACACCGACTGCATGCGAGTGGCGAATCGCAAAGTTCATAATACGGTCAGTCATACCATTTCGTAGCATGTCATCACGACCAGCTTCATTGACCTTGAATAATCCTGCTTGCTTACCACGCAAATTACCAATTGCTGCATGACCTAAAACTAATTGCAGATCATTACGCGGGGCACCATTGTTTTCCAAGATACCTAATGTGCCAGCAAAATCAGTCATGTCAGCTGCAGTGCTGAACGGCGTTTTTCCTGCTGTACCATAAGCAATTGAAGCATTTTTATAAGCTTCTAGCCAACAGTCTCGTTCGATTTCATTCACCAACGTTCGCATAGCTTGAGCAAAACGATCGGTTTGAATTGCAGCAAAGGTACCCGCATTTTGTAGTGAACGAGTTTCTTCACCGTTCCAGCGGATCGGTACATTTCGTGACTTGGTAATTTTAGCCACGATGTTGTCTACCGTACCATCACCTGCGTCTGGTGCATGAACACCAGGTTTAGTATCTTGTGCTTCTGCAACGGTTGTTACTGGAATTTTTACATCATCACCAACTGCAGCACGTTCAATACCAGTATCACGTGTAACTGCAGGAATAAATCCAGTAATCTCACGAGAAACAATATCAAGTGCTGCATATAGCGTTGGCAATAAGCCATTTAAATTATTAGACATTCACTAATCTCCAAAATTAATTTTCTGTAATTTGTCCGCCATCTTTCATGAATGCTTGTTTTTCTGGTGGTGCTAACTGTTCAAAGCTTTGACGTGACATCGCTTTGCCACCCCCTTGTCCGCCTTGACCTGAAAAACCACCACCACCTGCTTGTGAACCTTTTAGAATAGAATCTTTATATTGGTATCCACCGATTAAGATTTCTAAAGCTTCATCAAAAGCAGCTTCATCACCATGATTTGTACGGGAATAGATTTTTTGACCTTTACTGTCATATGCGATAGGTTTGCCATCTTCGACCTTAAAGTTTTGACCAAACATGGCTTGAACCATATCAACAGGAACAGCGACTTTTTCTTGGATAAACTTAGAACGAGCAAATCCACCACCGATCAATTCATTATGTAATTGCTGTTGAAATGCATCACGTTCAGATGTGATTTGACTAAGTTGTGTTTCATAAGTTTGTTTCACAGAATCAATTGCTTCAGTTCGTACCCTCTCTGCTTCTCCTGCATCAATCAACTTTTTATCATCAAAGTTTTTGATGGTATTTAGAGCATTTCGGGCTTTTTCAGCATCTAAACCTTCAAATGTTTTTAAACTTGCTTCCGCTTGTTCTTTGGCAATTCGATGATTTTTTGCTTCTGATCCGAGTTCATTAATTTTTGCAATCGCATGTGGTGCATCAAAGGCAATCTCTGTTCCATCTTCATGGAGGTATAAAGGTTTACCTTCTTCATTCACTTCTGCGTAAGTTTTATTTTCGATTTGAATCGTTTTAAGTTTCATAGGTTTCCACCATTTTTAATTAAGCTTCCGCTCGTTGCGCCTTATTCATCCGAATTCAGGCAATAAAAAACCGCCTTTCGGCGGTTTAATAGTTAAAAATAAATTTTTAAGCAATTAATGATAATTCTATAATTGCAAACTCATAACCTTCTGACTCCAGACTTTTTCCAAGAGCAATAACATGTTCAATAGCTTTTTCACGAGAACTAAATAGACCAATATTTACCACATTATGTTCCCGACCATCATCAATTTTAAGATCAAAAGTTTTGAGATAGAAATATGATTTCTGCATTTTTTAACTCCTATCATTAATAGAAATTTAAAACTAATTAAATTTATACCTTAAATCTTCATTTAGAAGATTGTAGAATTTTTACAATATGTAATTACAATCCAAAATTCTTAAAAGATTTGAAATCTTTTTCTTTTAATTCTTTCAGAGTAAAATTTCGTCCAGAAATGGGATCAACAAATTTATCAATCGAATACTTACCTTCCTTATAAAACTTAAATCTTGTAGGACCTAACCATTCTTTTTGAAAAGAATCATCTTGTCGTCCAAACCATTCTTTATAAGTCGTATTCGCATCAACTTGTCCAATCTTTCCATCTCGCTGATCTTTTGGAATACCCTTTACAGGGCGGTTATCCGCAACAAATGGTCTTGTACCATCTAATTTTCCATCTTTGTCACATCCGACTTGAACTGTACGACAGCGAAAATGGTATGGTGGTCTTTGATGATTGGCATCTAACTTCTGTACACGACCATCCCGACTAGCACAGATAAGTGTTGTACGACCATCTAAAGTAGCTATATCTTTAGTAAACTCAAAGCCAAGTGTTCGCCATGTTTCAACATAAGTATTATTACTTATGTGAGCCCTTGCTGTTCTAACTTCAGCATCAATTACATTCCGAGTTTGATTCAACAAACCATCAGCATAATTGCGCGCTTTGGTTCCTTTAATACGCTGAATAATTTCCTGATTTGTTTGCCCATTTGAAACACCATCACGAATAACATATTCAGCTTTTTTTCGAACACTTTCAGCGACATTCGGAAAGATATAATCCAATAATTGACCACCAGCGTAAGGTGTTTTCTTTGCCTTATTCAGCAGAGTTTTACCACTAATTACTGGAGCTCTTTTATTTGCCAACTTATAGATATATGCTGATTCATAAGAAGCCAAAGCAATCATCGAAATATCAAGAATTTCAGGAAGAATAGTAGAGATTGACTGTTGCCAATTCGTCATTACTCCCTGAATTTCTTTTAATGATGCTGTTGTATATTTCCCACTCGTTAAAGTTGTTTTTTCTGCTTCATTTAAATCATCCAACAAATCATGGAGTTGTTTTAGCATCTCCAATGATAAGTCATCAAAATGATTTAAAATTTCATGAATAGAGCTTGAGGATAGGCGTTGAAGATAAGAATTATGCTGATTTAAAGCATCAATTATCGCTTGTTGTACCTCTAGATCGTTCATCATCTACACCTTGATATGGTTGATAGCCACCTAATGGCTTACTCATCCGATAATCTTCAATCTTCTTCTCAATTTCTTCCCACTTTGCATCTGAGAATGTTCCAGTTTGCTCATACTGATAAAGAACTTCTGGTGGTATTAACTCACCTTGGACCATCTCTAAAATCAGTTTTGAACGTTCAACACTGTATTTTTGTTTATTAAAATCTTGAGAAATAACATAAGTCAGTTCATCAGGCTTTAAATCGTGATCAGGCAAGGCAAACTTGGCACACCAACGTAACGCCATTTGTAATGCTTCGCTGATATTAGATACTGCCAGTGAAACAACTGAATGCTGTATAGAATCCTCATTATCTGCTTGTGTCGCAGTTTTATTAGCAGAACCTACCTCAATTAGGCGAGCACCCATTTCTTTCATTTGTAGCCATTTATCAGTCATTAATTGCTTGGCTAAGTTGTTCTCACTCGCTTGAGCAATCTCAACCTTAGTTGGAAAACCATTCCGAGCGCCAATCGCTAACTTGTCCTTTTTAATGATTTCATATTGCTCAGGAGTGATACTCGGCATTGATACAATCGGTTGACCCACAATAAATCCTGATTCTTCCACATCTGCAGAATTACGATAATGAGCAAGATTTAGATCAGCCAATTCAAGCAACGGCGGATTATTAATTTCGTCTGTATTATCGATCGCACCACAAAATGTAAATGGAATATAGTTCCAATGCTTACCGTGATAATCTGTAGGATAGTAAAGCGGTCCAGCTTCATAAATTTGTTTTTCATTCCGCTCATAAAGCTGTACGGAATAAACAAAATCATCCTGACCTTTCTGTAATCTCAAAACACGGTACTGAGTATCACTCGTACGACCAAATCCATCATCATCAAGCTTTGATATATTTTCTTCAATCACGACCAAAGATAGTTTTTTCTGATTTCCCACAACGATGAAATCCCAATTAATAACAGATTGAGCTTTCAATGTATGAATCATTGGAAATGCATTCTTTTGCTTATCTTCAGCCCGATTACGACTAGGCTCAACTTGTGGAAAATCGACATACACACCACAACGATAATGCTTAAAAATCAATCGAAGCATTTGTTGGGAGCTTTGATAAATAGAACGTCCTGCACCATCCGCATTTCGCTCTAAATACTCAAGCTCGTCAGGTCTTTTAAAATCAGGCAATTTATTAAATGCTGAACCAATATGACTAATCAAAGTCCGACCAGTCGCACCATAGAAAACCGCTCGATCCAAATACTCCTTATAACGGTCCTCATCCCCATCACCGAAAGTGACAGGCACTGGTAAATATGTTTTACCTTTTTTCTTTATTGCGTCCTGTCCATCACAAACATCATCAACTTTATTCCAGGTATCAATGTTTTTAATATATTCAGGATGCTTTGAAGTTACACCTGTCATCTTCTTCTTCCAAAAATAGAAATATCTTTAAGGCTAGTCACAGGTTTTATGATCGGGAACCGCTTAGCCAATGGATAACCACCCGCATCACCTACATGGTCTAATCCTGCAGTTTTATCAGGCATCCCGAATTTGTCATAAACTTGCTGTTCTAGAGTTTCAGTGAAACGAGGACATTTATTTGTATTAACTCTCAACGTACGCTCACCATCGCCATTTAGAATTAATGCATTCACCGCATTAATACGATCTTTAATCGCGGGGTTAGTTCCATCAACCTCAACCCTAAAACCCTTGTCTCGTAAAATTTGGTGATCTGATTCACTGCTGTTTTTTGAAGATGTGGCTTGACCAGCTGCATCAGGAATTACTGTCATTTCATGAAATGGAAAACGCTCAATGAGTAATGTTGCCATGGTTGGTGTATCTCTCACCCCAACTATTTCATCCAAGGCAAGAGGCTTACCATCACGTATGACATAAACAACTGCAGCCATTTTTAAAACGTTAAAGTCCATACCAATGATCAAATGCTCTCTAGGTTGAATCTCTTCATCTGTATGATTGAGCTTTCGATCAAAATCAGGATAAACCGCACCACTGGTCAAGTTCACAAACTGACCTTTTAAATACGCTGAGATTAACTGTGGCGGGTATGATTCAAACAAAGATGAAATATAATCATCTGGTAAATTGTTTTCATTGTCATAAGTTGAAGCTTGTATCATTCCATATAGCTTTCGTTTTGCTGCCGTTGAGTTTGCCTCTTTTACGAATTGCTCATAAGTAAATTTGAAACCCTCAGGTGTGGTCGCAACATCGATTCCATTCATTAGACCAGGATGTTTCACACGCATACGCGCAATAATTTTACGCCATGCCTGTTGAGCCTTGTCCTTATTCATGACATCGAGTTCATCAATTAGAGAGTGACCAACCTTAAAACCTACGATCGTTTGCGGTTTCTCCATTGATCTACAAATAACAGTACTGCGGTACTGTCGACCGTAGTACAGATCAACCTCTTTATTCGATTCGTATATCTTTGTCTTCAATCCCCAGTCAAATGCAACTTCGTCTATGGTTGGAAAAAAGATATCTCTGATCTGCGGATATGTTGGGGCAAAATAACCTAAAGGTACCTTTGGAAATTCCCAAGACTTATCGCAGAGGCTTGAACAGCCTACCCAAGTTTTGCCACTACCAAACCCTGCAACAAAGGCACGAAATTTATTCGGAAGTTGTAGAAAGTTTGCCTGAGGCACGTTCAGCGTCGGGTTGATATTCGGCATCTTGTTTACTCGCATCTACAACTTGAATGGTGACTTTCACTGGCGTCGGATCATCTGCACCATCTCCATCACCTGTTTTGATTCGTTCAATTTCAAGTTGCTTTAATTGAATATCCAGGAGCTGAATCTCATAACCATGCATCTCATCTTTGAATTGTTTGATCAGCTTGGTTTTTAGAATTCTATTAACCTTTGGATCGTTATATATATTCTGTAATTCCTTGAGACGTACTGCTTTATTTGCTAAAGGGATATCGAATACATTCGTCTTAAAATCATTTCTAGTTTGATGAAATAGGTCCTTTAGTTTTTTGCTTAGATTTTTTCCCGCAAGTTTTGTTGGGTCATAAGCAGCGCACTGCCTTCTATCTATTTCTATCCCGTATTCTTGTTTGACAGCATCTGCAACCTGTTGGGGTGTATCAAAGCAAGCAAGAGACTGAACTATAAAGATTTTTACAGGCTCCCTTAATGTTGCCATAAATACACCTTTGTCAAACTACGTCAAACAAGATGGGCAAAAAAAAGAGCTCTAAGGCTCAATTGATCACACAGTTCCCACAACACGCAGATACATTAAAATCAGATACAAACGGCGGGTTTTGAGCGACTGCAATCATGCGTTTAACATCCTCACTTGCTCCCCAACGTTTGACCACTCCTATAAATTCCTCAACGTCATGACCTGCTAAATAATGCTTAGGTAAGCCTGTATGATCGCTGTAAAGCATTTCCCCATCCTCATCACGCTCTACACCAATGTGATACAGCTCATGCTCAATCAAAGCACAAAATTCACGATCGTTCGCACGTTCACAAAAACTTGCATCAACTGTAATTAGATAAACAGGAACAAACCCAAACCAGTCTCGCATCTGCTGTTCTTGTCGAGCTTTGCGCCATCCCCCCTGGTTAAACATCACCTTTTCACATTGACCTAATACCATTCGTTTTTTAGCAACGGCGGCAGACGAAGCCCAAGCGAATGCTAAAAAGGTTTCGTCATCATGAAGTAATTCAGCTATGTGGTCATGATCAGGATTATGAAGTTCACCACCAAGGGTTAAGAAGTTTTTCTCTACCCATTCTTTTAGATCCGCTGCAGGTGCCAAGCGAATCGCTTCCTCTTCCTCAGCTTGATCTATTAAGTCTGTTGGCGGAAATGGTCTGATTTGATTCATGGATCACCCATAAAAAAACCCACAATTTTGGGGAAAATCGTGGGTATCAAGTTACATAGGCAATCGGGGCTGATCACCTATACCAAGTATATTACTCGGAATTAAACATAGAGAAAATAGTAAATTAAATCATATAATAAAATTTAACAAAGAATAAAATTTTTCAATCAGATTTTGTACAAATTAATTTTATAGTAGCTCCTGATAGAATAGAATCAGGATGAATCCGCTCAATCCTATATCCCATCTCTTCAGCCAAATCATGTTTACTGAAAGCATTTGCTATCTTCTTACCGCCACGACCAACAGACCAAGGACTACCCACAATTTCAATAAGAAGATTTAATTTCACAATATAAAAATCAAACCGCCAATTCCGAGTTGATTCGAACTGAAATTTACGGCGATAACCTATTAAGTTTTCTTCGAGTTCTTGAAACAAAGTCTCTTCAGCTTCTAAATATTTTTGGGTTGCTTTGGGTAATGGCTTAGCTCTTGGTTTAGTTTTCATTTCTGATTTTTGGGTAATTCTTTTATATTGAGATGTATCCATAAATTTTGCCTAATAAAAAGCCCCATCGTTAGTGATAGGGCTAGTGTTGGACTTTATGTGTTTAGGTTTGTTGGGTGATTACTTTGATTAATTTCCCATAAAATTTGAAAGATTCAGATAAATATAAATTAGCGATTTAAATTTTCAGATATATAATCAAATATCACTCTATCTGAGTCTTCTTTTTGTTTAGCTACAATTTTCTCTATTTCCTTGTATTCAATTAACTTAAAGTCATTTTTTAATTTGTCATTTTTATTTTTCTTAACTAATAAAACTTTATCACCTGTGGCTTCAATTAAATACCATAAATCTTTATCTAATTTTATTTTTACTAAATTAGATGAACTTTCTTTATTGATTAATAGTCGATAAGCATCTTTTTTTCCCAAAAAATAAGGAGTATAAATAATTATGAAAGACATTAAAAAGATAGTGAATAATGAGTAAGCTTTAGCCTTATTGTTAATCTTCTCAACAATATGATTTGGTGTTAATAAATTTTCTGGAATTTTAATATACTCAACACTTATTGAGCTATTTTTAATAAATTTATTTCGATCAACCACTAACTGCCTAATTAAAAAAATTGATACAACATAATGAAAAATACTTAATGTAGAAAAATCTTTATTATCAAACAAAAAAGACAAAAATTTCGACTTATCATAGATGCTAAACAAGTTGAAAGCAAAAATAATTAAAAATAAAGCTGTAATAATCCGCAATGATTTCTCTTGATATTTTTCAAATAATTGAGTAAGTCTATAAATTAAATAGCAAATCATACTTGCCATAAATAAACTAATAATACATTCAAGAGAACTAGTTATAAATTGCGAAGGTGTAATGTAGCTTAAATACCAAGGAATACCCAATGTGTTATAAAAACTATATCTATAAATTCCAAAATAACCTAATGTGAAGAAAAAGATTAGAGTCAAAAACTCCATAAAACTCAAATTAAACGGCAACTTTATTTCTTTAAACATAATCTTATCAAGTTAATTTTTCAAAATTATAGCTTAATGATCTTCAAAGTTGCCACCTAATTTTAAGATTACCATCCTTTAGGAATTTGCATTGTTGTCACCTATTTCATTCATGCCACATAACGCATCATGCAATTGGTCTAGTTGCTTAAAGATCGCATCTGGAACACCTGTATCTGTTGTTGTCAAAATAGTGACTATAGAAATCCATTTTGCTGTAGCTTTTTCAATTCGCTTGTCTTTCTCTTCAACTTCTTTGCGAATCTGACTCCAACGATTAATTGCATGAGTTTTTTCATCACGGCACATTTGTGATTTTGCATTTGCTTCATCAACCTCAGCCTGTCGGGATTGCTGACCTGCTTCATAAGAAATTTTGCAGCATTTCCACCAGACTACAGAATATTTGTTTTAATCGGAGCATTTGATTCTCCAATAAAAAAGACGCCTAAGCGCCTTTTAATTCTTTAACTCTCTTTCGAGCAAAGTGTTCTGCTGTTCTAATAGCATCTCCAAACTTCACCGTACTTGAAAACCAAAAGTTTAAAAATTGATCTTCTAAAACGACTGACTGCCTATAATAGTAAGTACTTTTGTCATCTTCAGGTTTTACTTTGAACTTGTAGCAGTCTTTATCAATAATCTGCCCTTGAAGCTCACCACCGATACAAATATTCATGTGCCTTCCTGATTATCGCTGGAAGTGTAGCACTTTTGCTTGGTCTAAAATGTAAATGTAATGTTTAAATTGGATATAAACAAACGTTTTACTTTTTAGAACTAATAATATCTTTAAGCATATCGATAACGTTATTTGAATTTTTTGAATTGATACGCTCTTTTTCTAATTCAATTGTAGATTGATTCTTTTCTAAAATAAAATTTCTCTCAGTTTTTATTAAGGTATCAATCACTGAACCAATTATCTTGTGGTTTTTCAGCTGGTTCGCAAGACGTAAAGATAAGTATTTTGCTTCAAGATTAGTAATTTCATTTTGATAATATTTAATATCATCCAAACTCTTTCTATATAAATTTAAAAAGAAAAATACTAGTAAACCAATCAATAAAGATAGTGAAAATCTTGGAAGTGAATAACTAACTAATCCAATACTAGAGTTTAACGTTGGCAATCCCCCAATAAACTGGTAAACAAGATAGCCTCCAACTATACTCATCATAACACCTATAACTAGGTTAAAGTTACCTCTAATAAATAAACTATTTTTCTCTGCTCTCAACCTATCAATAGATTGCTGCATATCAATGGTATATGTTTTTTCAAAATTACTAATTTCAATCTTATTTGTTAACTCCCTTAAAATAGAATCTGATGATTTAGCTAAAATACTATTTTTAATATCATCAATTATTTTTGACTTTTCATCTGCATGAAAATCAAGATTATAGTTTTCAATGATCTCTAACTTCTTTTCAATCGCTAATAGTCTTTGAACAATATCATCCTGACTTATTCTATTCAAACTTTCATAATTAGTTCCATTAACGATTAGATCGCTATTCTCCCTAAATCTTAATAATTGTTCAATTTCCTTAGCTTTATTTGACCTATTCAGGTATGTCATCATAGCAAAAGCTAAACCAATAGCTGAAATAAGGGGGATTAATGTTTCCAAGAATCCTCTACTTGTTATTAAATTAATAATTTCCATAATAAATTTTAAAAGTCTAATTAAACGAAATAATAGTAATACATTTAAAAAAAAGAGAAGTTTATTTCATTTGCCAAAAATGCACAATACGAGGTTTATCTAGTGGATTACCCATACAATGATTTGTATTCTTCATCCGTTAAAACCGAAACGAAATCATCATTCATTACAACCCATCTATTGACTGGAACTAGAAGCATCTTGCCTTCTAGCAATGTAATAATAAAGTGTTCTGGATAATCAACATTCATTGCTAGATCAATACCCAATGTTATAGAAGCACTTAGGATATTCATGTTCTGTCTAACAAAAAATGATTTCATTATTTCACCAAAAAAATACCCACTTATTGGAGTCAGCGGGTATAGCAAACCTTATATTTAGTGCTCGTCTTTCCGAGCTGTCAACAAATTTACATCTAAACTTGGAGAAAGATGCAACAAAATTGTAAATGATTATCAATATTAATTCAAACAAATGGTAAAAAAATATGCACTGTCGGAGTTGATGAGTAGGGAAATCAATTGTTGCGCGTAAAGAATAATACAATAATGATCATCAGAGGGACGAAAGCTAACATGAAAAACCAGTGAATGATCATTCAAATCCCTCCAAGTAATTTTTTGAGTTTTGTTTAAAAAAATACCCACTAGATGGAGTCAGTGGGTATATAAAATCTTTAAACAGTGTGGATTACCATAACTTCGTCCACTATAGCAGAAATATGCCATATGCCTTGCGCAAGGTCAATACTTCAAGATAATTCAATAAAGATTAATTTCGCATCTATTGATTTCTAAAAACCCTTTCTCATCTGTCTCGCTCTACGAATTAGACCTAATATCCCTTTACGATCTATTATTTCATCATCACTAAAAGGTAAGTTTCTCATCAGTTCATTGATTGGTAGATTGCTATTCTCGATGAGATAACAGTCTTGCTCAGTAGTCCAGTTTGATTTTGGAAATTCATGTTTTTTGCGTTGTCTTTTCATATATGTATTTTAATCAAACTTTGAAAATTTAAAAAGTTCATTTTTTATTTGCTTTATTTTCAAAAAACAATCAAATAATTAAAGATGAATCATTGAAATTAAATAAAAAAATACCCGTTGATTGGAGAAACGGGCATATAAAATTATTAAGGTTTTGTAGCAAACTAATTTAGTTCCAAAAAACTGAAATTACAAAGTTGTTCTCTACTGTGTTTACTTTAACTTTATATCCAGCATCTTTGAATTCTTCACTCAACTTTTCAACTTCTTTAAAATTTATCAACTTCGAAATACGTTCACTTGCATATAACTCACCTTCATCAGCTCGAACTTTAATTTGATTTTTAAAATATTTTTTAAATTGTTCAATTGAACTTAGGTCAATTAAATTTGAACTATTTGCTATATCAGCTGATAACATTGAAAAACCCTCAATAAAATTAGTAATAAAGTTTAAAATTTCAATCACAGTCAGTGATGTATTTCTTAAACTGTATATAACAATCATCTATATTTTAATTACTTTGAGGCAATGACGACATACGGTCAGATGACCATCTGTACAGTAGTGCGTGTCAAATACCTGATGTGAACCTAAGAAGCATTTAAAATATTGAACCATATTATTTACTCCTTCTAAAGCATATGTTTTTCTAAGCTAATAATTAAAATTGAGATTAGAAATAATTAAAAGTTATACAACTCGAGACATAACGACTATGCACAAAGAACATGCATATATTAAAATGCAATATGTCATCTATTTTAATAACACTATTATTCTTATTTATCTGTTGGTATTTTATTTAAAAAAAAGCCTATTCAATACAAATAGGCTCTTGGAAACTTTCAAATTAGACCAACGTTATACCACTTGCTTGTGGTCCTTTTTTTCCCTCAGTAATCGTAAATTGTACACGTTGACCTTCTAATAAAACTCGAAAGCCGTCAGCTTGGATTTCACTAAAATGAGCGAATACATCTGAACCATTATCTACAGCAATAAAACCAAAACCTTTAGTTTCATTAAACCATTTAACAGTACCAGTTGATAAATTTGACATATTTTTCTCGTATAATTAAGTAAAAGTTTTTTAGTTCAGCATTTTGTATTCTTGATCAGTTAACACTGCAACAAATGCATCCTCAACAACAACCCACCGATTTTCAGGAATCCATAACTTCTTTCTTTCATTAAGTATCAGAAATAATTGATTTGGATTTTCTAAATCTAATGAAAAATCTAGCCCTAATGTTATTGCAGCTTTCAAAAAATCATTAGTATTTCTAATAAAGAACGACTTCATTAAAGATCCTTAAAAAGATACCCACATAGAGGTGGTTCAGTGGGTATATAAATCATGAAACAAAGCAAATGAAAGATATACTAAGTTCAATACGTTGAAAATATTACATATTAATTTTAAGAGATCAATGATAGCTATATGTTCAATAATTTTATTTTTCCTTTAAAATCAATAACTTTATCTAAAACTAGATACAAAGTGTAATATTAACATACATACACGCAACAATTTCTTGTGATGAAAAACACCAAATTTTCAATAATTTAGATTGAATATACTTTATTAAATATGATCTTTTGTTGTCTTGTATTTCATACAATTTGATTGCCTTACTAAGCACTGTTCTATACTATTTTTATGAATTATGAGTTTCTCTGTCTTTTATGTCTGATTTACAACTTTCTTTGAGTGAATACTTATCTACAGTTAAAGAGGTTATACGTGTAGCTTTTGAAGAATCTGTTTGGGTTAAAGCTGAAATTAGAAACCTAAGTATCAAAGGTGGTCATTACTATTTAGAATTAGCTGAAAAAGAAGAAGACACAGATAAAGTTATTGCAAGTTGTAAGGCAACAATTTGGAAATTCAGTGCTGCAAAAATGGTTCTGAAATTCGAACGTGAAAGCGGTATAGAATTATCTAGAGATTTAAATGTTTTAATCAAAGTTAAAGCTGTATTTAGCCCTCAATATGGCTTTTCAGTAAATATTGAAGCGATTGATTCTAGTTATACGCTTGGTGATATTGCACGGCGGTATCAACAAATTTTAGAAAGATTAACTGCTGAAGGATTAGTTCACAAAAATAAATCAATTCCAACACCTTTTGATATTCAAAATGTTCTGGTAATCGCTCCTGAAAATGCTGCAGGCTTAGGTGACTTCAAGAAAGATGCTGATGCACTTCAAAAAGCCGGTGTTTGCAATTTTGTATACCACTCTGCCACATTTCAAGGAAACACCGCAGCATTAAGTATTGCTGAATCACTGTCGAATGCTTTACGGCAATGGGCTAAAGAATTTAGTTCTGCCCCGGATCTAATTGTAATTATTCGAGGTGGTGGTGCAGTTAATGATCTTGCATATCTGAATGACTATGATTTAGCGGCCCTACTCTGTAAACGTTCAGTCCCTATCTGGGTTGGTATTGGTCATGAAAAAGATCGGACCATTTTAGATGAAGTAGCTCATCGTTCCTTCGATACTCCAAGTAAAGTCATTGGAGGAATTCGAAATTTAATCGTGGATCAAGTACAAGACGTAATAGACTCCCTAAATAAGATTAAACTTTTATCACAACATCAGATATCAGCTTACCAAAGCCAAAATGATCAATACATGAAAGTAATTAAAACACTCTCTCATGGTCAGATTAATGAGACAAAAAAGAGCTTAGATTTGATAAAAGGCACAATTCAATATTTAGCCCAACAACAACTTAAATTAGCTTCCACGCAAATTGATGGTTTGCTTCGAGAAACCCTACTGCAGAATCCAAAAAATGTTATGGCTAAAGGCTATGGTATTGTCAGAAGCAATGGACAAGCAATTCGATCTATTCAACAAATTTCAAACGATAGCATCCAAGTTGAATTACAAGACGGTTCTATTGATGCAAAAGTAATAAAGGTGCATAGTAATGACTAAAAAAGAATTAACCTTCAAAGAAGGCTATGAAGTTCTCAAGAAAAATGCAGAACTATTAGAATCTCAAGAAGAACCTGATATCGATAATTTAATGAAAATTGTTGAAGAGTCTATGTCAGCTTACAAAGCCTGTAAATCACGAGTAGATGCGGTTCAACAGGCTTTAAATGAAACATTTAAAGAGTAAATTATAAAATTCATATGAGTAATCATCTTGAAATTTTCTCATATGAATTTCATTCTTATAATCTATTTATCCACTTTAATCTTTGCTAGTCAATTTACTCATTTTTCCATTATTCGTGAAAAACCAGGAGTACAAATTGAAACATATGGAATGAGTTAAAGCGGTATGCTTCTAATTGGCAATTTGAATTTGAAAAATAATCTAGGATATACTCTTTTTTAATGTCTCACTCAATGACTTATCAAAGAAGAATACTAATAGAGTTATAGCTACATACAACGCGTAAAAAGCCAATAACATCCAAAAAATATGACCTAAAAATAAACCAATCGAACAAACATAAATTATACCTAACAGTAAAACAGAAGTAATAAAAAACATTAATGAGCAAGCACCGGATGCAATTGAATTTAAAGCATTTACAAAATAAATGAAAACACTATTTCTAGAAAATTTTTTATATTTTAAGCGATGTACCATTATGAAATACAATAGATAGACTGATCCAAGGAATACAATAGTTAATAAGTTGCTTGGTATATATGCTCCTATAAAATCAAGAACATTATTTACATATATATATGCAGAATTCTCTTTTCCATATGTCTCTTCAAGAAATTTGATATCTTTACTAGAAAGCGAACTTATTTTTTTATCACTATTAAGAAAATTTTTAATTTTATCCCCAAAAAATGCCACACATAGTAAAAATAATGCTAATAAAAATGAATAAGTCAAAAACCATATGCCTGCTTCTTCTAATTTAAGTCTGGTAAATTTCATTGTAAGGTGTCTAATAAAAAAAGATGAAAAATCATCATACAATGTCTTTTTTTAAACATCAAATGATGTTATAAAAAAGCTATTACCTACTTAGGATATATCTTATGAACTTAAATCTTCTCGATGAAGAATCAATCCAACCCTCAGAACCTACGCCCTGCGATTTTTTCAAAGGTGACAATGCTATAAAAAAAGCAAAACAATTAGGATTGCCAGATCTTGAACTGGTCAAAGATGCGATCATGATCGGAGACGCGGAATTTAAGACTAATACTTATTATAATCGTGCACGATTTATCGCACGATGGGGAAAGATTGGAGAACAGATAGCTTTAATGCTTAGGCAATCTGATCCTGCTTGGGTATTTCATAATGACAGCCAACCGAGAATTGAAAATACAGCAAAAAAAATACAAATTATCTTTATGAGCGGTAATATAGCTTTGGGCATAGCTGATCAAATAGTATCTGCACACTGTGAAAAAGGATTGATGACCTTAAATAATATTAAGGAGAATCAATTTGCTTATGATGATGAATCAAAATTACGCACATGGATTTTATATTTCCCTTCTTCATCACATCCAGCTTATCAAAATGTTGATATCCCAACTATTCCCTTTGAATTTGCATACCCAACTAGTTTTGTAAAAAACTTAAAAGCTGAAAAAATCTCCATTTTACCAAGTAATCATACTTGCAGAATTGTATTTGAAATAGATAATACTCTTCCAGTAAAAAATGATCCTAAGCCATTATTGGAACCATCTGATGAAATTAAACCAGATGATTTTGATATTAAGCTTGTAGTCTAATCTGAGGTTAATGTGTTTAATAAAGATCGTTTACGTATTGCTAAAGAATTACGTGGCTTAAGCAATGCTGATTTCGCAGACAAACTGAGTTGCTCTATCTCTAAGGTAAAGCAACTTTTGGACGTAGACAAAGAAATCAATGAGAATGATCAAAATGAAATATGTCGTGTACTAAACTTACCTATGTCTTTTTTCATTGGTAATGAGTCCCAACCTCATGAAACAGACCAGATCTTCTATCGATCTGTTGCTCGTATTAAAGCCCAGCATAGAAAAGCTAATGAGGCATATACTCTTTTAGCAATTAACATTAATAAATACTTGAATAAAAAAGTAAAGCTACCTGCATTTCATCGTCCAGATTTAGATATTACTGAGTTTTTGGGCGAATCCAAGTACGCTGAACATATAGCTTCAGAACTACGGGGGTTATGGGCTCTAGGTAACCAACCTATTAATAATATTGTTTCATTGTGTGAGTTAAAAGGAATTCGTGTATTTAGACTTCCTAATGAAATCAGAGAAATTGATGCTTTGTCTTTTTTTGATGAAGAAAGCGGTAACCCTTTTATATTTTTAAATACGTTTAAATCTGCAGAAAGAGCTCGGTTCGATTGTGCACATGAACTTGGTCATATCGTAATGCATACACATAACAAGAAAATTCGAGTTGAGAAAGATAATCGTGTTCTTGAAACCGAGGCTGATCAATTCTCTTCTGAGTTTTTAATGCCTACTGATTCATTTTTTGCTACTGCACCACGCTATCTTTCACTAGAAAATATGGTTGAGTATAAAAAGGTTTGGCGAACATCTTTAAAAGCAATTAACTACAAAGCACACAAACTGGGGTTAATTAGTGATTGGGTTAATCGAAGCAATTCAATCAAGATCAATTCATTAGGTTATAACCTAAATGAACCAGAAGAAACTCACCGTGATGAAAGTCTAATGTTACCTAAAATTATTTCTGTATTAGCATCGCAACCTTCTTTTGATAAAAATCAAATGCTTGATGAAATTGGAATTTCTGAAGATGATTTCAATCAATTAACATTTGATTCCTTAGCTAAAGTTGAACCATTAAAGAAAAGGCACAAACTCTATATTGTCGAGTAAGTTAATGGCGTATTGGTTATTAAAATCCGCACGTCATTACTAAATCTAACTATTTTTTGATTTATCAACCATTAATAGCTTATAAACCCATATCTACTATGCAAAGCAGCCAAACCACATTTCACGTCGGAACGTACATCATATTGTGTACGTTCTTGTGTCACCATCTCTGACCAGGAACAACCATAAAAATATCGACTAATCACAGCATCCATCCAATCATCCAATATTTCAGATTGCCCTTGTAGATCTAAAATTAAACGCTGTACAGCTCTCGCCTCGTTATCATTTATTTCACATGTTAGACGAGTCTTTCTTGGCTTTGCTTGTCCAAGATCTTCCATAAGATAACCAGTAATAATTTTTAATCTTTGTTCAGGGCTCAATTTTTTATATTTCTTCTCTTTTACAGCATTATCCATAGCTATAGCGATTGGATTTACACTTTTTCCTGTAGGTCCTGTATTGGTATATAACCAAGCACCAAATTGATATAACCAGCCTTCTAAGTCAAAACGCGACCAATCAACTGTTTGTAAAATATGTTGTGTTGCGACTGCTGTGCCCATCTTTATAAATCCCCTACCATCGTCTCTATATGTTGAACCGCTAAACCTGATTTGACTTGCTCTGTACTAAACCGTAATACCTGATATCCCATTAACACAGCATCGTTGTACTTCTCCATATCACCGATATATCCCTTTCCTCGAGTGTGACGTCCGTTACTCCAAACACCGCCCTCAACCTCAACCAATATCTTCTTGCCTACAATGTGAAAATCTGCACGCCATTTCCGTTTTGGATGGAATTTATATTCTTGTTCAAAGATAATTTTTAAAAGTCGCAACTGGTTGGCCAGGGTTGATTCACCGATACTTTCACCTCGATGAGTTTTAACTCGAGTACTGCTTTTGTGCTTTGATTTCTTCCTGGTTTTCGTACCATAAAGTCTTTGATATTCAGCAATTGAGATGCTCTCCACCTAAGCCACACCTCTGCTCTTTGATTTAAATCCAACCATTTGCAGCTGTGATTTCCAGTTTTGGAGTTCATTGGGATCCGATAGTTTTGCAGCAATCCGGCTTGTTAGTTTTTCAAAAGATTCACCTGGCATACTGAACTCATCGATGACGTCTGGAAGTTGAGCCAATTTGTTGGCAAAAACATAAATCTGCTGAGGTGATGAGAAAAATACAGAATCAGAATCACCGCTTGATTTTCCATTTTGCGCTTTGTCGTATTTGTGACGGTTTCTCAAAAGTGTGTCAGCAAAGTGGTAAATCAAAAGATCATCACAAAGATCCTTGTCAGCATTGAAAAGTTCGAAAGCTCGTTTTTCACGTTCGAACCAACTTGCTTCGATAATCGACTTTGGCACTACCGTGGGATCGGCTTGATCTAATTCCCAACAAAGTTTTTTCAAACAAAGCCAGTCTTTTTTATTTTTAGATTCTAATGAGAGATTCCTTGGGAGATTCTGTGTCCCAAAATTGGTACTGGTCTCGGTACCAAAATCGGTACTGGTTCCTGTTCCATTATTGGTACTAGTACCGTTTTTGGAACCAGTACCTAAATTAACACCAGTGTCGTTTTTGGTACTAGTCCCCTTTTTGGTATGGGTATCTGAACTATCTTCACGTCCAAATACACCAATTAATTGATAGACTTTTACGCCATTCCCTTTAATTTCACCTGTGAATTTAATCAAACTTTTGAGTTCAAGTTCATCTAAAACTTTGATAATCGTTTTACGATTTAACGTTGTATCTTTCTCTAAGCGCTTTAAACTTGGGAAGCACTTATGATCATCCCCAGCTCGATCTGCAAGAGCTAAAAGCACAAGCCTTTCACTTGCACATGAGACTGTAGTTTTCCAAGCCCATACGGTCGCATCTAAGCTCATAATTCACCGACCTTTGGCTTTACATATCCACCAAATGAGATGACCTGTTCAGCTTTGATCAAACTCGTAATAACCTGTTGTGCTAACCAAATCGTAATCTTGAATCGATAAGCCATCTTTTGAGCCAATTCCTCCTTGGTTACAGCTGCATTTTCTTCGTTGTAACCACGCATTCTTAAATTGCCTTTTTTGATATCATGAATTTGATTCAACAAAAGCAACGTTGGTTCATAAAAAGATTGGATTTCTTGAGTCTGTTTATGCTCAGGTTTAGTTTGAAAATGACTATTCATGAAACCTCCGCAATCGATTGCTCGATTTCATCTAAACGGCGTTTATGAAAAAGCTCAGGCAAAGTGGCAGATCGTATTTCATTTTCTTTAGCCAATTGCCCATTTTCCAATAGATATAGATCGTTCGGTTGATAAACTTTTATAGTCTGTAAACTATTAATTTTGATGTGATTCATAAATACAACCACATCACCTTTCATGAATTTGCTTATATAATTTTCATGTGATAGATTCGATGTCATTCGATACTCCTTGAAACCATTGAGTAATTGATACCGTGTGAACTACGGGAAGCCTGACCTCGAACATCAGGCTTTTTCAATTTCAAAACCTGCTGTAAATTTTTTCATTTGCTTTAGTGCCGCTTGGTCTACAGCTGTCGCCAATTCAATTAAATTCTGTGTGAGTTGGTGTATCTCTTCATATTCTTGAGGTGTTACAACACCATCTTCATAGGCGTCATAAACAACTTTGTTAGCCTTACCAGACTTAATATTGTGTTGCATCATTGCTTCAAAGATAGAAAGCTCATGATGTTTACTTCGATCGCACTCAACAGGCAGCAATGCATAACCAAGCTCATGTGCCCAAATTTTTAATAAAGCTGGGTTTTGCGTGTAATACAGAATTGCTTCCAGTTTTTTTATGCTTGGTAAGTGATTTGGCATATTGATATTTGCGTAATTGCAAACTGTGTTATGCGAATCCCCTATTACTTGGGCAATGTCTTTAGGAGTAAAACCAGGTGTTTTACTTATCATTTGCCAAATTGCGTTTTGAGCTTCTCGGCTTAAATTGATTTCCATATGTGAATCCTTTTAATCATTCACGTTTAATTTTTATGAACAAAAATAGATACTTTGCTCATGGTGGTTCCTAAGCTGATAGGGTTTGAAATTCTTTCAAAGATGGACACAACTCAGTTGCTTTAAATTTTCCATCCGTTGCTTTTTCTGCACGCATAGCTACTAGTTCAGACATATTTTTAGTGCCTCTGACCCAAGCTGAAACTGCTGGCTGTTTAACCTGCAAGGCATTAGCAGTGCTTTCTTGACTTCCAAAATGCTGAACAAGTAACTGAAACTTATTATTAGTTTGCTTACTCATAGTTATATCTCCATAAGATATAACCAATATTATAACTATAGTTATTAACAGTCAATAGCTATAGTTATTTGATTACTTATAACCAAGGTTATATATTGTTATAAAATAGAGGTATGTGTTTATGTCGCTCAAAGAACGTTTAAAAGAATCAAGAAAGAAAGCTGGTAAAACACAAGCTGAAGTAGCTGAAGCAGTTAATATCTCTCAACCTGCTTACCAAGCACTTGAATCAGGCAGAAACCAAAAATCTGCATTTCTGCCAATGATTGCCCAATATTTAGGTGTCGATCCTTTTTGGTTAACTACTGGGAACGAAAGTGACTCTTTTGATGCTAATGACATTCACAAGCCAACTGTTGTTGATCCTGGATCTGCGAACGAATATGTTTGGATTGATGTCGTAGAAGCTAATTTTTCATGCGGTGCAGGCGAATCAATAGAATTCCATTTTGATGTTATAAATGGAAAATTCCCTTTTTCACCAGCATTTATGAAAGAGAAAGGTGTTAATGAAAAAACAATGAAGATCATAAAAGCCAA
Organism: Acinetobacter sp. B-6; assembly: GCF_056930735.1. Lineage (NCBI taxonomy): Bacteria > Pseudomonadati > Pseudomonadota > Gammaproteobacteria > Moraxellales > Moraxellaceae > Acinetobacter > Acinetobacter sp. B-6. The sequence continues at coordinate 179,506 of NZ_JBXPBY010000003.1, read as the reverse complement.
GGGCGATAGCATGGCTGATTTTATTAAAGATGGTGATTTAGTAGGGATTAATTTAGCCCAAACCGAAATCATAGATGGTGAAATTTATGCTTTCTATTTTGCTGGTGAAGGCATGATAAAACAGATTTTCAAAGAAGCTGATGGTTCATTAATTCTTCATAGTCTTAATGAGAAGTATAGAGATAAAGTGGTAACAGAAAACAATGGATATAATTTTAAAATAATGGGTCGTCAATTCTGGCGAGCAGGTTAAATCAGTAGATACAAATATGAAATTTAAAAATGCTAGTCTTTTACTTGTTTTCATTTCTTTTTCTAATTGCATTTACGCTGAAAATTTTATCTTAATTCCAAACAGTAAAGAAAAACTTAGAGGGTATGAAGTTTCTGTAAGTGATGTAATTGAAGGACAATCTGATGCAACTATCTTATTTAAATATAAAACTAATTTTAATTTCGATCCCTCTATTTTCACTCTCAATAAGGTTTTAATTAACTGTAGAGAAAAAACTTTTAAATATATGGGTGGCGAAGTAATTCCTAGAAGTGCATATAGCTTAAGTTTACAAAGTCATTTTGAACCATGGAAGGAGTTTAGCAAAATAGAACCCCAAAGCGACTTCATGCTAATTTACAGCGAAGGATGCCCAAATTTTTTAAAACAATCAAACTAGGAATTTTTCAACTTGATAATTCACCCACCCAGTGTGGGTTTTCTTATGTCTATTAAATCACAAATATAACTAAAAGAATATTTTTTATAACTACAGTATTGACTAGTAAAATAACTATAGTTATATTTATCTCACACCAACAAAAAAAGCCCCTAGCTTTCGACGGACAGGGACTTTTACTCAATGAGTGAGATAAGTATGAACACAAAACCAAATTCAATCAATCCCATTGTTACACATCGTGTACAGCCTTTTAGCTTCTTTAAAATCGCCACTATCAGTGGACTATTGACCGCTGGGGCAATCGGTCTTGCTTATGACCAGAAAACTGCTGAGTACAAGCCACTTATCACTGCTCCTAATGTAACACCATCAACTTATAGCGTTAGCGCTTTAAAGCTCACTTCTGAAACTTCAGGGAAAGCAGTTATCAAACTTGATAGCTTTCTAGTTTTAGTCAGCTTTGATTTTGAATCTCATCCAGATAGTTACGGTGTACCTGGTTCAGAATTTACAGCTGTAGATATTACAAATTTGGCGGTTGAAAAAATTACAGATGTGAATGGTAACGATTGGAATGATTTCACCGATTACAACGATCACAGAAATATTAATCAGATGATAGTTGGTTATATCGAACGTAATCGATTAGTGGAGGCAGTTCAATGAAAACTTCTACTCAAAATTTCTCAGAATTTCAAGGCAATGAAAACGGTTTATTCCGTATGCGTCTTGGTCAATCAATCTATGTGCAAAAAGGATCTGATGTTTACTGGGTGAATAGATCAGGTGTTTTGATTTTAGTTTCAGAAGAAACCCACGCAACGAAACCTTGGATTCGTGAAAATTTCGAACGTGAGCGCAAATTCCAAAAGCGTAAAGCTAAAGCAGAATTGTTTAACCAACCTTGCTTTAAGCGCACACCGTATTCCGCTAATCAACGTATTGCTTACAACAATACGAAATATAATTAAGGGGTTACATCATGGCTCTAAATATTATTTTCCCAGACCAACCTTTAACAGTTTCTTCGATTATTTTTTACTTATATACAGATCCTGGTTTAGGTAAGAGCTCTATAGCTCATACGGCTGATAAACCTGTTGTGTTTGATTTCGATAAAGGTCAGCACCGTGTAAATGCTAAATTACGCAGAGGTGCGATTGTTCCTGTTCCTCAGTGGTCTGATGTCTCTTTTATGGATGAAAAGGATTTAGCCCCTTTTAATACAATTATTTGTGACACTGTTGGTGCAATGCTCGACTGCATAAAAACTCATTTAAGTAATAACAAGGAGAACTTGCAACGAGACGGAAATCTGACTCTAAAAGCTCAAGGTTTGGCTAATAATTTATTTATGCAAACCGTAAATAAATGGATCTCCTTTGGTAAAGATGTTGTGTTTATTGCACATGCTACAGAAGAAGAATCAGGCAAGGAAAAACTGAAGGTTTTCCGACCTGATTTAGGTGGTAAAAACAGAAACATGCTTTACCGCATGGCTGACATGATGGGTTATATGCATGCCACAACAGATGCAGAAGGTAAAATGGATCGAATTATTTACTTCAATCCAAGCCCTACACATCATGCAAAAAATTCAGGTTATCTTGGGGTTAAAACTCAAAAACCAAATGGAATGACTGAGAACTCAGGGCAAGTATTTGTTCCAGATCTTGAATTTAATGGATTATTCCTAGCTTCATTAATTAAAGAAGCGAAAGACTATATCAACTCAATGACACCTGAACAGCAAGCAGAAGTAAAAGCAATTGGTGAGTTGGAAAATTTCCAACAGTGTTGCACAGAAGCTAATCATTCAGGTGACTTAAATCAATTAACCGAGTCGATAGATTCAGATCATAAATACAAAACTCAAATGTGGCATGCAGTTCAAATTCGTGGTCGTGAACTCAAATGCACTTTTGATAAAGAAAATACAAAGCGTTGGTATAACCCGCCTGATTTTAAAGGGATTAGTGATCAGCAAAGAGATGATTTGCAAGCTTTCATTGATGAAAGAGGTCTTGATGTTAAAACAGTTTGTGAATATCTAGGAATTGACGCACTTACGCAAATTGAGGCAAACAAACTTGATGCTGTTAAAGCTGAAATAGATGAATTGGCTAAAAAAGGTGTTACGGCATGATTGCATTGATTTTAGATACTGAAACAAACAGCTTAAACGGTTATCCAATTGAAATTGCTCATGTACCCTGCTCATTTGAGCAGGGAGTTTTGGTAATTCATCAAAAATCAGCTTTTGATGAATATTTTTCTTGCCCTGAGCCTATCGAACTTGGTTCATTAGCAACTCATCATATTCTTGAGTCTGATATAGCGGACAAGCCGAGTTATGAGGTTTTCCGCTTACCTGAAAATACTGTTTATTTGATTGGCCACAATATTGATTACGACATTCAAGCAATCAAATTGTGTGATTCTTCAATCAATGTAAAAGGCATTTGCACATTAGCTTTGGCGCGTATGGTTTGGGATGAATTAGAAACTCATAACCTTACAGCTTTGTATTACCACGTGATGAGCGGAAATTTAGAAACTGCTCGTAAGCATTTGAGAAATGCACATAACGCGCGCTGGGATATTTATTTCACTGGCGTGATTCTACAAGTAATTGTCGAAAAGCTTGCAATTAAAGACATGAATTCACTTTATCAAATGTCTGAAATTGCCAGAATTCCCAAGCGCATTAACTTTGGTAAACATAGAGGTGAGCTAATTGATGAGCTTCCTGATTCATATATTGCTTGGCTTCTCAAACAACCCGATTTAGATCCATACCTAACTAAAGCTTTAAAAGGACAAAAATAATGCATACTTTTAATGGTGTTGAGGCAATTTCTGCTTTGCAATCTGGCAAAACTGTTTTATGTCGTCATATTGGTGGATTGCTTGATTTTGATGAGCTTAATCAATTCCCTGCTACTGTATTTTTTACAAATGATCATGAGTTCTGTATCAAACGTGAAACTTTTACATTGGCAGATATTAAATTTACAAAGCCTGTTCAACCGCATGATTTAGAGTCTGGGCAAGAAATTTTTATTGTGATGCCAACTTGTATATTGCGTACAAAATATGATCCTGAGCATGGTGATATATGTTTGAGTGTAGCAAATGGATTTGCTCAGTTGGACGAGGAAAATGCGAAATTACAGCTGCAGGCATTTGGTAAAGCTTTTGGCTATATTATTACTGAAATTGAAGTTAAAGACGGTTTCAGTGAAAAGCCCAAAAAAGCAAGAAATACAAAGAAATCTGTTGAGCAAGAATCTTCACAAGTAGTTGAGAAAAAGCCAGTTATATCAATAGAATCTGAATTACAACTCTACTTAGATGGCTTGCGTGCCTGCACAACTTTGGCTGAGATTGAAACTACTTTATTTAATGCTGATAAAGTGGGTTTTTCAGCAGAACAAATGCTTGAAATTACGATGACTAAGGAGAGAAAAATAGCTGAGTTTAATCAACCAAAAGCTATTGAGTCTCAAGAAAATATATCCATCTCTGAAGATCCAATTAATTCAGAGGATAACTCACCTGCATTACATCCATATCAATCAATAGTTGATGAGTTGATGGAACGTTTAAAAATCGTCAAAACTCCAACAGAAGCTAATGCTCTCTATAAATACACAGTTCACTGGACCGAGGAAGAGCGTAAGCCAGTTATGAGCGCCATCCATAAACGTTTAGCTGAATTCAACCCACCTGAAAAATCACAATCATCTTTGATGGTTCGTATTCAAGAATCAAAAACATTGATTGATCTTGCAAAGCTTGAAGAGGAAATAATCCAGTGCGACCCAGCTATACATGAGCGTTTATTCAGTTATGCAAATCAGAGACGGACTGATTTAACAATGGCGACTGACACACCTTGGGAGACAAAATAATGAATACACCATTAGATTTAAATTCTGTTTTATTTGCACAGCTTGAACGTTTAAGTGCTACAGATCTCAAAGGTGAAGAGCTTCAGGCAGAACTTCAAAAGGCAGACGCTATTGAAAAAATAAGTGAACAGGTTATTAAAAATAACAACATGCGTTTAAGTGCTGCAAAATTAGTTGCTGAATACAGAGGCTTAAAAAATGCCGATTCAGTTGAAATTCCGCAAAATTTAATTGGGTGATTTATGCCAAAGGGATCAGCAATCAAATATAGCCCAGAGCAATTAGATTTCATTAAATCAAACTGCTCATTGGGACGAAAAGAATTAACGGAAATAGTAAACACCAAATTTAATGAACAATTTAGTGTTGATCAGATCAAGTCATTATGCACTCGTAATAAATGGAATACTGGTCGAACAGGTTGTTTTCAGAAAGGATCTGTTCCATGGAATACTGGCACCAAAGGGCTTACTTCAGCGAATAAGACTAGCTTCAAGAAAGGACGTCCTACATGGAATGCTAAACCTCTAGGTTATGAGCGGATATGCTCAAAAGATGGATATGTTTTAGTAAAAATAGGTGAACCAGGTAAATTTGGATTAAAGCATAGAATTGTTTGGGAAAAAGCTAATGGACCAATTCCGGAAGGAAAAGTAATTGCATTTAAAAACCAGGATAAAACAGATTGTCGAATAGAGAATTTGATTCTAATGAGCAAAGCTGAAATGGTTCGGTATAGCCAAAGTTTTCACAAACTTGCCACACCTCAAAACAATGAATCTTGTTTGTTAATGGCAAAGATTAAAAATGTTAAACATCAATTATATAAAAAGGTGAATGCATGAAAGTTCTTCTAAATACTCACCCTCTAATAGGTACGACATATTTAATTTGGGATGAGCTGAATAAATGGAGGAAGATTGATGGGTGTTCTTAAATATATTATCACTGTCGAAAGCGATAGTCCTCCACAAGTAATGCTCGGTCAAAATATTGGTGGTGGAATTGTTAAAGAATTGAAGGAAGTGGAAGTTGAATTAGTTTCTGCAGCACAGCTCGCCGAAAAGTATAGTCTATCGACCACGACAATTAGAGACCGTCTCGCATCAATAGATCAAGGTACACCTGGCAAGGCATTATACAACCCTCGCTTAGCCCATGATTTACTTAGCACTAAAAATAAAAAAAGAGGCAGACCGAGAGCTAATTAGCTCTCACTGTCATTAAACATCTCAACTAAATCCTGCGCATCCGGATTGTAATAAGTGTTAATTAATATCCCAATTGTCTTATGTCCCGTAATTTTTGCTAAAACCTCAACCGGTAATTTACGAACCTTAACCATCCTGGTGATGGCTTCATGTCGAGTATCATGAAAGTTGATTTCAGGAAGTTTTGCTTTTTTCTTAACCCTCATCCACATTGCACAAAATATATTCTTATCAATTGGCAATAATTTGTCATTTTCTGCAGGAAGCAATGAGAGTAAGCGTTTGGCTTCTTTTGAAAGTGGTACGTTACGAGACTCACCGTTTTTAGTCATTGGTAAATGAATAAAACCATCACGTAAGTCTGCTCTACGCATAGATAATATCTCACCCTGCCTCATTGCTGTTTCCAGAGCAAACAAAAAAGCCCACGCGACATATTGTCTAGAACTGACAGGTGTTGTTGTACCGTCCCACTGCAACACTTTCAATAGAGTTTCTTGTTGTTCTGGAGAAATTCTTTGATCTCGTGATTTTTCTTTATTTGGCATTGTTACTGAGTGCCAAACGTTAGACTCAATCAAAAACAACTCTTTCATTGCATAGGTAAACACTGCAGAATAAATTGCATGTTCATTTCTTAATGTAGCTACTTTAACTTCTTTTTTTCTATTATTGCGCCATTCTGCAATATCTGCAGGCTTAAAATCATAAATTGACTTCTCAGCCAGGTTCGGGGCGATACGGTCTAAGTTTTTTATTTTAAAGTTGATGGTACGAGCCGATCGCATGTGTCGACCATGTTCTTCATAATATTTATTACATAATTGTCGAAATGGATAAGCAGGTTTAATACCTTGTTCAAGATCAGCTTTACCAGTTTTAAGTTCAAGTAGCTTAAGTGATGCCCATTGTTCACATTCTTTTGCAGTATCTCTGGTCGCTGAATATCTCTTATTATCAAAAGTTACAGTAATACGCCAACTTGATCCACGTTGTATTGGTTTTGGAAGCTTCATTCTTGGTGCAGATTTGGTGTAGATTTAGATTTATTTTAGCTATTTTATGGAAAAAAGGAAGAAAATATAGGGAATTTCGTGCAGATTAAATAAGATCTATAGTGACTTTGTGATTTGAAAAATTTAACTAAGTATCTGTTTATTAATATATTTTAATGATTTATTTTTTTTAAAATTAAGAATATCATAAAAATGTCACCTAAAATCATTGTATACTACCTATCATTATCAAGTTTGAATGTTGCAAACTGTCCATTCTCCAAGTGAATCGCCATCAAATGAGTACTTTATTACTAATCACTGCTGCTCCAAGTTCAATTCATGCATGGCATGCATTGGGGTTAGCTCAGGCTTTAAAAGCAAAAGATCAAGAATTTCGTGTGTTCTTCTATCAAGATGGTGTACAAGTTGCCAACAACTTGCAATGGATTCCTGATGATCAACGTAATTTATCTGTAGAGTGGCAAAAACTCGCAATTCGACTTCCTGTCTGTGTGAGTGCCGCTTTAGCGCGTGGAATAACAGATCAAGAAAATGCTAAACGCCATCAAATTCAAACACATAATCTTGCAAAAGGTTTTAATCTCGTTGGACTTGGAGAACTTGCAGATGCAGTCCAATCTACAGATCGTCTCATTCAATTCTAAGTTGATCTTCCCATTAGAGTGTTGCATTTAAAAGGTGATTTGTGTGAATACTGTACTCGTGGTGATAACCCAAGCAAACTTAACCAATCTACAAGTTTATGAAAGCTTGTCTGCCACTATGGTTTTAGCCACTTTTGGTTGTAAAGTCAAAGTGTTACTTAAAGATGCTGGACTAAGTTTGTTAAAATCCGAACTGGCGTTTGATGGTTTAAAACAAGCGTTTAAACTCGCGTCAAACATGGTGGATAGCTTTGAATTTTATGATTTAACACCAGTTTTAGTAGAGAATATGAATAAAAGCTCTGCTTTTGTTACTCAATCACAACAAGAGATTGAGTTCATCGATTTGAATAGTGAATTTATTCAATCTTTTGACCGTGTTTTATATTGGTAAGATGGGCAAGGTAGATTTAAATGTCAGATAAAACACTTTACTTAATTCAATCATGTTTTTCTCATACAGATCAAGTTTTAACCCAACTGGATCAAATATACTCAGTAGATGATCATATTCTTTTAATGGGAGATGCAGTGCTATATGTATATGATCACCGTTTAGAAAAGAAAAAAAATCTGTACATCTTGGAAAATGATACAGAAATACTTGCCGAAAAAGTTCCTGAGCATTTTAAATTGATCAATTATGCGCAATTCGCAGAACTGATTTTAGACTTCACACGTTGTATCAGTTTAAAATAAACCGCTATTTTACCCTTTGTTATCTCCCAAGTAATTTAATTGCTTTTTCAATCGAGTTACATCATTTAGGTTGTTTTATGAGTTTAGAATTAGACCAAGACGGTCACTTAGTTGATTATACGGTTTGGAATGAACAGGTTGCTCAAGAGCTGGCACAGAGTTTAGAACTCGAGCTTACACCTTGGCATTTCGAAGTTTTATATGCAGTTCGTCAATTCTATACTCAATTTGGACACTCTCCTGCGACTCGCCCATTGATTAAATTTTTAATGAAAAGCGTAAGCCCTGAGATTGATAATGCAGTGTTGCAACAAAAATTTAATACTGGACTGGTTGCTCGACATTTGAGTCGTTTGGCAGGTATTCCTAAACCCGCAAATTGTTTATGACCTATTTATATAAATTGATTCGTTCACATATCTATTAACGTGAACGAATCCCTGTAGATTATGGCTTAGATAAATAGATTATTTCACTCTTTTTCTAAGTAAATCCCATTGGTATTTGAAAAAATAGCTCAACGAAAAAGTGGGATTGGGTACATATTTCTAAGTTATGAATTTTTTAAATTTAAATAATTATCAAATGCTTAACACTTATGCCTTTCAATTAAAACATTTGTTTTGACTTCAAAAAAGTCAAATTTTCCATCCTTTCTGATGCCAACTAAATCAATACCATGATTTTGAGAATTTTGTATTGAAATAACATTACTGTATTTACCAGAATTCAAGAGTTGTGTTCTGACAAAACTTTCTCCCCACTTACCAAGTGATGTTGGTGACAAGCCTAATGGATCCACCCACTCAACAGGATTCGGCGCATATTGAAATTGATTTTCACCACGCAATAAACCAATTCTCTCATGGCTCAAGTTTCTTATAATTAAAGTATAGGTATTTAATTTTTTATTAAACAACCATTTTATCTAGGTTTAAAAATATTAAATAATAAAAAAAATTGAGCTTAAATAATAATTCAAGCTCGACATTAAAAATCAATGCAAATAAAAATCAATATTTAGATAAAATTTATTCATTGCTAGTTACACAATTTGACATTTCAATACTATATTCTAATCCTTGAATATTTTTAAGAAAACTGATGTCCTTATCTACTAATTTCCCTCCTGACTCAATCGTAAGCTCTTTTAGCTTTGTAAGCTTAGTTAATGGTTTCAAAGAATCAAAATTTCCCATATATGCTAACCAAACAGATTTTAAAGAGGAAATATTTGATATTCCCTCAATACAATTTTCTATTTTCTTACAATAAGTTAGCTCAATATCTTCTAAGTAAGAAAGATTTGAAAGCCAAGAAATATCTGTAATACTTGATATACTAACTAAATATAGAGCTTTTAGTTTTTTAAAATTTGATAGAGTTGACCATTTACACTCAGCACTTTTTTCAAGAGATAACGATTCCAACACATTGTTTAATGGGAAATTGAAATCTAAAATATTAAATCCTTCAATAAATAATGTCTTCAATTTCGGATGATTAAATAAGTTTTCAAACCGCTTGCTATATATTGTAAAAATTTCTTCAAGGTTACTAAATTCATGAAAATTAATTGGCTCTTTTCCACTAAATTTACAGTTTTTTATCTCAAATCTATTCGCATTTTTAAATTGATATAAATAACTACTTTTCTTTAGATCAATATTAGCTAAGTGCACTATTTTTGCTTTTTCAAAAATCTGATAAAAATCCACATTATCTAGTATTGATATATTACATAAGTTAGCATCAACAATTAAATTATTTACATTTTTTTCTTCCATAAATTTAAAAACTTCTGATGCACTATCATTCTCTTCAATAATTAAAAAATTATCTAATCTTTCTTTATCAGTACTACCAATAAACATAAAAACACCTACCATATTTCAAACTTATACAAAAATATGTTTAATTATTTTTAAATCAACTAAGCCTATAAGTAAGAAAGTTTAAATCAAATGAATTTTATTTTTTCTTGCAAAATCTTCAAATTCAATATTTAATTTAGAATTTTCAAATAGAATATATATTTTTTTTAAGCTTTTTAATTTTTTTAAAATTAAAAAGCTTTCAATATTTATATTTTTAATATTTGTAATTTCTAGTTCTTCCAAATTTTGCATTTCTTCAATTCCATTTAGAGATCTAAGATTATTTAAACCCAAAAGTGAAATTTTCTTTATCTTTTCTGGATTTTTAAATTTTGGTAATTCATAAACGTCACTCATATATCTTAAAGAAATATTTATTATGTTTGGTAGATTTGAAATACTATTCTTAAAATCTAAACTCTTACATTTTTCTAAAATTAAATTTTCAAGATTCGGAAATTTATCATAAATAAGCATTGCATTAGTAAGTTTTCTATGAACTCTTAATTCAATCAATGATTCTTTTGTGTCAAATAATTCTAAATTTAAATCATAAATTGAGAAATAACTTAGATCCATAAAATCATTTACAAAAGAGTGTTGTTCTTTATTTAAACCCTCACACAAATAACTAAAATAAGTAATTTTAGAAAAACGTTTTAGTTCATCAAATTTAAGATTTTTTTTTGCGTTAGTTGAAATATCAAGATAATTTAAACTTTTAATATCTTTTAAAAAAAATAAATCCTCTAATCTTGCATCATAATCACTAACATATATTTTTAACTTTTTAACATTACAGATGTATTGAAAAACATTAATTCCAGAGACCATACCACCTAAATTATAATTCTCTGATTCTATAATAACAGAAACTAAAAAATTTTTTTCGCTTAAAACTTCATTTAAAGCTGTTAAGTTTTCAATCTTTACTTTCTCTTCAATTCTAACAGTAATAATCTTATGATTTTCAATAGATAATTTTTTAATATCATCCAAGTTCATTTTATGTAAATCAAATAACATCTGAGCACCATCCAAGTTTTTTTGCGTGTTCTTCAATTTTTTCATCGATTATATCTTTGTATATATCGCCATAGGTGTCTTTTAGCCACTTAATACCATCATTATATCTCCATCTTTTAGACTTTAAATCCATATTTACAGGTCTTTGAGCATTGGTAATTTGATTCGCATACTGACTTCTTTTTAATCTGTCATAAACAACTTGCTCAACACCTTGAGCTGTATTTGTATTCGGTATGTTTTTAAAAATATCTGTAGCGAAATTCTTCCGTCCATATCTGCTTACTGCATTAACCTTAGCTTTGCCGACATAAACTTCATTATTTCTTAAATATACAGTTGAAAGTCCATATGGATCCACCCACTCAACTGGATTCGGCGCATATTGAAATTGATTTTCACCACCCAATAAACCAATCGGATCATGACTCACAAATCTTCCAGCATCAGGATCATAATACCTAAAACGGTTGTAGTGCAAACCTGTTTCTATATCATAAGTCTGACCTTGAAAACGATGCGGTTGTAAAAGATAAGATTTTTCGATGGCATTCAATTCAATTGGCTGGGCTTCAACAGCTTGCCACTCAACTGCAACTGTATTACCCCATGCCTGATATACTGCTTCCCATGCAATGTCACCAGAGTGAGTTGTCAGTTCTCGTGGTGTGCCCAAATGATCATTTTGATACCAATAGATATGATATGCTGAGTGTCGTCGCTGTTCATCATTTGCAACTTCAGGTATTGTTTGGAGACTACCTAGCCCTTCAAGTTCACCAATATTCTGTAAAGCAATGTGCTTCAGCTGATTGATCTTTTCCGTGTCCACATGAGGTAATAGATCATCATTGGCTGCCTCAGATAATTTATCATCAAGCCAGACTAGACGGGCAAGAGGTACAAAGCTATCTGCTTCATATACAGTCGTAAAAACATGCTGACCATTATAATCTTGTAAAATTCTATTCCCATCCCAAACATTCCAGACGGCTTGTTTTTGAATCAATGTTAATTGTTCTGTTTGTACTGTTTTTGAAGTAGGTTGGGTAACAGAGCGGCTCAGTACACTCGGCTGACTTGAATTCCTACCACCTAAACTGAGATTAATTGAAGAGCCAAGCCGATTCGAACTTTCAAGATTGGGTTGGATATCTTGATTTTCGATAGCTTTCGTTTTGAGCTTTACTTGATGCGTAATTAATGCCTTTTTATAGATTTGGCTTTGTTTAGCAATACGGCGACCAAATGGATCATAACAATATTGTGTTTGAATAATTTCTTGTCCACCACAACCATCAGGCTTTATCGATGTCGATGCTTTTAACTGGTTCTGCTCATCCCAATCTAAATCAATCTGTCGAGTGCTCAACTGATGTAAGACATGGTTATTGCTCAAATGTTGCTGAATATAACCAAATGCTTGTTGATCTTTCATCTGAATCCGTTTTTGAATTACCCGTCCTAGGTCATCATATTCAAAATCAACAGTTTGATGTGATTGCTCTAAATGTTTGACACGATTGTCTTTTATTTGATGATTAGATATTGAAGCATTATTTTCACCACTCGATGTAATTGGTAAAATATTACTTGCAGGATCAAATGCAAAACGTTCACGAATTTGTATAAAGTTTTCACTCTGACCTTGTGTTATCAATTCACTACTTGTTAAACGTGACAATACATCATATTGATAGATCTGTTTACGTTGCCAACCATGACTATTAGTCGTTCCAATTGCCAGAGCATTTTGTTGAGAAGCGGTTTGATAAAGATAACGCTTATCTAAAATCTCTTTCAACTGACCCGCTTTATCATAATCATACAAGCGCTCTAAACGTTTACGAGCTGGAGCATTCTCCCAAGCTACTTGCTGCTCAGTCAGTCGTCCCATTGGATCAAGTTTAAAGGTAGTATGGAGTTGTCCCTGTGTCCGTTCACTTTCCTGATGTAAGTTATCGCGTTTTAAACTGCTGATTTCATGTATACCTTCGCTGTCTTGCAATGCATAATGCCAAGCATGACCAGAACCATAGTACATGGTTTTCAATTTTCGACCATCGGGCAATATTGTTTCTATGCGATTACCCAGTTCATCATATAAATGTGTCAGATTATGTGAACGTTGTACATGTTCTTGGGAAATTTCATTATACCAGTGTGCAATTAACTGCTCTTTTGTAAGTTGCCCAATCTCGTCATAACTCAGTTTAACATGGCTATCCATATTTCGAGCTTGTAGCAATTGCCCAGCTAAATCATAGTCGTAACGTATACGCTTTTTCTCTGTCAAATCTTGATGATCGACAATATATTGTTCTAATAACTGTCCAAGCATATCCCGTTTGAAGACTGTGCCATATCGTACTTGCTTGTTTTCAGTGTACTGTCGATGTTTAACCAATTTCCCTGCTGGGCTATATTCATATTCAGTTCGTATATTGTCAAACGTGGTTTCAGCAATGACTTGATCATTGCTATCGTACTCCAAAGTCCACATTTGACCATTTTCATTGGTTAATCCAACAAAACGGCGCAATTGATCATAATGATAGGTGACAACACCATGGGCAGGATCTATACGACGTATAGGTAAACTGTCATGGCTATATTGATAGCCAGTCGTTCGTCCTAAAGCATCTCGATACTCTACTAAACGTTCTAAAACATCATATTTAAAATGCTCAATACTTTGATCCGGATAAATAATTTCACACGGTTGCTCCTGACGAGCATAGTATTTGAATCTAGTTTCATAACCTAAAGCATTTTTGACAGCAATCAAACGTCCATAATGGTCATAATCATATTGGGTAATTTTATCGCTACAGTCTTTGTATTTTTGCAAATTTGCATATCTGTCCCATAACATATGCTTATGACCCCCTTTGGCATCAACAACGGCATAAGCCATGCCTGTAGGCGTATATTTAATTTGAGTTTTTTGCCCCAAAGCATCAGTAACGACTAGAGGTTGTCCAGCAAAGTCATAAGCTGTTGTTTGATTATGCCCTAAAGGATCTGTCACTTGAGTTAAATGACCATTTGTCCAAGATAATGAAATTTCACGCCAAATAGGAAGTTTTGTGACTGGATGATAGTCAATTAGGCTTCTAATTTTTGTCAGTTCTGCACCACTATATTGGTATTCTGTAATACCGCCATCAGCATCGGTCTTTTTAAGAAGCTGACCTGAATTATTGTAAGTATAATATTCGGAATAACCTTTTGGATCCACATATTGGATTAAATCGAAAGTATCATTGTAGTAAAATTTTTCTACTTTTTCGATTACTGTATTGGGTGCTGAAATAACATTGGTAAATCCTGCCTGATAATCAAATATAAACTCTTCACCCGTATTGATCCAATGTCGAGTAACCTTCCCTAGAGGCGAATATTCATTATATTCATAAAAACTACTCACACCACCAATCTCGTGATGTGCAGTAAGAATATGATTTTTCCATTCGTATTTGCGGCTTAGACGCAATTGGTATTGTGAAGGTTCATTAGCTTCAACAGGACTATCATCAATGTAAACATTGATTAAGTCAGCATCTTTGGAATATTCATAACGCACCAAAACTTTGACATTTAAAACATCTTCTAAATTTTCAAAGTTTCGATGGGCTTCATGTTCAGCTTGAAACAATCTTTCTTGTAATGAAACTGCATGCGCTGTAGCTGCGATGTCTAAAGGATCTCGTGTTCCCAAACCTTGTAAGAGCTTTATCTGTTTCAGTCGTATGTGATCTTGAACTTCAATAAAATCAAATGCCAGTACACGTCCTATACTATCTACAATATGACTTGGATAATTTTTCCTGACTTCATCTTTATGTAAGTACTCCAGCCCGATTCGGTTACCATAAAGGTCGTAAGTGCCTGTGCACAATAGTAAATGTTCAGGCTTTTTGCTTAGGTTTTCGACTTGATGGTGAAATTCATAATAAGTGGATGCTGACTCTAGTGTACCAATGGCAATGCGAAATTTATAAGATTTAGATTCATTTGTTTCATTTTCAACTTCACGAATGAGTGTGAAATCCTCATGAATTGAATAAAAACTATCCTCCACCTCTAAAAAAGGAAATTCAATCACTCTGCCAAAAGGCAATAGCACATCAATTCGATCATGTGCAGGTAGAACTTTTATTTGGATCGCATATGGACAATCCCATCCCTGACCAAACCATGTATATGGATTCTGTACAGTGCCTATTTCACTATTACTCGCGTAGCTACGCTGCCAAACTAAAGGAAATGCTGAGTTTAATGAGAAATCAGTATCCATATCTCCCATTAAAATCTTACAACCTTGCATAGGATTTACAGGCTTCCCTTTTAAAGCTTTTTTTGCTGCTTTCTTACAAGGCTTACACTTTTTCGGTTTTTTACCTTTGCCCTTAAAACTTGCTCCATTTTTAGCTTTTTTTGCCTTTTTCGCTAATTTTGCTGCATCGGCTGCCTTATCAGCAGCTTTAACAACTTTACGTCCGACTTTTGCACCTGTCGCAGCCCAACCTGCGAAGGGAATCATAGCAGCAGCCGAAAGTGCCGCACCAGCATAATCTCCACGTGCAAGACATATAACACAATTTAAACCGTCAGCAATTTCTCCTAGCCCTGGAATCAATCCGACCACATCTAACGCGAGTTGCAAGCCATCCAAAGCAGTATTTAACATCTCATTAAGAGATGGCATTTTGACCACTTTACCCCGTGTATTACCTGTCTTACCGTCAGAGCCATTCATCCAAAAGCCATCATCGACTCGAACCGTCCACTTTCCATGAACTTTAAAAGTATTACTTTTATCAAGTGGATAACACTCGCCACCCACCGTTTGGCTTTTAATTCCTTTTAAAATACCGAGTTGATCACCAATGGTACGTGATACACAACTTTTATCATGTAAAACAAAAGGATGGCTATTCGCTCTAACATTATCTTGAACTTTAGCTGAATCTTTTAAAAATGCCACAACTGGATAAGGCACAGGGATATTGGGTGGTGTCTTACATACATCTGGGCATGTAAATACCACCATCCAACCCGACTCTTTTCGAAGCATTAAATTATCAGCCATATTTTTTCCTTATTATTTTCTATTATTTTTAAGATGCCATTTCAAATAACACACCTTCAGCTTGGTCACTAAAACGTGCTTCAACTTTGGTGATTGGGGCTGTATCAGAACGAATCCATGCTTTATGGGTTAAACTGATGGTCATATTGTCTGTATCAATGAATACCGTTTCAGTGATCATTGGAAACGGAACTACTCCACCACTTTCAAAAAACATCACAATAAAGGGACGGTGCCCTAAAAAATCAACTTTTAAATAACCTTTATTTGAATCTTCTGGTTTGGTTAAATTCCAAAGTTCTAAACGGGCATTGGGGTAAAAAAATTCAATTTGCTGATCTTTAGGTGCACCATTCCAATACGCATAGTCTGTATCCTGAGGTGGGTAAGGATGTTGCTCTTCTAACCATTTTTCATCATAAGTGCCTGCTAGTGCAATTCGAGGAGACCATGATCGTCCCAAAAATCCAAAACCTGCAGGTTGATAAGGATATTGTTCACTCACCTTGTCCATGATCTTTGCTGTAAGTGTGGTCTTTTTAGGATGCTTAACAATTGCAGGCTTCGGCTGACGTTGCATGTGATACTCAATACGTGGGGCTGCAATTGTTTTAAAGTTTTCGATTTTTTCATCTTTTTTACGATAAGAATTTACCTTTTCACACGCATCGAAATAACCATCTTCAACCCAACCTCGCCCAAGTGGATTGGTAAAACACATCTCATTATATAAAGTGATACCTGTGCCATCACTGCTTTTATTTAAATGATGATGCCCTCCAAAAGCATAATCCCAACGTATAGGCAGTTGTGTAAATGGTTTTATTGATGTTCGCTTCCATCCAGGCATCAAAGTGTTTTGTTTAAACTCACTTTCACCCAGCACACTTAAGGTTTTTTCAAGTTGAGTAATATATTTCCGATGTTGTTGTTGCTTTAACGCGCGTTGATAAATTTCCTGATCTTTTTGCCATTGTCTTTTTTGTGATTCAGTCAAAGACATTAAAGGATTTAAAGGTATAGGTTCTTGAGGTTTGTCAATTTCCGACAGCGGTTCTGGGTAGCTGATTTTTAAGCGCACTGCAATTGCTGTCATTTCCTTCGCTTCAGGCGTATATGCATTGCCATTTAAAATAACATCACAAAAAGGTTTATAAGGGGCTAAATCACTCTCGACTTTTACACTACTGTGTCCAACTTCCCCCCAAAACTCATCAGCAAGACATAATGGTACAGAACCATCTGTGATTAACTCTAAACTCCACTGATCATTGCCATTTCGAACAATCTTGTAACTCACTTTCATGACCACAATTTGATGTTCTTCTTTATTTGGATCTGCTGCACTATAAAGTAATGCAGGAAATGGTGTTTGATTTTCTAATTCCACTTTAAATTCTCAATATAAAAATATAAATATTTAAAATATCTACTTTCTGATTTATCAAATCAAATATTAGAAACTATATAGATCAATTAATATCAACATCATTGCCATTAATTTGTACCAAAGTTTCACCTTCAATTAAAATCTTAACGCCTGAAATTGTGATCGTTCCATCAGACTTCAATACTAAACTTGCGGAGCCCACCTGCAATTCAAATTTATCTGCAACATCAATATTATAACTATTTCCTACACTGACATTTTTTGCCAAACCCACTTGTTCAAATTGTGCTAAGCCAACAGCTGTATTCATCGCACCAGCAACAGTTAAAGCGTGCCCTGCACCTACTGTCACAGCATAAGCAGCACCAACATTCAAAGCTTTAGCAACGGCAACACTTTCAACTTTATTTAAACCCACATTGACTGTTTGATTTTGTCCTACTGAAGTCGATTGATTCTGAGCCACTGAAACTGACTGATTTTGTGAAATATTGGCATTTTCATTTGCAATAACAGTTTTGGTACGGTTTTGCTGGATGGTGATGGTTTCGTTACCTGTTACGGTTTCTGTACGATTTGCTCCAATATTAATAGTCTCATTGCTTCCAACGGTTTCCGTACGATTTACACCAATGCTAATCGTTTCATTATTTCCAACCGTTTCTGTACGATCAGCGCCAATGCTAACCGTTTCATTGCTACCGACAGTTTTGGAGCGATCCACACCGACAGAGTGAGATTCGTTATTTTCAACCTCAATTCGTTGGTCTTTTTCTGCGTGAATCCAGACTTCCTCAGCACCTTTTTTATCTTCAAAGCGAATCGCATTAGCATTATCAATCGTCGCACCTGTGGACGAACGTGAAAGAATACCAGACTGTGTTGCATTATTCGGAAGATCCCAAGGTGGTAAATTATCTTCGTTATAAACACTTCCCGTAATAATCGGTCGGTCAGGGTTACCCTCTAAGAATTGCACAATAACCTCTTGTCCTATCCGAGGAATAGAAACCATACCAAAATTACTGCCCGCCCAAGCCGTAGCTACACGCACCCAAGCAGATGATTCTTCATTCTTTTTGCCTAAACGATCCCAATGGAATTGGACTTTAACACGACCATACTTGTCGGTATAAATCTCTTCACCTAATGGTCCTACTACAATCGCTGTTTGTAATCCATAAATTCGAGTCATTTGACTATTTAAATAAAGTATAGGCTTCCAAGGAACATCTCGTTGAATGCATGTCATTTCACAGCGATATTGCGCAGTTTCACGCTCTGTTTCGAATAAATAATTATTTCCTGCGCTGTGCTGAATACCTGTCACCAAATATTCTTTTTCTTCACCTCCGGTCCGAGATAGCTTAAACCAATGACCAATCTCGGCATAAGCATCATTGGCAACCATAAACTTCTGATTATTCAACGCAAAATCAGCTTGGCTTCTTGACACCAAATCGTTTTTACCTTGATCAAAGTCTTTAAACCCATATGCGCCTGAGTATGTATAGTTTTCTAAATCCGTGAGTTGGTCTGGTGCATGAGACGAACTAAATTCAGCCTGTAAAGGATCGGGTGATTTAAAATCAAAGCTGCTCGTTGTATATTTGCTAAAACTCATTTGTGATTGATCAGCAATTGAAATGACGCCTACACCAGTATTATGTGCTTCATTACCTCTCCAAATGAGTTTTTGGTTTTGATTTTGAATCGAGTTTGTAGTTGTGGATTGATCAATAATATGCAACGTATGACCATCTTTACGGTGTTCATACCAATAAATCCACCCAGCCGCTTCCCATTGACGTTGCAAATAGTTGTAATCACTTTCATTAAACTGAACAGAAAAAGTTGTTTCAGGATCTTCACCACGAATATTCCAAGCAACATCGTGATTAATACATTTTTCAAAAAGCCTAGAACTTCTATCCTTTAATGTTTTTTCTTGGAATATCTGACAATCTTGACGATACTTTAAAAATGCTAACCACGGTTTAAGCACCATTTCATATCTGACATATGCGCCGTCATTCTTTAAAAATTTAAAGCTAAAGATATAACCATTAAAAAAACGTGAAGAACCATCGAAACGCTTCATTTCGACAGTTGCCATTTTTCCGATCATTTCTTTGAGTGGGATGTCTATACTATCCGCAAGAATTTCTATTTTGAACTCAAAATCTTGATTAAAATTTTCTGTCGCAACAATATGGTTGGCAACCATTTGATTTGCGAAAGGCACATTATTATCAGGAAAACTTAGTTTTAACATTCTGTTTTGTTGCTGAATTGAAGCAACAAGTTGTTCCATCTTTTTTGTGTAACTCATAATATTCTTCTAAATATACAAATAAAAATTTTTAAGCTTACTTTAAGAAATATAAAAGAATCATTGATGTCTTTGCGTTTATTTTTGTAGTTTATGCTGTTACCTTGATTTATATAAAATATAAACACATGAAATTCATATAAATTTTAGAATTATTTAATTCGTATCAAAAAATACTACGTCACTTACCACCAAGCGATGCATGCTGTACATTTGATTGTTATAAGCTTATTTGCTTGTCCACACGTCAATCAATTATTAAATAAGGGGCTAAAAATACTTTATAGGCGCCCTCAATTATTTCTATAAAAAATCATGCCTGTTTACTTTTCTCCAAATATTTAAAAAATGCAGGTGTAACGATTGGCTTTACTTGACGTGCAGTAATCGCTTGCTGACATTCGGAACAGACCAAAACCGCAGTAAATTGATGCCCACATGTTGTATGTTCAAATGCCATTGGTGCACCTAAGCCTTCATCCATCCACTTATCTGCCCATGTCACCATCGTTAATAAAATTGGATAAAGCTCTAAGCCTTTCTCAGTTAAACGATATTCAAAACGCTCTTGTCGTTCAACATATGGAACTTTGGTAAGTATGCCATGCTCAACCAAACGCTTTAAACGTTCAGCAAGCACATGTCGGGTTACACCTAAATTTGCTTGAAAATCATCAAAACGACGCATTCCCATAAATGCATTACGAAGAATAAGCATCGTCCAACGATCGCCCAAAACTGACAATGTGCGCGCAATTGAACATGGTTGATTGCCTATTTCTTCCCACTTCATACAAACGTCCAGATAAGCTATTAGCATCTAAAATTACTTTATGTATACTATGAAAGAAACATGACAATAAAGATAGTATATTTAAAGAGAATTTTTTTCTTTGAGTTAATTTTAATGAGCAAAATTTTTATCCTCCCCCATTACGTTATAAAGCATACACTATAATTAAATGATCAATTGCCTATCGATGATGATGCAGCTCAATGATGATTGAATAAAAACAATACATATTATTCAATATTAAAATCGCAGGATACCTCAAAGAGTTAAATGCAATAAAAGCCCAATATTGGGCTTTTATTGCATGTTTCATGCTTAGTTATTGAGCAATTTGTCGATTACACCAAATTTCTTAAAAATACTGGCACGACGTTTTGGATAAATATTGGCTTTATTCAAATCACCTTTATAGTGGTCAAATACACGTTTATCCATGATCTTGAACCACCAAGCAGGGATCAAGGCTGGCAATAACATACTTGCATAACCACTTGGTAACTCAGGTGCTTCATCAAAATGACGTAATGCCTGAAATGGACGTGTAGGATAAGCATGATGATCTGAATGACGCTGCAACTGATACAGGAACAAATTCGTCACAATATTATTATTATTCCAACTGTGTTCAGGCATGGTACGTTCGTATTTACCTTTTTCATCCTTTTGACGCAATAAACCATAGTGTTCGATGTAGTTAATAATCTCAAACAGACCAATACTATATGCAGATTGCGTAGCCAAGTATGGCAAAATTCCTTTACCAAATAACCCCACCATTGACGAATGGAATGCCGCAGTCATGCCCCAACCTTGCAACAACTCATTGTCTTTACACCAAAATCCAAGCCCTTTTCGTTTAAGGCGGTTGGTTTCGATTTCAATTGCAGACTTAAATGATCCAATGACTGTTCGTGGTAAAAACTCATAAAAAGTTTCACCCATTTGTGAAGATGCAGGGTCTTCTGGAGTTGCTGCACGCTTATGGTGTCCATATGGATGCTCAATCCGGAAATGATTATAACCAGATGGAACTAATGCCAAGTGTGACAAAATATGATCTATACGATCATGCTTATGACTGAGTTCATGCGCTGTATTGATGGCGATACCATTAATCGCCCCCATCGAAATACCCAAGAGTATCTTATCAAGCAATGAAGTCTGCTTACGACCAACCAAATAGCACGCATACACATTTGCTGCATATTGAATCGGAATAAAAGATTTAACTAGTCGAGAATAATAAGGGTCTTGTTCAAGTAATTTTACATCTTCAGCAGTTGGATTGTTTTGATCTTTACCAATCAAGGAGTCGATGGCTGGAATAATCACATGCAAGACAATCGGACCACCCAGCGCAAACACTTTTTTAAGTGGCTTAGGTGCAACATGATAGCCCGCTAAAATCCCTAAACCAATCACTGGCAAAGATGGACTAATCATCCAAAGGTAACGCTTCTTATCAAGTGCCAAACCTGACTTTGGTTTTATGTCCAGCAATTGCTGTTCAGTCAGTTGAACTGGTGCATTCATGGCTGTATCTTCCCTATCTTTCTACTTATCTATATATTTAAATAAAGATCACTTGAAAGACAGTTGTAAGCGTCCATAAAACCTATGAAAAAGTCTTTGGCATCTTCAACATAGAGATTGTCCTTTACGCACATGTTTTAATGACATCAAACCTTTTTATTATTTGAAAATAGGAAATTTAAACCATACTTATGGATGCTTTAAGTAAAATTTTTGATGATATTCATCTCAACCATTCTGAATATATTTATCTTCAAGCGCAAGGGGATTGGTCATTTCAAAGCCCTAAACAAGAAGCTGTCATTGCACATATTGTCTTATATGGTCACGCTTATTTAGAGTTTTCCCCATCGATGCATGTCACCTTACACACAGGTGATATGTTTTTAATTCCTGCAGGTTTAGCCCACACCGTAAAAAATCAGCCCAATACACAACTGGTCGAAAACTTAAATATTGAATCTCTGTTTGATGGACTTAGACAGGATGCCATTGAATTTGGTCAGGGAAGCTCAGAAAAAACTTTAATACTTACTGTCCGATGCCATATGAATGCCATTATGGCACGCCCATTAATTAATGCACTCCCTCCCTTTCTACACATTCAAAATGCGCTGAGTGATGAAGCACCTGAGTGGCTTAAAATTGGACTTTATTTTGTATCCGCTGAAACGCGTAGAACTGTCGCAGGCAAAAATAAGATCATGGATCATGTGGTCAGCATTTTAATGATTGAGTCTGTACGAGATTACATTGAGCAAATGCAAGATCATAATAACTGGTTGAATGCTTTGATTCATCCTGAACTATCAAATGCCTTGGCAGCCATCCATAGCCAACCCCAACATAACTGGACTGTTGAAAGTTTAGCTGAAACCTGTTGTATGTCCCGCTCAAAATTTGCCAGCCTGTTTAACCAAATTATTGGCGAAACACCATTGGCTTATTTACAACAACATCGTTTACGTCTTGCCAGTCAACTGCTCAAACAAGGTCAACTCTCTATTCAACAAATTGCCCATCAAGTGGGCTATTCTTCTGAAACCGCATTCAGTCAAGCATTCAAAAAACAATTTGAGCTTAGCCCGAGTCAATACCGCAATCAACTCTAAAACTTTACGAGACAGTTCAAGAATACATAATCCAATAAAAAAAGCGCCGAAGCGCTTTTTTTATTGGATATTTTCTCAATTATTTAATCTTAGCTTGAGATTTTAAATAACGAGAATAATCATCAAGCAATTGTTCCCCACGGAATTTTTGGTACATTTGAGTCAACTGCTGAACTTCAGCAGGATTCATTTGGGCAATGTCTACTTTTTTCACATTGGCAACCGCTACAACAACCAATTCATCAGGTAACTTCGCAGTAGTCACAGACCACATACCTGCTTTGGGTACAGGCTGACTAAATGCAGCACGCTCAATTTCGCGTTTAAGTCCCTGTGAACGCGTAAATGTTCCTGCATGTACAAAATTAGATTGGTATTTCGCTGTCACTGCTTGTGCAGGTAACTTTTTAAAATCTTCAATCATTGCATTTAATTTTGCATGTGCTGCATCAAATGCTTTTTGTTCAATCAACTGTGCTTTTACACGCGCTGTTGCCTGAGCCAGAGGTTGAGTGCCCGCTGGGTAGTATTTACGAACTTTTATCCATACCACATCACCATTGGCAGTTTGTATATTACCTGAAGCTGTTGTATTGCCGTTTTTAATATCTTCAGCAAATAATTTCGTTTTAACCGCAGGATCTGCTAAAACTGGATTAGTTGTCGCTAAATTCACATTCTTCGCTGATTGGACCTGTACTGTTTTCACTGCTTGTGCCACAACATCAAGCGAATCGCTATTCACAACCTGGTCATTTAAACTATTTACAGTATCTGAGAAGTAATTTGCAGATTTGTTTTTCAGCACTTCGGCTGTTAATTCTGCTTTTTTGCTTTCCAATGATGGAATTGTTCCAGCGGGTGTATTGACTTCAATAATATGATAGCCGAACTCTGTTTTTACAGGTTTCGCCACTTGACCATTCGCTGTTGAAGCCACAGCTTTATCAAAATCAGCACCAAACACACCTGGAGCATAGGCTGCAAGTGCACCACCTTTTGCTTTAGAATCTGGATCTTCAGAATATTGTGCAGCCGCTTGAGCAAAAGTCATACCTGTCTGAATTTTTGCATAAACCTCATTCGCCAAAGTTGCAGCTTGCTCAGGACTACGTGAATCCGTTGTAATCAGGATGTGTTTTACATCATGCTTTAAATTTTGCTTATATTTTTCTACAAATTGCGCATAGGCTTGATTTAACTCCGCATCAGACACCGCAGCATTTGGTTGAGTCAATGTCGCAGGACTAAGCACAACATAATCAACATCTACAGCCGCAACCTGTTTAAATTTATTGAGATGTTTGTTGTAATAATCCGCAATTTCTTGATTCGTCACTTTAACGTTAGCTTTATAATCATCCAGCTTCACACTCGATAAAAATAATTCACGTTGTTCAGATTGAAGATTAGCAATTTGTTGAATATCAGATTTACTAATCAAAGCATTATCTGAAATCGTTGAACTCAGAATACTCAATGCAAAATCTTGACGAATATTTTGAATAAATGCCTGACTGGTTAAGCCTTGTGAACGTAAATAATTTGCATATAGATTATTCGAAAATTTACCATTTTCCTGAAACGCAGGAATCTGTGCAATTTTCTGTTCAATCTGAGTATCGCTTAAAGTCACACCTAATTTATCTGCCTGTTGTCTTAGAAGACTTTGACTGATCAGATAATCAAGTGCTTTATTTGCAATAAATTCTTTATTCAACAGTGACTCGTCCCCATGCACACTAGGATTTGCCAATAATTGATCCGTATAGCTTTTGGTGACCGTTTCTAACTCTTTTTTAGAAATATCTTGACCATTAACAGTTTTAGCGACATCTGCTTTTTGCCCACCACTGAAATAACCTTCAATACCGACCACAGCAAATGGCGCTAAAAATAACACAAGGAGAACTTTACCAAACCAGCCCCTTATGAGAGTGCGAAACGATTCCATGAGTATTCCAATATTATATTTCGTAAGGATTCTAACTGAAATTGTGAAATGAATGAACGAGCAATCACTGATAATTTAATTTTATTTCATAAAAAACGCGCCACGAGGGCGCGCTTTCGATAAGCTCAGATTAAGCTACTGAGTCTTTTAAGCCTTTACCAGCTTTAAAGCTAGGTACTTTGCTTGCTTTAATCTGAAGCTCTTCACCAGTTTTAGGGTTACGACCAGTACGTGCAGCGCGGTCTTTAACACTAAAAGTACCAAAGCCTACTAAAGTCACTGTGTCGCCTTTTTTAAGCGCTTCACCAATTGAAGCAATAGTCGCATCTAATGCTTTACCTGCATCAGACTTTGACAATCCCCCTTTTTCTGCAATCGCATCGATTAATTCTGATTTATTCATGAAGATTACGTCCTCTTATTTCGTTTGTTTAAGTTCCAAGGCTGTAGATCAAAGGCCATGACGACTTTATAGCAATGCTTTGGGGGGAAACGCAAGACTCCAAACACGCTTTTCTCAAAAATTACGACTAAAAATGAGTTTTTTTTTTGATTCACCCCAATTATTTCATTTTTTGAGCAACTGCTCGCGTAAGTTTTGGTTCTCTTCTACTAAGGCATCCACCTTGTGATGTAATTGCATTATTAAGTTCTCTAGGTGCTGAAGATCCTTTGCAGTGACCAAACCAATTCGATTAAGCGAATGATTTACGCCATGATCGAGAAGCTTTTCTACCTTGTCCTTAGTTTCCGTGACAGACTCTTTAGTTTTTTCCGACACTTTGTTCACTGTTTGATCAGTAACTTCAACCGTTTTTGATTCAAGCTCTTCTCCGACTTTGACTAAAGAGTCAAATAATTTATTGCCTTCTTCTTCTGCGCGCGAAAAAGCCCCCAACCCGGCCAACCAAATCTGTTTTGTATATTTTCTAAAATCCAATGCTGATTTTTTATGATGTCTAGGTTTTGTATGTGATACATGCTGTTCATTTTGGTCTTCCTGAAGACCGAATTGTTCTTTATTGCTCTTTTTCATATCCTGCTCCATTTGCCCAAAACTCCAGCTTTTAATGACCTATATGACCAAATTATGTAGAAAATATATCTATAATATCAAATAAAACTATTGAACCTTTTGCTAAACTGTTCTACAAAAGCAAAGTAATTGTTTAATGTTAAGGAACACTTGCCAATTCAACAATGGTCATTCAATTATTTTTTTTATATGATTGTTGAAATAATGTGTTTCATATCACGGATGAAATTGTTTCAAAGTTATTTTAGAGATCGGATTCTCAATTTGTTATAGGAATGTTTTATGAATGAATCGCAACAAAAGCAAGGTCACTCTCGTTTGTTGCTAAACATTGTCATGATTATCTTGGAAACCATTTATTCTTTTGTATTAAAACATGATCGTGTTGTTCGCTTACAAGCTAAAAAATTTGTCGAACAGCAAATGACCATCAAGATAAATAGTTACATTCCTTATTTTGATTTCTATATTCAATTTACAGACCGTGGCATTTTGTTTGACTTGCAAGCGCCAGAAAAACCTGTCGATCTTTCTGTGAGTAGCACATTAATTGATTTAATTCAGATTTTTGTTTTTGCCAATCGCCGTAGTATGAAAAAAATGCGTTTGGAAGGCAGTGATATGGTGAAAGATCAATTTCGAGATCTGGTCATTCATTTAACTGCACCCAAACTCTTGTCCGATTGGAAACAGTGGTTAACTCATCCTGATGATGACAGTCAGACACGTGCATCAAAAAAACGTATTGCACCCTTACTTGAAAAAATTGATCAGCAACGCTCAAAGATCAACACCCTTCAGGTTGAGGTAAAGCAATATCAAAATCGAGTTCGACGCCTACAGCAAAATCAACAGCGTTTATATACGGCTTTAGGTGTAATAGGCTTTCTATTTGTTGCACTAATCATGTATAATTTATGGCAAATATTCATGTAAAATATTTTATTAGATTTCATCCTTATAACAATAATAATTAATTCTGACTAATTTAGTCAGAATTAATCTTAAAAATACTTGACTAATTTAGTCAGGATTCATAAAATTCATACATCTAGTCTAAAACATGTGTATCGAATCATGCGCCTAACTACTCGCGGTCGCTATGCAGTGACTGCACTACTCGACCTAGCATTGCAGCCTACTGAACAAACGATTACGCTTGCAGAAATTGCAGCCCGCCAAACGATCTCTGTCGCTTATCTTGAACAATTGTTCGCTAAATTAAAGCGTCATGGCTTAGTTTCAAGTGTTCGTGGCGCGAATGGTGGCTATCACTTAGCGCGTCATGCTGAAGAAATTACTGTCTTAGAAATTATTGAAGCTGTAAATGAAACTGTGGATGCAACTCGTTGTGATCATAAAGGCAATTGCCAAAATGGTGCGATGTGTTTAACTCACGATTTATGGCAAGAACTCTCTCTCCATATTGCCGATTATTTAGCTAAAATCACCCTTGCCGATTTAGTCGCACGCGACAATGTACAAACCGTTGCAGTTCGCCAAAATTCAGCACCACATGATTCAGCCCTTTTATCGGTTACAGGTATTTGACATGAAACGTCCGATTTATCTTGACTATGCAGCAACTACGCCTGTTGATCCTCAAGTAGCAGAACGCATGATGGAGTGTTTAACCTTTGATGGTACCTTCGGAAATGCAGCTTCTCGCTCTCATGCTTATGGATGGCAAGCTGAAGAAAAAGTTGAATATGCACGTGAACAAGTCGCAAATTTAGTTAAAGCTGATCCACGAGAAATCGTATGGACATCAGGTGCTACTGAATCTGATAACCTTGCGCTAAAAGGTATTGCTCAATTTTATGGTTCGAAAGGCAAGCATATCATTACCAGTAAAATTGAACATAAAGCAATTTTAGATACCTGTCGTGAATTGGAAGAAGAAGGTTTTGAGATTACTTATCTTGAACCAGAACCTAGAACAGGTTTAATTACGCCAGAAATGGTTCAAGCTGCACTTCGTCCAGACACTATTCTTGTTTCATTAATGATGGTGAATAATGAAATCGGTACAGTAACTGATGTTGCTGCGATTGGTGAACTTACTCGCGCCAACAAAACTTACTTCCATGTAGATGCTGCGCAAGCTGCTGGTAAAGTTGAAATTGATCTTTCAACCATGAAAGTAGACTTGATGAGCTTCTCTGGTCATAAAGTTTATGGACCTAAAGGCATCGGCGCATTATTTGTACGTCGTAGCCCTCGCGTACGTCTTAAAGCACAAATTCACGGTGGTGGTCATGAACGTGGTATGCGTTCAGGCACACTTGCTACTCACCAGATTGTAGGTATGGGTGAAGCATTTGAACTTGCAGGTAAAAACTTACATGCAGAACAAGCGCGCTTACGTGTACTTCGTGACAAGCTTTGGAATGGTTTACAAGATTTAGAACAAGTGTTCTTAAATGGTCACCCTGAATATAACGTTGCAAACTACTTAAATGTAAGTTTCAACTTTGTTGAAGGCGAATCATTGATGATGGCATTGAAAGATGTTGCGGTTTCATCAGGTTCAGCATGTACATCTGCAACACTTGAACCATCTTATGTGCTTCGCGCACTTGGTCTTTCTGATGAGTTGGCGCATAGCTCAATTCGTTTCAGCTTCGGTCATTATACGACTGAAGAAGACATTGACCATGTGATTAAAATTTCTAAAGCTGCTGTAGAGAAATTACGTGAACTTTCTCCGCTTTGGGATATGTACAAAGAAGGTATCGACTTAAATTCAGTTGAATGGGCTGAACACTAAGTTTCTAAAATCAAACACGGCATTTTATTGAAAATCAGTGAAATGCCACCATATTAGACTGTAGCAATACATATTATTAACGCTGACCCCGAGGTTTGGAGAAGCATCATGGCTTATAGTGAAAAAGTAATTGATCATTACGAAAACCCTCGTAATGTTGGTGTTTTGGATAAAAATGCAGAAAATGTTGGTACAGGTATGGTGGGTGCACCTGCATGTGGCGATGTGATGCGTTTACAGATCCAAGTAAATGACAATGGTGTGATCGAAGAAGCACGCTTTAAGACTTATGGTTGTGGCTCTGCAATTGCATCCAGCTCATTAGTCACCGAATGGTTAAAAGGTAAAACTTTAGACGAAGCACAAGCGATTAAAAATATTGATATCGCAACTGAACTTGCTCTTCCTCCTGTAAAAGTGCACTGTTCTGTACTTGCAGAAGATGCAATCAAAGCTGCTGTTGAAGATTACCGTAACAAGAAAACTAAAGCTTAATATCTGTTGTTTAAGTTTTACAGATAATTTTTTAATGGAGTTTTCATGATCAATTTAACTGAAAATGCTGCAACTCATATCAGCAATTACTTAAAGAATCGCGGTAAGGGTGAAGGTATTCGTCTTGGTGTGAAAACTTCAGGCTGTTCTGGTTTGGCATATGTACTTGAGTTTGTTGATGATATCGATGAACACGATCAAATTTTTGAACAGTTTGGTGTTAAAGTTTTTGTAGACCCTAAAAGCTTGGTGTATCTCGATGGCATGGAAATGGACTATGTAAAAAATGGTCTAAATGAAGGTTTCGAGTTTAATAACCCCAATAAAAAAGGTGAATGTGGTTGTGGTGAATCTTTCACTGTATAATCACCCTGCACTTTTTTCATGTTAAAACAGTGTCTTGCACTGTTTTAATCATATTTAATTACCCTGTTTTCTTGTAAAACATCGTGGATGAGTATCTCCCATGAGTCATTTTGAGTTGTTCGATCTCCCTGAAGCACTCGATATTGATTTAGCAACATTAAAAGCTAATTTCTTAAACTTGCAACAGCAATATCATCCTGATAAATCGGATGATAAAGACAAAGCTTTAATTAAATCGAGTGAGATTAATCAAGCGTATAAAGCCCTATCTCATGTAGATAGCCGTGCAGCATATTTACTTTCACTTAAAAAGCAAGATCATCATTTAGATCAATCCATTAATGATTTTGAATTTTTGCAGTCTGCCCTCGAAATTCGTGAGCAACTCGATGAAGCAACCAATACAGAACAGTTGCATTCTCTCAAAAAAGAAGTGCAACAATGGATCGATGGCTTAGTTCGTGAATTCAAAATTGATTTTAATGAAGAAGACTGGGCTGAAGCACGTGATACTGTACGAAAATTGCGTTTTTTCCAAAAAGTTATGAATGATATTGATAAAGCCGAAGATCAACTTCTTGATGATGAAGATTTTAGCTTAGATGATGATTTCTAAATTTTAATTTTAACTACATGTTGAACATGACTTTGTTTTTTAGCTTTTATTTTAAGGATGTAACAAATGGCACTCTTGCAAATTGCTGAACCAGGACAATCAAGTGCGCCACACGAACACCGTATTGCCATTGGAATAGACTTGGGTACAACGCATTCGTTGGTTGCTACAGTACTTTCAGGCAAAGCCAAAGTGCTGAATGATGAACAAGGTCGTGTGTTACTTCCCTCTATTGTGCATTATTCTAAAAACTCAACAGAATATGGTGATGCTGCAAAACCATTCATCACAACTGATCCCAAAAATACGATCGTTTCTGTAAAACGCTTTATGGGGCGTTCAAAAGCTGATATTAAATTTCAACATCCGCATACTTTAACAGGCGCTGATAATGAAATGCCGACTTTTGAAACCACACAAGGTCGAAAAACACCTGTAGAAATCTCAGCTGAAATTTTAAAGCAATTAAAAGATCGTGCTGAAAAGAGTCTAAGTAATCCTGTAAATGGTGCTGTCATTACAGTTCCTGCATATTTCGATGAAGCTCAACGCCAAGCTACACGTGATGCAGCAGAATTGGCGGGGCTGAATGTATTACGCTTATTAAACGAACCTACTGCGGCAGCCGTAGCCTATGGTTTAGATCAAGACACCAACCTTGCAACAGATCGTAATTACGTCATCTACGATTTAGGTGGCGGTACTTTTGACGTTTCTATCTTACGTTTCTCGCAAGGTGTTTTTGAAGTTTTAGCCACAGGTGGTCACACCGCACTCGGCGGCGATGATTTAGATCGTTTGATTGTGAAATGGGCAAAAAAACAACTTAATATTGAGACTTTGGATGATGCAGAATATGCACATTTCATAGTTTCTGCACGCAAAGCCAAAGAAGGCTTGAGTGATGCAGAATCTGTTGATATAAAAGTACTGGGACACCATCTTACACTAGATCGCGCAACCTTTGAACAAATTATCCAAGTAGCACTTGATAAAACAATAAGTGTATGTAAACGCGTAATGCGCGATGCAAAGCTTACACTTGATGATATTCAAAATGTGGTACTTGTAGGTGGCTCTACTCGCTCTTATGCTGTTCAAAAAGCCGTTCGTGAAGTATTTAACCAAGAACCACTCTGTACAATTAATCCTGATGAAGTCGTTGCCATTGGAGCGTCTATTACGGCGAATCAACTGATTGGTAATTCAAAAGATGGTTCATTACTGCTCGATGTAACCCCTCTTTCACTGGGTCTTGAGACCATGGGTGGGCTGGTTGAGCGTCTAATTTCTCGCAATACAGCAATCCCTGTAGCACGCCGTCAAGAATTCACGACCTATCAAGATGGTCAAACTGCCATGTTGATTCATGTTGTTCAAGGTGAACGTGATTTGGTCGAACACTGTCGTAGCTTAGGGCGCTTTGTATTACACGGCATTCCACCTATGACCGCTGGTCAAGCGCGTATAGAAGTGACATTCCAAGTTGATGCCGATGGTTTACTTTCCGTGTCTGCAAAAGAAACCACTTCTGGTGTTCATGCCAAGATTGACATCAAACCTTCTTACGGTCTTTCAGAAGCAGATACCGAACGCCTTTTAATTGATGGTTATAAGTTCGCTGAAGAAGACAAGCATTTACGTCACTTGAATGAAACAAAGGTTGAGGCTCGTCGTGAACTCGAGGCATTAGAACAAGCATTGAAAGTGGACAGCAAATTACTCGATCCTGAACAATTGCAAGGATTAAATCTTGCAGCCGAACATTTAAAAGTACAGCTTGAAACAGACGATATCAAATCTATCGAACATGCTGTTGAGCAATTAAAAATTCATAGTGATGCTTTTGCTGCAGAACGAATGAATCAGCATATCGATCAAGCGCTCAAAGGCACTAAACTTGATGACTGGTCAAACTCAAACTAATTTATAAGGTAAAGACTATGCCACGTATTAAAGTACTACCTCATGCAACAATTTGTCCGAATGGTGCTGAGTTTGAAGTTGAACCAAATGCCAATCTTTGCCAAAGCTTATTAAGCAATGGTATTAAAATTGAACATGCCTGCGATATGTCTAAGGCATGTACAACATGTCATGTCATTGTACGCAAAGGTTTTGATGCACTTGAAGAAATGGATGATATTGAAGCGGATTTACTTGATCGTGCTTGGGGCTTAGAACCTGACTCACGACTTTCTTGCCAAGTTAAAATCACGGATGAAGATATGGAAGTTGAAATTCCTAAATACACCATTAACCATGCTTCTGAAAACCACTAAATAATTTTTAAAAGTGCTGAATAAAAAGTAAATAAAAACCACTCAACATGAGTGGTTTTTATTTACTTTTACTTATTGCTCAGTCTTTAAGTGATAACAACAGACTTGAATGTTCAATGTAAAATTTTAAACCTGCCTAGCGAATTTCATCTTCAGCATTTAGTCTTGCAACACCTTGCGCATTGGTCAGTCGCTGCTGAACTTTAATACGATCGACCATTTTTTCAAGTACTTCAACCAGCTCTGGATACTCAAAGTTTTGCACTTCTTCTAAATTAAGCACCAAATGAAAACCTTTATATTCATAGTCAAACCATTGCTGATTTTCATTTTTACTGGCTGAGTATTTCTCCATGACCTGCCAAGTTCTCACTTTACCTTGAATACCTTTTAATTCAATTGGTGATTTTGGCGCACAGAGATAATCATTTTTAATCAATTTATAGGTTTCATCTGAAACAAGAATTTCATCAATATCCGCAGCGTACTGTAAACGCGCTGCCAAATTTGCATCGCGACCAACAATCGTATAAGCCATACGATGTACAGCACCGTAATTTCCAACGTGACAATAGCCCGTACTTACCCCCATACGGATATGCAATGGCGCATAGCCCATTTTCACCCAACGTTCACGTAGAAACTTCATTTGCTGTCGCATGGCAATTGCCATATCGATGCAGTTTTTAGCATCCTGTTCCACACCTTGCGAATCTGGATCACCAAAGAAAATCAGAATCGCATCGCCCATGAATTTATCAATGGTCGCACCATATTGCTTGGCAATTTCAGTCATATGACTAAGATAATCATTGAGTACAAATGCCAAATCATCAGGAATTAATGTTTCTGATAACTCAGTAAAGCCCTGAATATCTGAAAAGAAAACAGTGATCTTTTTACGTTTATATTCAATTTTCGCTTCAGTATCACCACGCATGATGGCTTGCCAAAGCTGCAATGGAGCATATCGACTGAGTTGATTTGACAACTCAATATAGCGATTCATTTCATTAAAATAGGTATTTTTTTTGATTTCTACACTTTTAATACGACGATTTTGATAATAATTACCGATATTAACAAACAAAATAATTCCAATAAAAGACAGCACAGAAAGTTCAGGGCTGGTTTGCTGGAAATAATCGTAAAAGCCAAAAATGAAAATAATATTGGTATAGAAAACAATAAAAGCAATCAAGATAGCCAAAGAAGCCATCATGAAAGAAATTTTACTGTTGATGGCGGTATAGATCAGCGCAAATAAAAGTACAAAAGAAACAACTAGACTTAAATGTACTGCTGCTAGTGCTGTCGAAACAACAATAACATCCACCAAAAAATAGATATTTTTACGGATTTTTGAGCCGTATGAATATTCCAGCCATCGAGAAAATTTGGGGCTGGCTAAGAAAATAAAACCAATAAAAAAGGGAACATAGAACTGATAGTTAGCAACAGGAGAAGTAAAATAATAAATGATAACAAGCAGTGCAATAATCAAATATCCCATAAAGCGCTGGAATATTTCAAATTGCTTAGGCTCTTTATCTAACATACGTTCAAATGGCAAAATATTTTACCTCGAATGTCATTTTATTAAACACTTCCCTTGTGCTGTTTTAAAAACTTAGTCCATACGCCAATCAAACGGCATATCACCTTGACCACGCAATGCCAACATTAATGTCTGACGCATATGTGCCAACACTTCATTGGTATATGGAACAGCTTGTAAACCAAATACAGGCTTAGGCCAAGCTACATCATTTTGATAACGCACGACATGATGAAAATGCAATTGTGGGACCATATTACCCAATGCAGCCACATTCATCTTGTCAGCGCGGAAAACACGTGACAGTTGACTAGATAACCAGCTCGACTCACGCAAAAACTGTTCTTGATCAGCTTGACTCAATTCATATAATTCAGTGATACCAGGTACACGTGGAATAAGAATTAACCACGGAAATTGCATATCATTCATTAAACGACATGTTGAAAGCGGAAAGTCGCCTACAAAAAAAGTATCTTGAGCAAGTTGTGGATGCAAACTAAACATATCTTTATAAATGACGCAAAATTAAAAGGATGGCTAATACTAACACATCGGTTTTCGTGTGAATATTGGTTATCTCGTGTTTCGGTACAAATAAACACAGTTTGCTTTGAACCTGATCACAATTACACTTTATAGAATCATTGTTTTTTTTCAAGATCATCTCTGAAAAAATTTCATGATTTTTTCTCAGTTCTGAATAAAGATTATTCATCTTCAACATATTGATAAATTAACGCTTTAATTCAGCAAGCAAGTTATTCAATAAATCTTGTACAAACTGAATGCGCTTCTCATATTCTTCCAACATCACCATCACTTTCAGACGTTGACCACCTTCCATACGGAACCAGGTCGGATGTTTTTGCATCATTTGAATGATACTGATTGCTTGCACGGGTGTATAAGGTGAAAATTCAATCACCCCACCATGTGCCCCAATATCAATTTTGGTGATTTCTAACTGCTCTGCCTTGATACGGATTTGATGCACACTAAATAACTGCTTGACGGGTTGTGGCGGCACACCAAAACGGTCTATCAGCTCCATCCGAATATTGTCTAATTTGTCGGCTGTATCTGTATTACTGATCCGTTTGTAGAACATCAGTCGTTGATGTACATCACCTAAGTATTCATCAGGTATTAATGCTGGCATGTGTAAAGTAATTTCAGAGGTGAGCGAAAGTGGTGTATCAAAATTAGGCGTTTTACCTTGTTGAATGGCTTTCGTCGCTTTGGCCAACATTTCCATATATAAACTATAACCGATAGCATTCATTGAACCACTTTGTTGTTCACCCAGTAACTCACCAGCGCCACGTATTTCTAAATCCTCTGTCGCTAACATAAACCCAGCACCAAGATTTGATGCTCTTGAAATTGCGTCTAAACGTTTTTCTGCATCACCTTTTAGACCTTTAAGCGAAGGTACCATCAAATATGCATACGCTTGATGATGTGAGCGCCCTACACGACCACGCAGCTGATGTAATTGCGCAAGCCCTAGCTTGTCAGCACGTTCAATGATAATCGTATTGGCATTCGGCACATCAATTCCCGTTTCAATAATGGTCGAACACACCAAGACATTATATTCTTTATGATAAAACTGCTGCATGACTTGTTCTAATTCACGCTCACGCATTTGACCATGTGCAACAGCGACACGTGCCTCAGGAACCAATTGACGAATATTCTCTGCAGCACGTTCAATGGTATCTACTTCATTATGTAAGATGTAGACCTGACCGCCACGAAGCAATTCACGCAAAATTGCTTCCTTCATGGTTTCATTGGTTTGCTCATTGACAAAAGTTTTCACAGCTAAACGGCGTGCCGGTGGCGTTGCAATGATCGAAAGATCACGCATTCCCCCAAATGCCATATTCAGCGTCCGCGGAATCGGTGTAGCTGTCAATGTCAGCATATCGACATCAGCACGCATGGCTTTAATGCGCTCTTTATCTCGCACACCAAAACGATGCTCTTCATCCACAATCATCAAACCTAAGTTTTTGAATTGCACATTTTCCTGAAGAATTTTGTGGGTTCCAATGACAATATCAACTTTTCCCTCGACCAAATCCTCAATTGTTTTGACATGACTTTTACTGGTACCAAAACGTGAAAGTACTTCAACACGGATGGACCAATCAGCAAATCGGTCTTTAAAGGATTCATAATGTTGTTGTGCCAACAATGTGGTTGGAACAAGAACCGCCACTTGTCGATTGTTCTGAACGGCAACAAAGGCTGCTCGCATCGCAACTTCTGTTTTACCAAATCCCACATCACCACAGACCAAGCGATCCATCGGTTTGGCTTGTTGCATATCATATAATGTTGCTTCGATTGCATTGGCTTGATCTAGCGTTTCTTCATAGGCAAAGCCACTGGAAAACTGCATATATGCACTTTGATCTAATTCAAAACTGATACCCGGTTTTGACTGGCGTCGCGCTTGAATATGTAATAATTCAGCAGCGACATCGTGAATTTGTTCGAGGGCTTTTCGTTTCGCTTTGTTCCATGCATCAGTTCCAAGCTTATGCAAAGGCGCTAAGTCTGGATCACCACCACTAAAACGACTAATAAGATGTAGATTTGTCACAGGCACATAAACTTTTGCATCATCTGCATAGTTGAGTTGCAAAAACTCATAATCCTGATCATCGATATTCAGTGTAACCAAACCCGCATAACGACCAACACCATGATCGATATGAACCACAGGTGCACCAATATTCAGTTCAGTCAAACTTCGAATCAAAAACTCTTCTGAAACTTCCTGTTGACGCTTACGACGGCGCTGTACAACGCGATGTTCATAAAGCTGATTTTCAGAAATTACCGACAACTCATCACTAATCACTAGACCGCGGTCTAAAGGCGCGTTTGTGATCGCAACGGAAAAATTTGATTGCTGAAAAATTTGGAAATTCTCTACAACAGGAATTTCCCCTAAACTTGCTCTTAACGCATCTTTTAAGGTTTCACGACGTCCAGCACTTTCAGCCACCAATAACACAGGATGATTGGCATCATCGACATATTGCTTGACGACCTTAAAAGGTTGCTCTTGCTTCGGATCAACAGGTAATTTTGGCGGTATTTGAACAGATAAATTAATACAGCCTGCTTTTAATTCAATCTGCTCTGTAGATGCAATAATTCTTGCAAATTGATTCAACTGTTCAAACAGCTGATTGGGCTGTATAAAAATTTCTTCAGGTGGCAGTAATGGCTGATCAATATTGTGCCGTCTATCTTCATAACGACGCATGACATCTGCCCAAAACTGGATTAAACCGTCTTCAATATACTTATCTGTAATGACAATTGCATTGCTTGGTAAGTACGATGTCAAACAACTTTGTGTCTGCATTGCAGTTTGGGTAAAAAATAATGGAAAATAAAAGTCTAATCCTGGCGATGCAATTCCCTCTAATACATCTTGATAAATTGGATTTTTCTTAGGATTTGCTGTTGGAAAGCTTTCCGCATAGCGATCTCTAAATATAGAGCGTGCTTCTTTTAAAGGAAATTCTTTTGCGGGTAATACAGTGAAATGCTCAAGTTTTGTTGTGGTTCTTTGGGTCTCAGGATCAAAAAATTTTAAACTGTCGATTTCATCATCAAACAGATCTATACGAATCGGTGCACTTTGCCCAGATGCATAGATATCCATGATGCTACCGCGTACCGCAAACTCACCGTGATCATAAACCGTATCGACTAAATGGTAACCTGCTTGAACTAGTTTTAATTTTTGTTGTTCTAAATCAAACTTCTGACCAACCTTAATATCAAAATGTTCCCCTAAAATCCATGATGTAGGTGCAACACGCTGTGCCAATGTTGTAGCCGATACCAACAAAATACCTTTTTGGGGCATATTGGCAAGAATAGACAGCCGTTCAGACACAATATCTTGATGAGGTGATAAACGATCATATGGCAATATTTCCCAATCCGGAAAAATTGTCGGTTTAACACCATAAAATTCAAGTTCACTTTCAAGTTGTGTTAAGTGCTGATTATTACGCGCGACCAGCACAAACAGCTGCTCAGACTTCTCCGTTATTTCCTTAAAAAGTAAGGCAGCAGAAGAACCAAGCATTGTACCAATCCAGCGCTTTTCGCCTGCTTTCAGTTGTTTTAAATTAAGGTCAGAGATTTCTTGTTTAAACATATTTGTATCGGGTCTAAAAGACATAAGCCATAGTTTAACATGATGACTTTGTTGAGTTCAGTGATTTTATTTGTTCAATTTATTTGGCTGATGACTAAATACGACTAATTTCCCATCAGGATAAAACCCATGCCAACCACAAGGTAGACCGCCTGCATAATAAACCTGTAAAATCTCTTGCCAAATCGGTGGAAAATAGCCATTTGCATAACAATTAAAAATATAACCGATATCATGCATGATTAATTCGTGAGCTATTCCTATTCCATCAAATGTTGTCCACTTTTCAAGTAATCCATTCAAATTTTTTGTGAACAAATCGTAATAGTTATTTTGCTGTAATTGATAATCAATTCTTGAATTCAATTTCCAATCAAAATCTTCTGGAAACTGTGAGTCAATGACTGTTTCCCAATCTGTAAATTTCTCCCAACTATTGTCCGTTGCAAAATCCATCGCTAAGCTGATGTCTGAAGTAATAAAATAATCTTTATTCGATGTATAAGGTTGACTAAAAAAATTATCACCCTCTATAAATTGAATAAATTCTCCAGCTAGCTCAACAGCTTCAGCCCAATTATTTGCAATTAACATTAGGGTCTGTGGACAATTCGTCTATGTTTGCGACTATGTGTGTTTTTTAGACGATTCTAGGCGCGAAATACGAAATTTAGTCATTCTAAATAAGTAGTTCGTAACGACGAAGCGACAAAAAACACGCTAGTCCCCGCTGCGCCTTGCGCTGCAAACAAAGCAGTGCTTTGTTCTTGCTCAGGGTTGTGGCTAAAATTATCTCAGGCTACGTTATGAAACTTAAAAATAGTCTCGCTATTCTCTTCATTTCCTTGCGGAGTATACTCCTCATACCTGCTCAATTTTAACCTACAACGCAAGCCATTTATGAAATGTCCACAGACCCTATCAATCTTTTCCAGTTCTTGTCATCATTAAAAAAATTCCGCACATGCTTCAAATCATTTATATATATCTATGAATATACATTTTGCGAAAAGTTAATAATCGTCATGGAGCCTAACATTTATATAATGATTTATT
This sequence comes from Acinetobacter sp. B-6, assembly GCF_056930735.1. NCBI lineage: Bacteria > Pseudomonadati > Pseudomonadota > Gammaproteobacteria > Moraxellales > Moraxellaceae > Acinetobacter > Acinetobacter sp. B-6. The sequence goes on along the minus strand of NZ_JBXPBY010000003.1, from coordinate 139,853 downwards.
TTTCTCTTTTAAATTCTTTATAGTAGTCATTTAGTTTCCGAACAATTTCTTTAAACTGCTTTAGATTTTCTTCAGTATTGCCTAATCGAGCGACATAACGACCTGAGGCAATTTCTAAATCAATCTTTTCATTGATCAAGATTGCTTTATAAAACAGTGCCTGCAAATCATCAAAATTATTCAGTTTACGATTAGAAAAGTATTCAAGTCGTTCCGCCAATTCTGTATTTAAAACTATACCATCAACAACAAAACCATTTTCAGCATCAATTTGAATATGATGTTGTTGTAAAAAAGCTTGTTCCGCTGAGTTTCTATTGTTTTTAAATAAAGCTGCTATCTTCGTTAACATGTTTAAAACTCAACCCATAAACAATACAAACCAGTATCTTAACAAATTCAGCTAGAAATCGCTGTAAGAAGGACGTTTTCACGCCCTTCTTTGCTCATACCAATTAATGATTTATTCATCGCCCAAGTCATCTAAGAAATCTACGGTAGGTACAAAGAAAAGTGTTCCTGTTACAGCCGTACTAAAATCAAGCAAACGATCTAAATTTCCTTCATCATCCCCTTGAAACATATGCTCCAACATTTGTCGAGTGACACTAAATTTTCGGGCATAACCAATAAAGAAAGTACCATATTCGTTCTTAGATGGATTGGAAAAAGGCATATTTGCACGCATGATTTTTAATTCATTGCCTTGCTCATCATGCGCCTTACTGACCACATTGTGTGCTGTTTTGGGTTTGACATCATCCCCCAACTCAACATCGTTAAACTTTTTCCGTCCAATCACTTTTTCTTGTTCTTCATCACTTAGCTCTCGCCACTTATCCATATCGTGCATATATTTTTGAATGAAGGCATAACTGCCACCTTTAAATAATGGATCTTCATTACCCACTAAAGCGTATTCTGCGGCAATTTCCGTTTCAGGATTCTCAGTACCATCCACAAAGCCAATAATCGCACGACCATCAAAATATCGAAAACCATTCACCTCATCAATCGGATAACTCACCTCTTTTAATTGCGTATTGATGATATCCGCCAGTTCAAAACATAATGCTTGGCGATTTGCACGGATATGAAAGAATAAGTCTCCATCAGTAGATACAGCGGTGTATTTAGGTCCTTGTATTTCTTTAAACGTCTCTAATTCTTGTGGCTTAGGGTGATTTGGAAATAAACAATCCCAAGCACGTGCACCAAATCCTAATACAGCACTAAATTGTTCATCAGGATAACGGTTGCTTAAACTACGTGTTAATGCAGAAAAGTTAGCTGCGAAATCAATCACCGTATCGATAACCTCAGCCCCTTGTTTTAAACCCAATACAATAAATAAAGCATTTTCTCCTGGGCGATTTATCACAGGTTGAATTCGAGTTAAAGTCATTCCAGTTCTCAAGTATATTTTATTGGTGACAATCTATCATAGACTGATTTTAAGCTTAAGTTTTATCCGTGTAATCATGATATTTTTCTATGGAATTGATGGTTTAGACAACAACAAAAAAGCATAGTTCACATATTTAAAAAACAAAATCAACTCGCTAATCACATAAGATGCTGACGAATGGTGTTTTCAATCCTTTTGCTATCGGTATGCATAAATCTTAAAACTACCGTTGTGTTCGTATTCCTGATACATCACATTCAAACTTTTCAAAATATTTCGAAATTGATCAGTCTGATCTAAAATTTTGTCAGCAATTAAACGTCCTTGATGTTCACTTAACATCGGTTTTACAATCAGATATTCAATACTGTTAAAAATAGGCATGCCTTCTTGATAAAATGGTTGCCAATCCCCAAAGTACCACGGGACTGTATTTAAGAATTGTGTTTCCGTATTTTGATCAATTGGATCTTTGAGCAGTTTCGTCATAAAAGCAGGTGGAAAATCCAAGCGATTGATGGCATCTAGAAGTCTGATCCATTTTGAATCACTCATATAGGATGCCAACTGTCGCTGCTGTACAATTTCTCGGATCTTCAAAACCTGCTTTTTATAATTAGAATCATTTTTCAATGCATCTATATGATACTGATATTCGATATAATTTTCAGGGATACCCACATTACACTCTTTACACAAAGTAGCTTAAATCAGGTGCTTTAGTTATGTTAACTCGCCATATTGCTTTTGCAAATAATTCACAATTGACTCAGATTCAAACAATTTTGCGCCTGTATTTGGATCTTCCAAATATGGTACTTGAATGTCCTGCTTAACTCTGCCCATAACAGGAACAATTTTTTCACGCTTTCCACCCTTTAGTGGTACATATTTACCTGGTTTTAAACGTAAAGCTGCTGGACCTTGGTCTTGCCAACATTCTTTTGCAACATTGTGGAATACAAATGGAATTTCCAGTTCTGTTAATACACCCCGCACGATACGCGTGTATGGGCTTGCTTCAAAACCCCACAAGTCGAGTAATTTTTCAGGCGCAGCACGATCAATAATTTTTGGATTTACCCATACACCACGTGCGCCATTAATAACGGTTCCCACCAAAGCAACCACTGGATATTTCGGATAATGTGCGTATTTCTTTGGAGTTTTACCACTTTTACCATAATGTTTGAATAAATAATCAATAATAGCCACTGATTCATACATGGCTGTTCCAGTATTTTCATCCACAAAATAAGGAAAACGTAATTTGCCACCATTTTCTTTGACAATCTTACGGTATTTATTTCCACCTTTAGGACATGGATATACTTCATAGTCCAAATTCAGCAAAGTCATCACTTCACGTACACGGCGGCAAAATGGCGAACCCTCAAACTCATATAATTTTAAAGCTTGTTCTGGCTGATTTGGAAACGCAGTTCCAGTTACCCCACGCCCTCCTGCAGTCAGTGTTGAAGCCAATGCTTGTACGACTTTTATTTGATGATGTACCATTTTGCTACCCTCGAGCAGTCACTCTATACTTTTTATAAAGTGTCTAGAAATCCACTAATTTTTCTTTTGAAACCACAATTCCGTTATTGTCCGCATAGACATAATCACCAGAATTAAAGTTTACACTGCCAAAATATAGCGGAAGATCGACTTCGCCTATGCCTTTACGATGACTTTTTTGCGGAATTGAAGCCAATGCATGTACTCCCAAATCAAGCTCAGCAAGCGCATCTACATCACGAACACAGCCATAAATAATGACGCCATTCCAGTGATGTTTTACCGCAGATTCAGCAATCATATCGCCCATTAATGCACAACGCATGGATGCACCGCCATCCACAACCAAGACTTTACCAGCGCCCTCTGTCGCTAATAACTCTTTTACACGAGAATTATCTTCAAAACATTTCACTGTCACAATTTGACCACCAAAGGTTTTGCGTGCCCCATAGCTTTTAAAAAACTTACCATCCAATGATGGAATCAGCGTTTGGATTTCTTTATCTGGATTGTCATCGAGTAAATCACAAGTTACAAAAGGTAATGTTGTCACTTTAGTTCTCCCTTATTTGGAATTTTGTATGCGTAAATTATCATAAATTTCAATTTTTTGAGTTTGCGTTTGTGCAGCCTCGACCATAGTATGAGCCACTTGCTGTGCTGTCACTGGCTTATATTTAAAAGAATTAGGTACCCAGTGTGAAAATCGTCTATAAAGCTTTTGTGACACATCCTCAAAAAATCTTTTTTCATTTCTTTCACCCAACAATAAAGATGGTCGAATAATTGAAAAGCGATATAAATCTAGTTTCTGAATATAGGTCTCAAGTTCACCCTTAACCCTGTTATAAAAAATTGGTGAACCCGCATTTGCGCCCATAGCACTGACTAAAATTAAATGTGTTTCTGTTGTTTCAAATAAATCTGCAAAGTGCGCATTAATTTCAAAATCAATATTGTAAAAAGCTTCTTTAGAGCCTGCTTTTTTGATGGTAGACCCTAAGCAACTAAAGGCATGACTATAGCCATTCACATCTTGATCATTTAATAACAGAAAATCCTCTAAGACGAATTGCTCAACTTTTTTGTATGGGTTAAATTCAGCAATTTGACGACGAACAATTACGGTAATTTTTTCACATTCTGCAAGCGAATTAAGTTGCTCAATTAAACATTGACCGACTAAACCTGTTGCTCCAATCACAATCGCATTTTTTATCGAATTAGTCATTTTTTAAACAATCTCCTAGATTTACTACTAATCTAACGTTTTATTTCAAATTTTTCTTCAACAAAAATGTTGTCAAAGCATGTCAAGACTTGACTTTGCCGACCTCTTTAATCACAATATGGCACTTGTTTACGGGCTGGTGATAATCCTCTGATGTTGGTTTTCAGATGTGATTTCAGCCCGCCCAGACCAATCTAATCAAGGAGTGCACGAGTGGCAAACTCTGCTCAAGCAAAAAAACGTGCTCGTCAAAACGTTAAAGCACGTAAACACAACGCAAGCTTGCGTTCTATGGTACGTACTTATATCAAACGCACAATCGCTGCAATCGCTACTGGTGAATATGCTGCTGCAACTGAAGCTTATAAAGCTGCGGTTCCAGTAATTGACCGTATGGCTGATAAAGGTATCATCCATAAAAACAAAGCTGCTCGTCATAAGAGCCGTTTAAATGCACAAGTTAAAGCTTTAGCTAACTAATTTATGCATGTAAAAAAAGCCCTTTACAGGGCTTTTTTTGTACCTAAAACTCAATAACTTACACAAGGTATCTACAATATTTTCGAATAAATCAAATGGACTTTATTTTTTAGAGATCATGTATTGACTATCTGCTTATATAGCATTTAGGTCAATTAAATGTTCTTCAATAAATGCTTGTTGCTTTGCAGTGAACTTTGACATATTTCCTCCTGCAAAACTCAAGCCCCCACCTTTAAGCCATTTATCTAAATTAAAGCTTATTAGCTTTTCTATCTCTGAGAGCTATCACATTCTCTTTAAAAAAAGGCAATTATTATTTCTACTCACGCCTTAACATGATGTGAAATCAAAACTGTTGCTGTTGACAATATTCCTTCCTGACGCCCTGTAAAACCTAATTTTTCTGTGGTTGTTGCTTTCACACTAATTTGAGTTACTTCAACATCTAACACATCAGCGATACTTTGACGCATTTCCAAATTGTGCTTGGCTAATTTTGGACGCTCACAAGCAACCGTAATATCGGCATTATTCAACACATAGCCACGATCTAAAACCAATTGATAAACGTGTTTTAATAATTTTCGGCTATCTGCTCCTTTAAATTCTGCATCCGTATCAGGAAAATGCTGCCCAATATCACCAAGTGCCAATGCGCCTAACAAGGCATCACACAATGCATGAAGTACTACATCACCATCTGAGTGGGCTTTTAAGCCATGAGTATGAGGAATTTGAATACCTGCCAAAGTGACAAAATCACCCTCTTCAAAGGCGTGTACATCCATTCCTTGCCCTATACGAATCGGTATGCTCATTTTCAACTCCCTTTATGCAGTTTTTAAGTTGTAAAAATCTTGTATTCGTACTTTCTCTTTCGCTATAGTACGTATGCAAACATTGTGAAAGTATAAGCGATCATGCTGTTGAATACAGAATTTAATCAAATTAAAACACTTTTATCTGGTCTCATTTTGAGCTGTATCAGCACGTCTGCTGTTTATGCACTCCCGATTGACTGCAAACATGAAGACTCTGCTTTATTAAAGAAACTGTGTAGTACACCCTACAAAGAACTTCGTGGTCAGCTTAATGAAAGTTACCTCACTACCTATCTGGTTACTGATGCGCCTGTACGCTTAGTCAATGATACCCATCAATTATGGCTTAACCGTTTAAGCCAATGTAAAACTTCAGATTGCCTCAAACAACAGTTTGATATTCGCCTTGAAGATTTAAACTTTTACACATCGATGAATCAAAGCCTTACACAGCACTTTATTAAATATGAACATGGAAAAATTGCAAAACAACCGATTCATTTGCAAATACACCAATTAAGTAAGGATCGCATTAAAGTTGAAGGGATTGCATACCGTAATCCTAATAATCGCAAAGAAGCTCAAACCGTTTCATTGCTGGCATATACGACCCCTGAAAAAAAGAATGAAATCTTAGACAACGAACACGACTGTAAATACACATTAAACTTCCAAAAAGCGATTTTATCTGTTTCCACACAACAAAAAGGTTGTGAACGTTTTAGTGGTATCTATCGCCTTTATGATTAGCAATTAAAACACGATCAGGAGAAAATAATGAATATAAAACTTGAGCTTGATCCAGAAAAATTAGCGATATTATCAGAATGCATACAAAACTATGATGTGGGTTCAGACCAAGATGAATGGCCGAATAATATTCTTTCACGTTTTACCCAAGTCTATAATGATGGAACGATTACAAAACATCCAACACGTCTAAATCACATAATTGATGAGAACGAATTAGCGTTGTGCCAAAAGCTCAGTACTCAAATTACCAAGATTATGGCAAATGTAGAAGTTGGCATGGGATCAAATTCTGGTGATTATTTTCAAGCATTTTATATCGCCTATGCAAATGGTTTAAGCAATAAGACAATTAGCGCTGAGCTCATTCAACACGCATTTGCCAATACGATTTTTCCGCTTGCAACAATTACGGTAGAACCATTCTCTACGAATACAATATGGTGGAATGAAGTTGAGCAAGATGGTGAAGGATCACCTGAAAGTTATTTTGAACCTTGGCAAAATATGCGAGCTTGGTTTACTCAACAACAAGATTTTATTGACTCCGCCTTTATCCGTATCGGTGATGCAACATTATTAGAGCAAATTGATGATAAAAACTATCCCAAAGGAACAGTGATTACGGGTTGTGTATTACCAAGGCTTGCCTTAGGTTTAACAGCCAATGGGAGCTTAATAGGGTTGTTTGGTTATGTTGTCCAAACTTAGTTTTTTCTAACATATTCAACCAAACTTGGGCGATATTTAACATGGATAAAAAATTTATTTCGCTACTATTACGTAATCAATTCTATCCACTTTTAAAAGCACAAGGCTTTACTAAAAAAGCTGATGTATTCTGGCAAGTGGATGGTGAAGTGATTCGAATTGTTGATATTCAGCATTTCAAAAAAAGACACTGTTTTCAAATTAATCTAGGCATACATCTTATTCCATTAGGTGAATATGTAATGGGTTGTACGGGGAGACGCTTAGAGTTTGAAAAAATGCGTGATTATGACTGCGCATGGCGTGGTTCAATTATTTCTGGTTTAGTGAATGACTATGATAGTGATTGGTCATATACCCAATCAGAGCAAGATGCGATTCAAATGGTTGAATTTTTAGTTTCTGAATGGGATCGCCAAAGTCAGCTTTTTTTTGGAGAAATGGCACAATGGCCAGAAGATTTCATCAAAAAGGCAACACAGGCAATCAAAGAACCTATACATCCAAGTGAAATGTGTACTTTATGCTATGTCTCTGCTGCAGCAGGTGATTTGGAACTGGTAAAAGATTTAGCAGAAGTTGCACTTCCCTCTGTCCCTGAGCGTGCAACATCCTTGAAAGCCCGTTTAGAAGCTTTCCTTCAAGACCCAAGTTTGGCTATTCCGCAAATCACCCAATGAATCTCTAAATTCAAACTCAGTGTTTATTCATCAAATTGAAATATTTGTTATATTTTCTAACAACTTTAAATATACGATTTAAATCATTACACTTTATTTCCTGCCCCATTTCACTTATATATAAGTATATATAAATAGTCTGATGACATATTTGTTGTAAATACCGAACACCAAATGATAGAGGATAAAAGGTGTTGCTATGGATTTGAACATGTATATCACCAATAAGTTTAAGAATTTCAATGAGTTTCTAGAAACTCATTGGCATGACTACCCCAATAAATACAAAGAGATTCAAACTTTACTTTTTTTTCAAGCTTACACCACCACCCCATTTTCTGATAAATTTGAAATCAACATTTACCAAGCTTTAAAATATCCAACACTTAGACATTATTTCCAACAAATTGAAAAATATATTAATACCCCGCCGAAGCAACTTTTTCCAAGCTCATTTCATCGCCCTTATGAACACATTTTAAATGAATTAAAATACTTGAGTTTTTATCAGGACCCTTTTGAGGTTCATAAAAAATTAGAAAAAATCAGAGATACCTTCAATAAAATTTCCATTCCTGTTTTAAGCCATGACATTTATAGAGACATTTTGCAGCAACTTAGCGCGAGCTTTGAATATATTGCAGACCCCAAAGTTGCAAATGAGCTAAAAACTAAACTGATTTATCAATGGCAAGATATTCATAATTTAGAAACCGTAACGGCTTATAAATCATTAGAAAAAATTAAAAATACTTTAAAAAATTATCAACAGATTGCTCACTCTGACTTCTATTTGAATCTGATACAACTGGGTGAAAATCAAAGGGTCGAATTTAAAGAGCGTACTACAGATTTACTCACCAATCGTAAATCTGACAAATGGGTGAAAGCCTGTTTTGCCTTTATGAATACAAGAAATGGTTATGTGTTTATTGGGGTAGCTGATGATCTAAAAATCGTGGGTATTGAACAGGAACTTGCTGAACATTTTAATGATTCACTTGATTTAATGAAAAGAAGTTTGATTGATAAACTTGCTCATGAAAGCAATAAAATCTCAAATATTTACACGACTTTGGAAGAAATACAGATTCAAGGAAAAACTATCTTGGTGTTCAAATGTAATAAGTCCGATCGCCCTTTATACTATAAAGGTGAGTTATTTATGCGAACCAATGGACAAACAACACGTGTCCCACCTGAACTTATCGAAAGTTTTCGTGTAGAATTTTATTGTTAGCCTCGTTACTTAAAACATTGATCGAGAAGAATTAAAATATGAATTATCCCCAGTTTAAATATCATCCCAATGCATACAAACTGAATCTGTTTGAAAAAGAAAATGGTATTTGTTCGATTTGCAATGAACAACGTGATTTAAAGTACGTATGTTCTTTCTATAGCGTAGATGAACCCGATTATATCTGTCCGTGGTGTATTGCCAATGGTGCAGCAGCACAAAAATATGATGGTGAATACAATGATTACTGTGGCATTGAAGGCGTTTCTTCAAACCCTGATGATGCATCCCCGAAAATCGATCCTGAATTTTTAAATGAAATCTGTACCCGAACACCAAGTTATCATAGTTGGCAACAAGAAGTTTGGTTGGTACATTGCAATGAGCCATGCCAGTTTATCGCTTATGCAGATAGTGAAATGCTTAAACCGATTTGGGAAGAAGTCCAAGCCGATATCGAAGAAAATGGTTATCCAGTAGAGCTTATCCAGGATCACCTCAGGATCGATGGTGATTTAACAGGTTATCTGTTTCAATGCCTTCATTGCCAACAACATCGCTTACATATTGATTGTAGTTAAAAAGAGAAATAAAACAGTATACTTGTGGCTCAATAAATAGTAACTTTATCAATCGCCTAGCGAGATAATAATTGAGCCAAATGCTGTTTAATCTCAAGCCACTCTTCTTTCAAAATACTATACATCACCGTATCTCGAACAGAGCCATCTTTTCTTAGGGCATCTTGACGTAGAATACCATCCCGTTGAGCACCCAATCGTTCAATTGCTTTTTGACTCTTTACATTGCGTATATCCGTACGTAACGCAACTGAATTGGCGTGTAAAGTCTCAAAAGCATATTGAAGAAGTAAAAATTTACAACTGGTATTGATGTGGCTACGTTGAGCAGATTGGGCATACCAGGTATAACCAATCTCAACCCGACGTACATCCCAAACAAAATCTCTAAAACTGGTTGTACCGACGATACGATGTGTATGTTGATCTAAAACTACAAATGGAACACGTAAACCTTGTGACTTTTGCTCAAGCGCTTTAGCGATATAGGTCTGAATCTGCGTGTAATGTGGCACCGAAGTATATTCTAGCTGCCATAGTTTTCCATCTTTACATACCTCGATTAGCGCCTTTTCGTGCTCAGCCTGCATGGGCAACAGCTGTACATGCGGTGTTTGCAAGGCTGCATAAAGCGGTGAAAAAATATCTTGATTCATACCAGTTACACCGATGTAGAAGAAGCTCCCCGATTGTCCGCTATATTTTTGAATCTTTTATGATCAAAATATGAAGTAATCATGACAACTTTTCAAACGATGGCAAGAGATCATTTTTTAGACCATGATTCCACAACGCAATTCGTTAAAAATTTGAAAATTTAAAAGGCTAAAGCCACAGGTTAATTTTAGAATCTAAATCGCCAACGCTAGGCAAATCACACCGAGTAAACCCAAAACTAAACCTAAAGCTGTAACAACTTTGAGTTTTTCTTTAAAAATTACCAAACCTGCCATCACCCCCATTAAGACCACCAAAATATTCATTCCAGCAAAAACAACTGCAGGAGAATCTTTGAGTAAAAGATGAGCTTTGACATACAATGCAATATTGGCAAAATTTAAAACGCCTAACACCAGTCCTGCACATAAATTTTGGATTTTCCATTGTGTCTTTTGAAGTACTAAATAGCCTATTGATAAGACAAAAGAACAGATAAACATCAGGGTGAGTGTGACTGGAAATTGAAGCCCCAAACTGGTTGTATATTTCAATAAAATATCAACTAAGGCATAGCCTCCCCATACACTGAGTAAGTAAAGCATGCCCTTTTTATTAATAGATTGATTTGATGCATCCGAATGTGAAAGTACAATACATAAAACTGCAAAAATCCCTAAACCAATACCGATTATTTTTAATTGGTTGAACTGTTCTTGAAATAAAAAATATGCAGCCAAAAGTGATAAAACAACCGATAAACGCTGAGCGATTTCAGTTCTCAGTATTCCTGCACTTTGTAATGATTTAGACAAACAAAAGAAAATACTCGGTAACACAACCCCAAGCCCAACAATCAACCACCAAGGTGTATTTGAAATTGAAATATGCACCAAATCTGGCTTAAACCAAAGATAACTCAATAAACTTGCAATCGCATAATTCCAAGCAATCATCTGTAATGCATCAAAGCCTTTTTGTTTGGTAAATTTTAAAAGCATTGAGACCAACACACTACATAAAGCTGCTGAAAATATGAGTTCCATAATTGAGTTTCATCCGATCAGTTTGTTGGAGAAATTTTCGAAAAATTTATCCCAGAATAACGTTGTCTAACATTTAGCCAGCAAAAAGCCCACTACACTAGAGTGGGCTTTCTATGTTCAATCATCATTAAATATTATTTATAACGATCAACCATTTTTTCTAAAGAAATTGGGCGAATTTTGTCTGCATTACCTGCAGTACCAAATGCTGTGTAACGATCTACACAAATTTGTTTCATTGCTTCGACAGTTTCACCAAAGAATTTACGTGGATCAAATTCACTTGGTTTTTCAGCCATCATACGACGCATTGCACCAGTAGAAGCTAAACGCAAATCTGTATCAATATTGATTTTACGTACACCATGTTTGATGGCTTCAACCAATTGCTCAACCGGAACACCATAAGTTTCTTTGATGTCGCCGCCATATTGGTTAATCACAGCCAACCACTCTTGTGGTACAGAGCTTGAGCCATGCATAACAAGATGAGTATTTGGAAGTGCTGCATGAATTTCTTTAATACGGTCAATCGCTAAGATATCGCCTGTAGGTGGACGTGTAAATTTGTACGCACCATGTGAAGTACCAACAGCAATAGCTAAAGCATCAACATTGGTATCAGATACAAATTGGCGAGCTTCTTCAACAGAAGTTAGCAATTGAGAATGATCAAGAACGCCTTCAGCGCCCACACCATCTTCTTCGCCCGCCATACCTGTTTCAAGGCTGCCTAAACAACCAATTTCACCTTCTACCGAAACACCACAAGCATGTGCCATTTCAACAGTACGGCGAGTTACATCGACATTATATTCATAAGAGGTTGGTGTTTTACCATCAGCACCCAATGAACCATCCATCATCACTGATGAAAAGCCTAGTTGGATTGAGCGTTGGCAAACGTCTGGGCTTGTACCATGATCTTGGTGCATCACCACTGGAATATGCGGCCACTCTTCGATCGCAGCTAGAATTAGATGACGTAAAAAAGGTGCACCTGCATACTTACGTGCACCAGCAGAAGCTTGCACGATTACAGGCGAATTTGTTTCGTCAGCGGCTAACATAATTGCGCGCATTTGTTCTAAGTTGTTTACATTAAACGCTGGAACACCGTAGCTATGCTCACCGGCATGATCCAAGAGTTGGCGCAATGAAATAAGAGCCATAATATCCTCCCAAGTAATGCCCCATATTCTACATGCTGATTTATTTCAATTCAGCAACAATATTGACTATTTCATAAAAAATCCCCGCGTTTGCGAGGACTTTTAACAAATAACAACATTTAAAAAGATTATTGAGCTTTAGACGCTTCTTCTTCTGTCGCTGGAGTTGCTGCATCAGCAGGTGCATTGGCTTTCTCAGCAGGAACATCAGTATTTTTTTCATCCAAAACAGGTTGATCAATTGCATCAATCGCAGCTTGTTGTTCTGGAGTCGTATTTGCTGATTCAGTTGCAACAGCTTCAGAAGTAGAAGTTTGTTCCGAAGCTGGCGCTTGTTCTTTTTTAGAACATGCTGTAAGTGCCAAAGGAGCAAAAATAAGAGCGACAAGTGCAAATTTTAATTTCATCACATTTCCCAGTGTTGGTGATTGGATTTATCTTAGTTTATTGCAGTTATATTTCATTTTTATTACTTTAAAGTGAATCAACTTTATGAAAAAAGGCTGACACATGGTCAGCCCTTCATAAAAACGTCATCATTGCTTAAATATCAATTATGCACGCTCAAGCAAAACTGCAACTGCTGGAAGGGTTTTTCCTTCAACAAACTCAAGGAATGCACCACCACCTGTTGAAATATAACCAATTTTGTCAGCAACTTCATATTTATCAATTGCAGCTAAAGTATCACCACCACCTGCAATCGAGAATCCTGCCGATTCAGCAATTGCCAATGAAAGTGTCTTTGTACCTTCACCAAATTGATCAACTTCAAAAACGCCAACTGGACCATTCCAAAGAATTGTTTTCGACGTCTTTAAAATCTCTGCAAACATTTGCGCTGTTTCTGGACCAACATCTAAAATCATGTCATTGTCAGCAACATCTTCAACCTTTTTAACCACTGCTTTCGCTTTTGCCAATGAACCTAAGAAGTCTGCAAAATCGATTTCTGCAGCATCCGCAACCACAACATCTGTAGGAAGTGGAACGGATACTTTAGCAGCGATTGCTTTAGCGGTATCAATTAAATCATTTTCGCATAATGATTTGCCGACATTGAAACCCGCTGCGGCTAAGAAAGTATTGGCAATCCCACCACCCACAATCAATTGATCGCAAATGTCTGAAAGTGATGTTAAAACATCAAGCTTGGTTGAAACTTTTGAACCTGCAACAATTGCAACCATTGGCTTTTCAGGTGTTTGAAGCGCACGACCTAAAGCATCTAATTCTGCTGCAAGCAATGGACCTGCTGCTGCAACTTTTGCTAAACGAGCAACACCTTCAGTTGAAGCTTCCGCACGGTGCGCAGTACCAAATGCATCCATGACAAATACATCGCAAAGTGCTGCATATTTTGCTGCAAGATCAGCATTATTTTTCTTTTCACCGACATTGAAACGACAGTTTTCAAGTAAAACAACTTGACCAGCTGCAACCTCAACACCATCTAAATATTCTGTAAATAATTTAACTTCCTGACCCAATGCCTCAGTCAAATAAGCTGCTACAGGAGCCAATGATTGTTCTTCTTTTGGTTCACCTTCAACTGGACGACCAAGGTGAGAATAAACCATTACCGCAGCCCCTTTCTCAAGGGCTAATTTAATAGTTGGTAACGCAGCGCGTAAACGTGCATCACTGGTAATCACACCATTTTTAACAGGTACGTTTAAGTCTTCACGAATAAGTACACGCTTGCCTGTTAAATCGAGGTCAGTCATACGCTGAAAATTCATGTATAGCTCTCTTATAGATATTAAAAATCGCGTAGATTCTAAATGATTACACAAAAAAAGGTTAGATACTTTTGTAGAAAAGCTGTAGAAATGTTGAGATTTGATTATTATAGGACAAACTTTTTAATTTTATACGCTTATGTCTTTTCATCCAGATCCTAAAATCAATGGTTTAAATGTTTTAGGTGAGCCTTTAGCAAGTTGTTGCTTTTCACCCATCACTGGTTATTTTCGTAATGGTTTTTGTCACACAGCCACAACGGATTTAGGTCAACATACCGTATGTGCTGAAATGACCTCTGAATTTCTCAATTTTTCTCAAAAAGTGGGTAATGATTTAATTACACCTCTTCCTGAACACGGCTTTCCTGGACTTCAGCCTGGAGATTTCTGGTGCTTATGTGTGACTCGTTGGGTTGAAGCTTACCAAAATGACATGGCGCCTCGAGTGAAACTACAAGCATGCCATCAAGCTGTTCTGGCGTATGTGCCTTTAGATCTTTTAATGGAATACGCAGTATAACTGGGCTGATAAGACGAAACATGACTCATTCTGAAATTATTTTGGCATCTTCCAGTCAAACCCGTAAAGATTTAATGAATCGTTTAGGCTTGGAGTATCGTTGTATTTCACCTGATATTGACGAGTCTCCAAAAAATGAATCTCATGCAGATGATCTGGCGAAACGCTTGGCTTTTGAAAAAGCTAGAATCATTGCAAAGGCACATCCCAATGCAATTGTGATCGGGTCAGATCAAGTCGCATGGCGTGAAAATGCCCCTCAAGAATTTATTGGAAAACCCTTAGCCATAGATAAGGCAATTCAACAACTTAAAGCAAATTCTGGTAAAAATGTCTTTTTTAGTACTGCTTTAAGTGTTCAGCACTTAGCTACAGGCTTTGAACATACTTTGGTCGAACATTATCATGTGAAATTTCGTGATTTAACGCTTGCAGAAATTGAGCGGTATATTGAAATCGACCAACCTTTACATTGTGCTGGTAGTTTTAAATGTGAAAGTCTAGGCATCAGTTTGTTTGAACAAATGATTGGGCAAGACCAAACAACCTTGATGGGTATGCCCATGATTCAGCTATGTAGAATTTTAAGAAAGTTGGGACTAGCATTACCTTAATTAATGCTGTGATGAAATTATTACTATCTTTTGATTTAATTCAGCTTCGCTTAGGTCATTCACTTGTGTTTCATCGACTACTCAAGCTGGCAAAGACACATGCTTGCCTTTGATAATAAGTTGCCGATATGCGCATAATACTGGAAGCGTTTTGTGCGCTATTACTTTTTGGGATCAAAATAATAAGAAATCAGAACAAATCCATATCCATCAATCCAATTGAAAACTTTCTTTTAAATCGAAAGACTTTTCAAAGATATTGTAGTTTTTTTAATCATAGCTGATAACAGACTTTTTACTTTAGGAAAGTATGGATAACTCTCATTTTATATCAATATATTTTGAATAAAATTACAAATACTTGCACCGACTTTCATCTCATAAGACAATAGCACATTATAGATTCAAATTTGCTTAGGCTATTTTCATGTCACTTCCTTTAGATGTTCTTGGTGGAATTACTGCTGAACAATTTCTCACAGAATATTGGCAAAAAAAACCATTATTGGTCCGCAACGCACTTCCTGAAATTGCTGAGATTTTAGTACCTGATGACGTGATGGAGCTTGCACTTGATAAAAACATCACTGCACGCCTAATCAAACAAAAAGACAAAGACCCAAATCAATGGTCAGTAAAAATCTCCCCTCTCATCAAAGGTGATTTTCAAAAAATGCCTAAACTTTGGACCTTATTGGTTCAAGCAGTTGATCACTACTCTTTCGACTTGGCAGAACTTTGGAAGAAATTTCCTTTTATTCCTCAATGGCGCCGTGATGACATCATGGTCTCTTACGCACCTAAAGGTGGTTCAGTCGGTCAGCATTTTGACTTTTATGATGTTTTTCTCGTACAAGGCTTTGGACATCGACGTTGGCAGTTGGGGCAAATGTGTGATGCCGAGTCTGAGTTTGTCGAAGGACAACCTTTAAAGTTGCTACCCAATATAGAGATCAATTTTGATGAAGTTTTAGCACCCGGAGATTTGCTTTACGTACCTCCAGGCTTAGCACATTATGGTGTTGCAGAGGACGAATGCCTCACCTACTCTTTTGGTTTCCGTATGCCAAATATTGCCGACATGATGGATCGTGTAAGTGATAAGTTTGTAGAAGACCAACGCTTACGTAATCCCTTACTAGATGTATTACGACATAAGCAAAACCCAATTGGGCAAGTGACTCAAGCTGAACTCGAGTATTTAAAAACAGAATTATTGGCTCAATTAAATCAATCTGATGTATTAGAAGACGCGATTATGAGTTTAATGGCTGAACCTAAATATCCTGAAAATATTCCAGATGCGGAAGCAATTGGGACGGGTGATTTGGAAGAAGTACTTGAGCAAGGTTACTTACTCCAAATCGAACCTGCATCAAGATTGATCTATCTTGAACAAAACAATCAACTATTGTTCTGGGCAAATGGTGAATCTATCTGTATTTCTACTGTATTTACACCATTTTTAAAACAGATTGCAGATGGACTCGCTATACCTTTAGACCAGCATTTATCTGAACAAGAAATTTTAGAAGATATTGCAGGTTTATTAAATGAATCTATCTTGATGCTTGTTCCCACTGACGAATAAAATTCGCAATCTAGCTCTAACAATGCAACGCTTAGATAAAGCCTGAAAATTCAGGCTTTATTTCTATCAATTTACTTTCAACATAATTTTAAGAAATAATTCCCTCATGTTTGCTTAAGCTGATTTTTGAGTGAGCTTGGGAACTTAACTGATGCTTTAATGTCTCGTTTTCCTGCTTTAGGTTCTTTATTTTAAAAAACTGGAACAATAGCCCGATATAAGCAATAACAACAATCACAGAAACATAAATGGCTAAAAAACTGATACTAGGGTTTAACAATTTTGTCAGAAACTCTTCAAACATTTTCGATTCCTTTTTATTTTCGATACATTATTCGACACACAATATAGGCAAAGTACCTCAAATCTTCAAAAAAAGAAATCATTCCTGTATTAATCTAGAACCATTCTCAAGCCTAACAAATCGTTACTTGAGCTCTTTTGTAAATTTAGGCAACTTAACACCAGATAATGAAAGAGATATTCCAACATGGCAAGCCCTGCGCAAGCAATTCGACATCAACTTTTAAATACATTTTTCTCCCGTTATTCCGTTTGGTTTATTTGTATTTTTCTCTCGTTATTTTTAACTTGGATTATTTTTTTTAATGAAGGTCATTATATCTATTATTTCTTTTCAGACACCGTTCTGAATTTAGCATGGGTTGTTTTCTCGATCCTTGCTGCGATAGGTTTTGCCGACATTATTCAAACACAACATTCTATTCTAAGAAATTACCCTTTGATGGGACATTTTCGCTTTTTCTTTGAAGATATACGCCCTGAAATCCGTCAATATTTTATTGAATCTGATAATGATGCTTTACCCTTTTCACGTGCACAACGAAGTCTTGTTTATCAACGTGCCAAAAATGAAAATGCAGACAAACCCTTTGGCTCAATTATTGATGTATATCAAGAAGATTATCGTTTCTTAACTCACTCGATGACACCTAAAACTCCCGCTGACTTTAATACATTCAGAATCAGTATCGGCAATGATCAATGCACTCAACCCTATAGCGCATCGATCATGAATATCTCTGCAATGAGCTTTGGTAGTTTAAGTGCTAACGCTATTTTGGCTTTGAATACAGGCGCAAAAAAAGGCAACTTTTATCATGATACTGGTGAAGGAAGTCTAAGCCCTTATCACCTCAAACCAGGTGGTGATATTGTTTGGGAAATTGCCAGTGGTTACTTTGGCTGCCGTACTCTTGATGGTAAATTTGATCCTGAAAAATTTAAGCAACAAGCTGCTTTGCCCCAAATCAAAATGATTGAAATTAAACTTTCACAAGGCGCAAAACCTGGTCACGGTGGAATCCTGCCAAAAGATAAAATTACTAAAGAAATCGCTGAAATACGTGGTGTTTCAATGGATGTTGACTGTGTTTCACCAGCGTCGCATTCAGCATTTAGTACACCGATTGAAATGATGTACTTTATTCAGCAATTACGTGAATTATCGAATGGTAAGCCTGTCGGATTTAAACTATGTATTGGTCAGCCTTGGCAGTTTATGAGTATTGTCAAAGCAATGTTACAAACCAAAATTGTACCTGACTTTATCGTTGTGGATGGTTCAGAAGGTGGTACAGGTGCAGCTCCAATTGAATTAATTGATCATATGGGAACACCTTTGCGTGAAGGTCTACTGTTTGTTCACAATACCCTCGTCGGCGCAGGTTTACGCTCCCAAGTTAAAATCGGGGCAAGTGGTAAGATTATCAGCGCCTTTGATATTGCAAGCACGATGGCAATGGGTGCAGATTGGGTCAATTCAGCACGAGGCTTTATGTTTGCGGTTGGCTGTATCCAAGCTCAAAGCTGCCATACCAACCAATGCCCAGTAGGTGTCGCAACACAAAATAAAGAACGCCAAAAAGCACTTGATGTTCCATCAAAAGCAGATCGTGTATTCAACTTTCAAAAAAACACCTTAAAAGCACTGGCTGAAATGATTGCTGCAGCAGGCTTACAACACCCAGCTGAAATCAAAGCACATCATCTTGCGCAACGTATTAATGACCGTGAAATCAAGAATTATGCTCAATTGCACTTTTGGATGAAAGATGGTGAGTTATTGTGTTGTGAAGACAAAGATGAAGAAAATTTCTATTTTAGAATGTGGAATTTAGCAAGCGCTGAACGCTTTTAAACAACTAGAACTAACCATCTGATTAAGGAGATCATCATGATCTCCTTTTTTCGATGTTAAATCCTGTACGACTTGGTCGTGCAATTGAAGTTAGACGAACAGGTTTAAAATTGCCCTGCCTCAATTGCTTAAGATTTGCCGTTTGAAATAATTCAACGCATTGATATCCCAAATAAGCATAAATATCTTTGCTGAATGAAAATTTTAAGAAAACAGCATAACAAAATTGAAAATAATAATAGCCTGCTATACTGATAATAAATGCAACACAGGCTGCAAAAATATCAAATAAGATAAAGCTAACTAAAACAATAAAACCTAATATTAATCTTAAAGTTTCTATATATTTTTCGTGGTCACTTTGTGGGAATCGCGGTCTTTGTAATACCTGTAGCAACTCCTCATCTATGGTTAAATACTGATGATAATCATAAATCAACCAAGCATATTGACCTATTGAATCACCTTGTTGTGAAATGATCATCTTTACATCAGTATCTTGAACAAAGTGGAAATCATCTAAATAACTATAGAAATTTGTTCCTTGTAGATTAAATCTCACTTCAGTTAATGCATCAGGATATGCAGTGGTTGATTCCCTCTTTTCTATTATATATTGATCCAATCTTCCAGAAATGGATTCCACTTTAAATTTGGCAAGTTCATGTTGAGTTAAACCAAACTTGACCAATTTTTGAGTGTGCTGCTCTAATTGAGTTTTTAATTCTCTATCATTTCGACCATGCCTCAACTGATTGATTAAGCTTAAATCATACAATTGATCGAACTCATAGAAATATGAATTCGTGAGTTTTAAACTGTCTAAAGTTCTTTTACTCAAGACAGGTAGCTTTAACATATGAAACAAAGCTTCAATATTGCTGGTTTTTTGTCGATTTAATTTTAGACATTCAAAAATAAAGTAAACAAAGCAACTGACCAAAGTCAGTATTGCCAAATGCATAAACGTATCAAAATAATAAATAGTTCCATCCATAAAATATTGATAAAAAGGATATACAACGAGAGTAAACAACAAAACAGCCATGCTAAAACTGAATGATTTACGCAAATTCAATACTGCATCAAAGTGATCAACTGATTGAATCTGGTCATTCAAATAAAGTATTTGCTTGGTTTTATTGAATACCGCATATATATCCTTATCCAAAGAATTAAAAATTACTTGGACATCATCGTGTAATTCAAAAACTTGTGATTGTATTTTCGTCCCACGATATTTTCTTTTTTCAATTTTTAAGATGAATATCCCTGTTGCTGTATATTCTACAAAACTAATATTTCCACTTTCTTCAGCAAGATTATCTATATGCATCATTTCTTATAAGCTTAAATTCTATCTAAAGATATTGTTTAACCATATCTTTTTCATATTAAAAACAGCAATTGATTATAACCCAAATATTGATGGATACTGATAACAAAATAAAGTTTTAAATCATCATTTTTCTACATATTACATTTAAGTTTAAAACATCAGTACCTGGTCATTTTACATCTACAAGTAAATGCTCACCTATCACATTCCATCATCCAAACAGGAGGATAAATGGTTAAAAAATATCGACATTTTTACATATTCCTCACTCTATAAAAAAGCAGAGAAAGAACGAATTTTAAATTTAATCAGGTGTTGAAAAAAGTGAACAAATAAAGTCTGTAGTTATACAACACATGAATTACTTAAAGACTACGTTTAATTGGATAAAAATTATGCAAAATAACAATCACGTATCAAAAGAATATCAACTCATGCACTTTTTAAAATACTTATTCATCGGCATGACTCTTACAATGTCATTACATTGTTATGCTACTGTGGGAGGTGGTCAACATATTGAAGTACTCGGCTATGAAACAAAAGAACAAAAACTTTATTTGCTCAGACATTTTGAAGATGAAAGTGGACGCCTAGCACAATTATATTATTACCAGTTAAATAGCAAATCACCAGATCGTTTGATTGAAGTTAAATCCCTCTATGTTCATCCTAAAACTCACCAAATTGATTATGATCAAGATGGTACTCAATTTGAAAAAGACCTCGCGAAAATAAAAAAGCGATTGATACCTCTGCTCACTGGCAATGCCAATACGGCAAAGATTCAGATCATGAAAAGTCAAACACAATACGTTCCTGCTTGGCATGATCAATCAGAAAAGATTCCTGAATACAAAAGCATATACAGCGTTAACACCCCTGTTTTAAAAAGCAACAATCAACAGGCTGTTCACTATGCTAAAACAATAAAAATCACACAAAATTATGTCATACCCAATCAGAATAAGATGTTAGTTATTGTCAAATATTACGGTATTCCTGAAGAAACAGGTTATGATATTGAAGATCCTGTTTTATTATTACCTAAAAAATGATGAGGCAAAAATGTTAAAAATAATCACATCGAGCATTTTATTGGTGTTCAGTTCTGTTGCTTTAGCCAATGATTACGGCAATATTACTGTGCAAGTTCTCGGTTATGATTCTAAGACCAATAATCTTCTTGTTGCTGAAAATTCAACAAGCTATTCCGTTCCTAAAGTTTACCGTTATTCACTGAACGAAAAACATTACGATTTACCCAAATATGACGAAAGATTCATGGCGATTAAAGATCAAGCCATATTTAATCAAACGCTTGCCAAGATTCAAACACAACTTAAACCACTTAAAACATTGGGTGTAGATGATTTTAAGCTAAATCTACTCGAACAAAATGCATCAACGTCTCAAGATTCGATACCATTGAGTAGCGTATATAGTTCAGTATTCACAGTACAGAATACCCAAAATCAAAGTAAAGCAATGAACTTAACCAGTTACAGCCCGAACATTAAACTTAAACAAGCATTTGAATTACCAAAAAATAAAGGTGCTCTGATTACTTTTGAATCTCTCAGCTTACCGTTTGATGAGGGGTATACACGTGAAGAAGTTGTGATTCTTTTCCCTAATGGTCAGCTTCCTCAATAAGTAAAGCCTCCTAGGAGGCACTACTATAAAATAAACATATCATCATCCATCAATTTTATTTGGCGTCATTAAAACATTCTTAACATACAATAAATCCATATCCATCTTACTTTCCTGTAAGTTGTTAAGGATTGAATCCTCATGATTCCTCAAGGAATATGCTTTTAATTTTCTAAAATTCATATTTAAAACTCATTACATCTCCCCCCAGATGGACGTTATCAAGTATAAAATTATACTAACAAAGTATCATTTACCTCTAAAAATCATGATCTAATAATTAAGTTTAAATAAAAAATAAACGTTTTATATGCTTTTTATTTGTTCTCGATCCAATGATGTAAAAACGTAATCACTTTATAAATTAAGGAAAAGTAATGAAATTTGAAATCGACAATCCTAAAAAAACTGCACTGTTGATCATAGACATGGAAAACGATTTTGTTAAACCTGATGCATCCATGTGGGTCCCAATGGCAACAGAAATTGTTCCCAATATAAAAAGTTTAGTTACGATAAGCAGAGAAAAAGGGTTAACAATAATCTATACAACTCATGTACATCAAAAAGACCGAAGCGATATGGGGCTGATGTCAGATTTTTGGTCTCCGATAGATCAACAATCAGCTTTGGTAGATGACACCGAAGGTGTTGAAATTTACCCTGATCTTGCACCGCAAAAAGATGAGCTTGTTATTAAAAAAAATCGTTACAGTGCTTTCTACAACACCGATTTAGATCAGTATCTAAAAAAATTAGGAATTGAGACGCTTATTATTACAGGAACAGTAACAAATATGTGTTGTGAATCGACTGCCCGTGATGCACATTTTAGAAATTATAAAGTGATTTTTGTATCTGATGGTACAGCCACTATGGATCATCCCGATCTAGGTGCTGGAGCAATGAGTGCACAAGCGGTTCAAAAAGCGACTTTAACAAGCCTTTCACTCTGTGTTGCAGAAATTTCATCAACACATGAGGTGATAAAAAGATTATCGTTTTTTCGTTGAACAATACATAGATAAAGCCTGAATTCAGGCTTTATCTATAAACATGCTAATAATTGAAAATTAGGTAGCTGAACGTTCAGCGATTGGAACAACTTTACGAAGTTCTGGTCCTGTATAATCCGCACTTGGACGAATAATACGATTGTCTGCACGTTGTTCCATGACATGTGCAGCCCAACCAGTAACACGAGACATCACAAAAATTGGGGTAAACAATTTAGTCGCAATATCCATAAAGTGATAAGCAGATGCATGGAAGAAGTCTGCATTACAGAACAATTTCTTCTCACGCCACATCACTTCTTCACAACGAACAGATACTGGATAAAGTACTGTATCACCTACATCTTTTGCTAAACGCTCAGACCAAATTTTGATAATGCCGTTACGAGGATCGTTGTCTTTATAGATCGCATGACCAAAGCCCATGATTTTTTCTTTACGCTCAAGCTTGCCCAGCATTTCACGCTCAGCTTGTTCAGGAGAGGTCCAGTTTTCAATCATTTCCATAGCCGCTTCATTTGCACCACCATGCAATGGACCACGAAGTGAACCAATTGCACCTGTAATACATGAATGCATATCAGACAAGGTTGATGCACAAACACGCGCAGTGAATGTAGATGCATTAAACTCATGCTCAGCATAAAGAATTAACGAAACATTCATCACTTGTTCATGCAATTCATTCGGTTTCTCACCACGAAGTAAATGCAGGAATTGAGCGCCAATTGAATCATCATCGGTATTTTCTTCAATACGCACGCCATCATGGCTAAAACGATACCAATAACAAATGATTGCAGGCAAAGTCGCTAGAATACGATCTGCAACATCTTGCTGTTGTTCAAATGACTTTTCTGTTTCAAGATTACCTAACATTGAAACGCCTGTGCGCATCACATCCATTGGGTGTGAATCAGCAGGAATACGTTCCAAGACTTCTTTTAACGCTTGTGGTAATTGACGCAAAGATTTTAATTTTGCCTTATATGCAGCCAATTGTTCTGCAGTCGGTAATTCACCAAAGAAAATCAGATAAGCAACTTCTTCAAATTGGCAATTTTCTGCAAGGTCTTGCACATCGTAACCACGATAGGTTAAACCTGCGCCACTTTTACCTACAGTAGAAAGTGCTGTTTTACCAGCAACTTGACCGCGCAATCCTGCGCCTGTGAGTACTTTTCCTTCAGCCATTTTATTATTTCTCCTGCGTGAACAGCTTGTCTAGAGTATTTTCAAAAGTGTGATAATCAAGGAATTCGTAAAGCTCTTTACGTTGTTGCATGGTATCCAATACATTGACTTGAGTACCATTTTCACGAATAGATCGAAAAACTTCGAGTGCAGCTTTTTGCATTGCACGTGTTGCAGATAATGGATATAGCACCATGCTAATGCCCTGCTCACCTAACTCTTCAGTGGTGTAATACGGGGTATCACCAAATTCGGTAATATTGGCAAGTACAGGTACACCTACTGCATCACATACGGTTTTATACATAGTGATGTCCGTCATGGCTTCAGCAAATATTGCGTCAGCACCCGCTTCAACACAGGCACATGCACGGTCAATAACCGCTTGCAATCCTTCTTTTTGTAAGGCATCTGTACGTGCCATTACGACAAAGTTTGAATCGGTTTTAGCATCGACTGCTGCTTTAATACGATCGACCATTTCTTGCTGAGAAACGATTTCTTTATTTGGACGGTGCCCGCAACGCTTTTGCGCCACTTGATCTTCGATATGAACAGCAGCAGCACCTGCACTAATCATTTGTTTTATTGTACGTGCAATATTAAAAGCACCGCCCCAACCTGTATCAATATCGACCAATAATGGTGTGTCTACACGTTCTGTAATACGGCGAACATCTTCCAATACATTGTCTAAGCTCGTCATCCCTAAATCTGGTAAACCATATGAATAATTGGCTACCCCAGCGCCTGAAACATAGATTGCTTTATAACCCACTTGTTTCGCCATCATTGCGGCATAGGCATTGACTGTACCAATGATTTGTAATGGTTTTTCCACTTCTAGCGCTTGTCTAAATCTTAAGCCTGCAGACGTTTGTTGTGTCATATTCCCTTCCACAGTGGTCACTTGTTTATTGAGTTTTGAGTATAGCCATAATTTGTAAATCGCATATGACCATTTAGGTATATTACTCTAAAACTTTAGTCAAAGAAAAATGAATTTTGATTCATTTTTTCAATTTAATGCACAATTTCTAATCAAACAAGACAAATCAATACTGACAAAGAAATTTATTGACATTTTTGCTATAATAATTACAACGTACTTTTTATTCGCAATTTATGAACCAAGATTTAGCACATATTGAAGCCTCTGGATGTGATTTTCCACAAACAAAACGTGGTCATGAACGTCGTTTGGCATTATTGATTAGTGCAAATCAACTTTTTTTGGAACATGGTTATGATGCAGTGTCACTCGATGACATTGTCAATCATGCGGGTGGTTCAAAAGCATCGATTTATAAGTATTTCGGCAATAAAGAAGGTCTATTTACCGCAATTTGCGACTATCGCCGTGATCTTTTCTTTAAAGATGTTTGTATGCCCTTTAATCCAACATGTAATGATCTTCGGGCTTATCTAATTAATACCTTAATCACCTTCTATAAGCATATGATCATGCCCGATAACATTGCATTTATACGTCTGATCTTTGAACGCTCACAAAAAGATCCACAATTGGCACTCTATATTCATGAAAAGGGTCCCAAACAAGTCCAACTTTCGATTGCCAGTGCTTTAGAACGTTATGCAGAAAACCAAAAACTGGTCTGTGAAAATCCACTTTATTCAGCACAATTCTATTTTGGCATCCTTAGAAATTTAGAATGGCGAATCTTGATGGGGATTGAAATTAAAGATTCTGATCAAGAAATACTCGATTGCATCAGTTATTGCGTAGATCGCTTCCTACAAGGGCATCAAAAGGTCTAATTTTTTTGCGTTTTCATATTCATATAGTATATTAGATGATTCTCCTTTTTATTTTCATCAACCAACAATGAATTGTTGGTCAATTCGCTATTGGCTTTGACTAGACAATTATTGTGGAGTAACCATGGCTCTACGACATTTTCTTACTTTACGTGACTTATCCACTGCTGAACTGAATCGCATCATCGAACGCGCTATAGAGTTAAAGCGAAAACAGCACAATAACGAAGTATTCCAACCTTTTGTTGGAAAAGTCATGGGGATGATTTTTGAAAAGTCGAGCACCCGTACTCGTGTCTCCTTTGAAGCTGGTATGAGCCAGTTTGGTGGCAGTGCAATTTTTCTATCATCTCGTGATACACAACTTGGACGTGGTGAGCCGATTGAAGATTCAGCTCGAGTCATTTCTAGTATGCTTGATATCGTCATGATTCGTACTTTTGGTCATGATATTGTCGAACGTTTTGCTGAATATTCTTCTGTGCCCGTGATCAATGCATTGACCGATGACCATCACCCATGCCAGTTATTGGCTGATGTACAGACCTTTGTTGAACATCGTGGTTCAATTGAAGGAAAGACAGTGGCTTGGATTGGGGATGGCAATAATATGTGTAACTCCTATATTGAAGCAGCACATATGTGGGGTTTTAAATTAAAAATTGCTTCGCCAAAAGGTTATGAACCAAAACCAGAATTTCTTTCTGAGTTTGCCCATTGTGTTGAACTGTTTGAATCTGCTGAAGATGCTGCTGTAAATGCAGACCTCATAGTCACCGATGTTTGGGCAAGTATGGGACAAGAGGAAGAACAAAAAATTCGTGAAAAAGCTTTCGCTGCTTATCAGGTCAATGAAAAATTGATGGATTTAGCACATCCTGATTGTTTATTTATGCATTGTCTTCCTGCACATCGTGGTGAGGAAGTTTCTGAAAATATGTTGGATCATAAAAATGCAGTGGTGTGGGATGAAGCAGAAAATCGCTTACATGCACAAAAAGCATTGGTTGAATTCTTGATCAATGAAAACTTAAAAAAAGATTAGTTTTCTAAAGTTATGATCAGATCATATCCATAAAATAAGCACCAATTATGGTGCTTATTTTGATTTGAAGGTTGTTTTTATACTTCCATGACTTGATCATATTTTTTGGGTAGTTTCAATATTTAGGGCTTGTCAATTATTACATTTATCTACAACAACTGTTTATTAAAATTAAATCATATTAAAATCATTGAATATTCGAGTTCGTGTAAATATGGTATTAACAATGAAAAAATTTATATTCAGTTGCTTTTTAATCACAGTTACATCAATTCAACATGCAAAAAACTTAATCATAACACTTGATCTATATGACACATCTGGCACATTGAGTCAGCAACAAAAAAATGAAATGCTAAACATACCGATTGAAGGTTATGCCGTCTATCATCCTAATTACAGTGTATTAGGTCTAACTGGAACAGTAAAAAAATGTGGTTTTCTAGGATTACCCTGTATCGAAAAAAAATATAAACAACTCAAAATTACAGCAATCAAAACGAACAACTCAAACACTTTAACATTTGATGTTCCTTTATCTATTGCTGCTATATACAAACTTAAAAACTTTAATGTTAGTTTTCCATTCCAAACAAGGTCTTTAGGTAGTTTACAAATTCGAACAGCAGCCTCTGAACACAGCCGTTTAGTACAGCCTGTGTCTATAAACAATGGTTATCAAGGTGTATATGGTACATTAACCTTAAATCAATTAGGCTTTACAATAGGAGATCAGGTTCTAGGTGCTTTAAATCCTGATCAACCTCCTCCTTATCAATTTTTTAAAACTCACAAATATAGAGGCTATTTTGACAATCAAAAAATTAGATCAATTCCTAATTACAAATCATACACACTAAAATCCCCTTACCCAGATGAATTAGAAAATTTAGAAAAAATTTATAGTGCAAATCGATATGATGCTGAGCTAGATGGATATAAATTTACCGCAATCAATATAAAAGCAAAGAAAAAAAATAATTCGAAATGTGAAAATTTTTTTGGAGATTATCAATACAATTTATTTTTTATCGATCAAAAACTAACTTATTATAATTCTACACTTGCTGATATGGATCAATGTGAAACCAATGCTATGACTGTGATTTGGGATGATCATAACCAAGTGTATGACTATAGGGTAAACAAAACGGCAAATTATAGTTTATTTCATCGCGGTGATTGGAGATACACCTGTGATGTCGAAAAAAACTCAAATTTAGGTATGTGCAATATACAACCACCTGATCAAGACGCTTTAAAGCATTTTGAAAAAGAAGCAAATCGAGTTCTGCATTTTTTTCCAACACCTTAACATAGGTGAATGATGTAAGCTTTTGATAAAAGTAAGTCACAACACTGGTACATATTGTTTGATTGAGTATAATAAATCCATATTTTTAATAAGTGTATTATTCAAATGAATTTCAAAATAATATCTTCATCAATAACAACCCTTTTACTGAGCTTATCCATCCAGAGTTATGCAACTGAATTGGATGACTATTTAATTCAAAATCAACTTATTGAACAAAATTACAAAATTAAGGATTCAAAAAATTTAGATGATGTTTTAAATGCCTTAAGTGATGAGGATTCACGTGTATTACCGGTTCAAATTGACCAAAATACTGTGATCGAAAAAATACGTTTGTATCATGATCACATTGATCTCGAAGGAATTATTACATCCGAAAATTTCAAACAGTTTGCTGACAGCATGGGTAAAGAAAAAACCCAGCAATTTCTCATGCAAGGTATGCTTGAAAACTGTGGTTTAATTTTTGAAAATGAATTCCAAAGACGAAATCCCTATTATGTGAAAATGAAACTAAGTTCAGCAGAAAAAGTATATGAGCTAAAACTTAAAAATGATCAATGTCAATTTTAAAATTGACATTTCCACGCTTCAACAGTTTGATAGAACAAGATTTTGAAGCGATATCCCCAAGAACCCCTGTTTAAGTATCGTTTTAAAAATAATTTACAAATATGTTAAAATTGAAATAATTTTCAATATTTTAGCTAACTGTAACAATTTTGTCATGTAGAATACTTACTATGCCCATCAAGGTCGTTAAGACAGTTTCAAATGACGCAGATCATGCCCGCTTCAAAAAATTTATCCTCAACTGAATTTCAACACAGTTCAAGTAGCTACATCAATCGTGAAATTTCATTGCTAGAATTTCATAAACGCGTATTGGCACAAGCCAAAGATAAAAATCATCCCTTACTTGAACGTTTAAATTTCTTAATTATTTTTTCACGTAATTTGGATGAATTTTTTGAAATTCGTGTAGCTGGACTCATGAAGCAAATTGACTTCAAAACCATTACTAGTGCGCCTGATGGCATTCCCAATGAAGTGATCATTGAACAAATCTCAGCAAGTGCTCACCTTGCGATTCAAGAGCAATATGACACTCTAAACCACATACTGTTACCAGAACTTGAAAACTATGGCGTTAAATTCATCCAATATCACAATATCTTAGAAAAACATCTGGATTGGATTAAGCACTACTTCTTTAAACAAGTTCAACCTGTGGTTACCCCTATCAGCTTGGATCCAGCACATCCATTTCCTCGACTGGTCAATAAAAGCTTAAATTTTATTGTCACCTTAGAAGGAAAAGACGCATTTGGTCGACAAATTGAATTGGCAATTGTTCCTGCTCCACGTTCATTACCGCGTGTGGTGCGTCTACCTGATGAACTGACAGGTGGCGAAGAACATTATATTTTGCTGTCTGCAATCATCCAGCAACATATCAGCGATTTATTCCCAGGAATGACTGCAACGGGCTGTTACCAATTTCGCGTGACACGGAATGCTGATTTGACACTCGCAGAAGATGTTGATGACCTCGCTGTTGCTTTGAAAGACGAGTTATCCTCACGGCGTTTTGGTCGTGCGGTTCGATTAGAAATTGCTGACAATTGTCCTCATTCAATCAATCATTATCTTTTAGAACAGTTTGATCTTGATCCACAACACCTATATCAAGTGAATGGTCCTGTTAATTTGACCCGATTAATCACCAATTTTGATATTCCTGAATTACGTTTTAAACCTTATCAAGCTGTTATTCCTAAAGCACTTCGAAATTCGAATAAAATCTTTGAAGTACTGACTAAGCAAGATGTACTTTTACACCATCCGTTTGATTCATTTAAACCCGTCATTAACTTATTGCGTGAATCAGCACAAGATCCAAACGTACTTGCCATCAAGCAAACCTTGTACCGTAGTGGACCGGATTCAGAAATTGTACAAGTGTTGGCAGAAGCTGCTCGCAATGGCAAAGAAGTTACGGCCATCATTGAATTGCGTGCACGCTTTGATGAAGAATCCAATATTACAGTGGCTAATATTTTGCAAGAAGCTGGTGCAGTTGTGGTTTATGGAATTGTTGGCTACAAAACCCACGCCAAAATGATTTTAATTGTACGGCGAGAAGCTGGAAAACTAAAACGTTATGTTCATCTTGGCACGGGAAACTATCATGCTGGAAATGCGCGAATGTACACCGATTACGGTTTACTTACGACACATGAAGAAATCTGTGAGGACGTTCATAAAATCTTCCAAGAACTAACTGGTATGGGGAAACTGTTAAAGCTGAAAAAATTATTTCATGCACCCTTCACCTTACATGCACAGCTTTTACATTTGATTGAACAAGAAACAGCACATGCCAAAGCAGGTAAAAAAGCCAGAATTATCATTAAAGTAAATGCTTTAACTGAACCAAAACTCATCTCGGCATTGTATACAGCCTCTCAAGCTGGTGTAAAAATTGATTTGATCATACGTTCAATCTGCTGTTTAAGACCGCAAATACAAGGTCTTTCCGAAAATATTCGCGTGCGTTCGATTGTAGGACGCTACCTGGAACACACCCGAGTTTATTATTTCTATAACGATGGTCAGGATGAGTTGTATTGTGCCAGTGCAGACTGGATGGGCAGAAATCTGTTTTCACGTGTTGAAACCTGCTTCCCAATCGAAGATAAAAAGCTTAAAAAGCAAATCATTGACTATGGTTTACTCAGCTATCTAAAAGACAATGTTCGCGCTTGGGAATTAGATGCAAATGATCAATGGCATGCAATAAACCCAAAAGCTGCAGAAGAAGTACATATTGCACAACAAGTGTTAATGCAACAACGTACACTTCCAACCACAGCTTAAACAACAATTACTTCACTTAGCAAAATCATATGTATTCTCCAGCCTTTCTTTTATCTTTTAGAAGAAAGGCTATTTTGATTAACTCAGATGAAGTGCTGATCATGTACCACAAAGTGCATTCAATATTTGTGTATTTTTAACTGTGTTTAAAGACCGATTCCATCAATAATGCCCTGTTGTTTAAATGCTTGTAATTCATTATCAGTATAGAGTTGCCCTAAAATCTCTTTTGTATGCTCTCCCAAACGTGGGGGAGCTTTGCGATATTGAATCGGTGTTCCTGACATTTTGATCGGTGAACCAATCATTTTAAAGTCAGTATTATCCGCATGTGGAATATTGACAACCATGTTACGAGATTGGATTTGCGGCTCTTGTAAAGCATCTGCAACAGAATTAATCACACCTACAGGCACTTTGACAGCATGAATGGCATCTACCCAATGTCTAGCATCATGCGTCAGGAAATATTCAGACAAAATCGCTATTAATTCATGCCGATATTTCACCCGATCTTGATTACGAAGGTAATTTGAATTTTCCAATAATTCAGGTTTGCCTATCGCAATACACAAATCTTTAAATTGCTTGTCATTTCCACAGGCAATAATAAATTCTTTGTCTCGCGCTTTAAAAGTTTGATATGGCACGATATTAGGATGACTATTGCCCATCCGTTTAGGTGTACAACCTGAACTTAAATAATTCATTCCTTGATTCGCTAAACCAGCAACCTGTACATCGAGTAGTGCTAAATCAATGTACTGACCTACTCCTGTTTGCTGGCGAGCAATAATCGCAGCTTGAATCGCAATGGTTGCATATAAACCTGTTTGAATATCCACAACCGCTACACCGACTTTTTGTGAACTTGCGCCCAACTCACCTTCTTGTTCTCCCGTGATACTCATCAATCCTGACATGCCTTGGATGATAAAATCATAGCCTGGCTCTTCAGCACGTGGTCCATCTTGACCAAAGCCTGTAATTGAGCAGTAAATTAGCTTTGGATTAATCTGGCTCAAAGTTGCGTAATCCAAACCATATTTTTTTAATGATCCGGCTTTAAAATTTTCGATGACCACATCCGCGGTTTGAGCAATATGTTGTACCAGTTTTTGACCTTCTACAGTTGCAATATCAATGGCAACAGAAGATTTATTACGATTTGCAGATTGGTAATAACCTGACTCCCGAGTAGTTTGACCATGTTGATTAAGCATCCAAGGTGGTCCCCACATCCGGGTATCATCTCCCACTTTAGGGCGTTCGATTTTAATGACTTCTGCACCTAAGTCTGCCAACACTTGCCCACACCACGGACCTGCAAGTACTCTACTGAGATCTAAAACTCGAATTCCTTTTAATGCACTCATTTATTTTGCCTCTATTCGAGGAGTGATTAACACTCCCTCAAACTCATGATTGAATCGGACTTACAAACAATTCGTTATATTTACGATATGCCATAAGCCGCTTAATATGTTTAGATCAATAACTATTGTTGTTGTGGATCATATTGACGGTCTTTAATAAATAATCCAGGAAGTACGCCTGCGACAAAATATGCAGCCCCCATAACAATAAAGGCAGTCATAAAAGTCCCTCCTGAGGCTAAAAATCCGATGGTTGCTGGCGCAATTGCAGCACCAACACGTCCAATGTTATATGCACCACCAATTGCTGTACCACGAACGTCAGTCGAGAATGATTCTGCCATATAGGTTGCATTCACACCGTAAGGAATTCCATACAGGAAGCCAAACGTGACCAATAAATACAAAATGTTGTCTGGTGTATTAAAGAAAATAATGACCGGAAGGAAAATCGCACTGGCAAGCGTACCAAATACAAATACTGCTCGACGATTAAATTTATCTGCGAGATAACCTGCCAATATTTTGCCTAGAATCATCGCTGTATATGAACCTACCATATAGCTGGTTAGATTTTTAAAATTCATATGCACTTCAGTTTCAAGATAGCTTGGCATCCAGTTATTGATACCGTAATAACCAAATTGTAAAAAGAATGCCGTCGTCATCCACAGTAAAAACATTTTACGATGTTTAAAGTTGGCAAAAATCTGCTTGTAGATGCTGCCACTTTTTGGTTTTTCTCGAATTACAACTTCAGGCGTCTTTTTCGTTTGCATTTGATCAATTTTGGTCAACTGCCAAGATTTTGGTTCTGGAACAAATCGTTGTAAGAAAATATTGATAAACGCAGGAATGACTGTAATGAAAAATAATACCCGCCAACCATGTTCTGGAATAATCGCACCCGCCAAAAGTGTTGCTACAATGTAGCCTACTGTTTGCCCAGTCTGTAATGTACCCAATACAGTTGTGCGATAAGTGGTAGGCACATACTCAGCCATTAAGGTATTACATGCCATATATAGCGCACCGATTCCTAATGCACCAATAAAACGCAATGCCATAAATTGCTCAAAGCTTTGCGTAAAACCCAATAGACATGTTGCTACAGAAAAGAAGGTCACCGAATTTGCAATGGTGCGCACCCGACCAAACTTATCACAAGACCACCCTCCCAAGATTCCACCAATCCCCATTCCTGCTAATGATGCACTCCCTAGAGCACCCGCTTGAAAAGTAGATAATGCAAACTCACCCTTTAAACTGGTTAAACTATAGGACAACAACATAATATCTACGCCATCAACCACCATGGCAAAATATGCAAATAACAATGCCCATTTCCATGTGTTGGGTCCTATTTTTTCATAAGTCCCAATATTCGAAGGCATTGTGCCTTTTGCTGTAATCGCAACAGATTGAACCTCATTGTTCATTTTTCCTTTACCTCATTTTCCCAAATGAGTCATCGCTTATCTTTCATCTTTACTCTATTGCTTTCTTTATTATTTTTATTGAGTACCATCTAGGAGTGAAGTTAGGGTATTTAAGTAGAATAGTTAAAGATAATGAGATATTTTCACGATGAATCCTTCTATCGTTTATATGTTTACCTTATTTTTGTGAAATTTAAGGTAAAAAAAGCCTCAAGGGATGCTGATTCAACATCCCTGTTTTAAAACTTATAAATTAATTAGAAAAAGCAGCGATACCCGTTTGTGCGCGTCCAAGAATCAAGGCGTGGACATCATGTGTACCTTCATAGGTATTAACCACTTCAAGATTGACTAGATGGCGAGCAACCCCAAATTCATCACTGATGCCATTTCCGCCCATCATGTCTCGAGCAACACGAGCAATATCTAAGGCTTTACCGCAGTTATTACGTTTAATTAAGGAAGTTCCTTCCACCGAAGCAATTCCCTCATCTTTCATACGTCCAAAGCGCAAAGCAATTTGTAAACCTAGTGCAATTTCGGTTTGCATATCTGCCAACTTCTTTTGCACCAATTGGTTTGCTGCCAAAGGACGACCAAACTGTTTGCGATCCATTGTATATTGATGAGCAGTATGCCAACAGAACTCAGCAGCGCCCATTGCACCCCATGCTATTCCATAACGAGCGCTGTTTAAGCAAGTAAAAGGACCTCTTAAACCACGAATTTCAGGAAATGCATTTTCTTCAGGAACAAAAACATTGTCCATGACAATTTCGCCAGTAATCGAGGCACGCAAACCCACCTTGCCATGAATTGCAGGTGCTGAAAGTCCTTCCCAACCTTTTTCTAAAATAAAGCCCCGAATCTCACCGACATGACCTTCCGCTGAAACTTCCTTTGCCCAAACCACAAATATATCTGCAATTGGACTATTGGTAATCCACATTTTCGCACCCGTCAGACGATAACCACCTGCAACTTTTTTTGCCCGTGTAATCATACTTCCTGGGTCAGATCCATGATCAGGTTCGGTTAAACCAAAACAGCCAATGAACTCACCTGATGCCAGTTTTGGTAAATATTTCTGCTTCTGTTGTTCTGAGCCAAATTCATTAATAGGTACCATCACCAATGAACTTTGTACACTCGCCATTGAACGATAGCCCGAATCCACACGCTCGATTTCACGTGCAATCAGACCATAACTCACATAATTAAGCCCTGCACCGCCATATTGCTCAGGAATTGTAGGTCCTAATAACCCCAATTCCCCCATTTCACGAAAAATTGAAATATCTGTCTGTTCATGGCGAAACTGCTCAAGCACTCTAGGCATCAATTTATCTTGTGAATATGCATAGGCAGCATCACGGATCATACGCTCTTCTTCAGTGAGTTGCTGTTCCAATAAAAAGGGATCTTGCCAATTAAACTGTACACGTGGTTTTTTTGCTGAATTGACCATTTGATTCATCGCATCCTCTGCTTGATGTATTTTGTGTTCTTGCCCTTGATGTTATGTGTGAAAAATCATTCTTTCAAACGATAAATTCTCATTCAGATATTCCATTTACGCATATCTTATGTTTTTATAAATTCAGTGTAGGTTCATATTTTTTGTAGATAAAACTCAATAACTGATCATCTTGCTGTATTTTTATAGGCTTTTTAGAAATATTAAGAATTATGGAACTATTGTTGATGAATTATTTTTGCTAAAAACGACATCCGCAGATGTTCAGTGTGACTTCGAAATAAACCAAGATATTCAAGGAAAGAATATGCGTAGAATGATTCCCTCATTACAATCTTTAATTTGTTTTGAAGCTGCTGCGAAACATTTGAGTTATACCTTTGCTGCACAAGAATTGCATCTCACACAAAGCGCAATCTCTCGTCAAGTCCAACAATTAGAAGATTTTTTGGGACTACATTTATTCAATCGAACTCGACATGGCGTTGAACTGACCCAAGCAGGTGAACACTATTATAAAAATATAAAATCTCATTTATTGGGTATTGAACAAAGTACGCTTGATTTAATCAGTCATAAAGGTTTAGGCGGTACATTAAAGCTTGGTGTGGTTCCGACATTTGCTACACGTTGGTTGTTACCCCGACTATATAAGTTCAATGCAGTCTATCCAGAAATCACCATTCACCTTGAAACCAGCACCAAACCCTTTTTATTCAGTGAACATATTTTTGATGCCGCCATTTATACGGGAACACCCGAACAAATCGAAAATTGGCCTGGTGCAAAAATTCATTTTTTAATGAATGAAGATGTGGTACCTGTCTGTTCAGCTGATTTAATTTTTAAGTATTTCCCCAAATTAAAAGCACCTTCAGGACATTTAAGTCGTAGCTTGACTGCGGAAGAAATAGCAACTTTACCTTTACTACAACAAACCACACGCCCCTATATTTGGAAAGAATGGTTTGAAGTGAATGGCTATGAACATCCCTTTGCCTTAGAGGGACAAAGGCATGAATTGTTTTCAATGCTTGCTGTAGCAGCTACACATCATATGGGTGTTGCACTTATTCCACAGAAATTGCTGGAAAAAGAACTACGCTCAGGTGATTTAGTGATTGCCTCTGATATTAAACTCAAAGGCTCACGTGCCTATTACTTTGTCTATGCAGAACAACAACAATCGCCATTGATTGCGAAATTTGTTGAGTGGCTGCTTGATGAAGTAGAAATCTCCCAACATACATTTATGAAATAATCAGCTCATCAGGATCTACATCGAGTATTTTTAAATTAAATTTAAGCACTAAAGCCGATATAGCGATAAATTTCTTGAGCACCGACGGCACCTAGGCTGGTTTTGAAAATGATATAATCTGCATAGGTACTTTGACTCAATTCATTGAAGATGTTAAGCCCTTGATCATCATGTTGATGAATTTCATCCACGCTACGTTGCATTGTCTGTTCAAACGCATCTGAGATATATTCAAAACCTAAATCCATCGCAATAAACAAAGTATGTTCACAGGGTTGAAGATATTGCTCTTCATTCCAATCAATAACTGGATGTCTGCAATGGGGGCATGTAACATTTTCTTGAGAATTTTCTAGAGTGATCAGTTGAAATGGCATACGCTTTAGAACAAAATAAAATTGTATTTTAAACCAGTTAGCAAAATTAAACACTGAATTTAGACGATGCTATCGAAGGTTCAAAATTACGGGTTAAAACCTTTTATAAATACAGAAAAGATAGATAAGGATACTATGTCAACGATTGAAAAAGCGATTGCTTTAGCAGCTCGTAAACACGCAGGTCAAAAAGATAAAGGACAACAACCCTACATTTTCCATCCATTGAGATTAATGTTTAAAGTTAAAACTTCTGAACAGCAGATTGTGGCTGTATTGCATGATATTTTAGAAGATACTGATACAACTGTGGTCGATTTAATTTCCCTTGGTTTTAGTCAAGAAATTGTTGATGCCATCCTTGCCTTGACCAAAAAAGAAAATGAATCCCGTATCGAAGCGGCTTATCGTGCTGTAAAAAATCCAATTGCAAGAATTGTCAAATTAGCTGATGTGGCAGACAATATGGATCTTTCTCGTATTCCTCATCCAACGACCAAAGATCTTTTAAGATTGGAAGAATATAAACAGGTTCAATTTATTCTGATGGCGGGTACGGCTTAAACTCTTTGTTTTTTCACAATTTCACAATTGACTCAATGCAACAATTAAGGTTAAAAATGCCAGATTGTTGCATTAATGGAATGGCTCATGCTGACTGATTTGGATGATTTTTACTGTTTTGGTTTGGTGGTTGAACATGGCGGATTTAGTGCTGCTGAACGTGCGACCGATATTCCAAAGTCTAAGCTGAGTCGTCGAGTCTATAATCTTGAAGAAAAATTAGGCGTTCGTCTGATTCAGCGTAGTTCTCGTCATTTTGCTGTGACTGATATTGGTATGAACATATATCGCCACGCTCAAGTCATGATGAATGCAGCTCAATCTGCACATGATTTGGTCGATCATCTCAGCGAACAACCACGAGGACTGATTAAAGTCAGTGTACCCGTTACTGTTGCCCAAAGTGAATTATCCAAAATTTTACCTGCTTTCTTAAAAGCCTACCCTGAAATTAAAGTTCAACTGTTGGTCAGTAACCGCCGCGTCGATATTATCAATGAAGGCTTTGATCTTGCTTTGCGCGTACGTGCAAATTTAGATGATGACCCAAGTTTAGTATTAAGAAAATTTGGTAATATTGAGCAACATCTTCTTGCAAGCCAAGCCTACTTAAATGAATTTGGGATGCTAAAAAAACCAGAAGATTTAACTGAACATCGTATTTTAAGTATGGTCGATGAACATTTGGATCAGCAAATGATTTTGCATGATGGTCAGAACCAACAGAAAAAAATTAAAGTCAATCCTGTTCTTATGGGATCAGATTTGATGATGCTGGCAAAATTAGCCAGTCAAAACTGTGGGATTGCACTTCTTCCAGATACGATTGCCAATGATTTTGTTGCATCAGGTGAATTGGTCCGTGTATTGCCAGATTGGAAAGCACCTCATGGTATTTTTCACGCAGTTTATCCTTCACGCCGTGGTTTACTCCCTGCTGTAAGGGTGTTTATTGACTATTTGGTTGAACACCTTAGCAATCGATAGTCCGCATTTCACTCCTGTGTTGAAAATAAATGATCCACGGAGTCTGATCTATAGGCAGAATAAATTAAGTAAGATGGGCTGTTATTTAGTGTCCATCTATAGCTATTTTTGATACCATCATCACTGCTTAATTCCAACGTTTTTCTGATTTATATGACTTCATCTTATCAACAACAACTTGATGCCAAAATTGAACGTATTCAAACGCAGTTTGCTGAATTTAATCCACCATCACTTGAAGTTTTTGCTTCACCAGAACAAAACTTTCGTATGCGTGCAGAATTTCGTATTTGGCATACAGAAGACGATATGTTCTATGCCATGTTTGAACGGGATGAAAATCAACAAAAAACAGTTGCACGTATTAATGAATTTCCTATAGCAGATCTTAGTATCAATCAACTTATGCCAATTTTATTGGCTGAACTAAAAGCCAATCCGATCTTATCCAAACGTCTTTTTGAAGTGCACTTTCTTGCAACACTGAAAGGCGAAATGCTGGTCTCATTAATTTATCGTGCACCTTTGAATGAAGAATGGGAAGTTTTAGCAAAACGATTGGCTGAGAAACTCAATATTAAAATTATTGGACGTAGCCGCGGTCAAAAATTAGTATTGAGCGATGAGTTTGTTGTTGAAGAATTGCAGGTATTTGAAAGAAAATTTCAGTATAAACAAATCGAAAGTAGTTTTACTCAACCTAATGCGCAAGTTTGCCAAAAAATGTTGCAGTGGGCTTGCCAAGCAGTGAATGGCGACAATCAAGACTTGCTTGAACTCTATTGTGGTAATGGTAACTTCACCCTTCCATTGTCATTAAATTTTAATCGTGTTTTGGCAACTGAGTTAGCGAAGTCTTCTGTTTATGCAGCGCAATGGAATATTGAACAAAACAAGATTGATAATATTCAAGTAGCACGACTATCTGCTGAAGAATTTACCCAAGCTTATAATGGTGAACGTGAATTCCGTCGTTTGCAAGAAGCAGAAATTGATGTGCAAAGCTATCAATTTGATACGGTTTTTGTCGATCCGCCTCGTGCAGGGATTGATGACGATACGCTAAAATTATTGCAAGGTTTCGAGACGATTCTTTATATCTCATGTAATCCAGATACACTTTACAGCAATCTGGAAACCCTCACAAAGACTCATAAAATTGTTAAATTTGCAATGTTTGATCAATTCCCCTACACCCATCATGTTGAATCTGGGGTTTTGCTTAAAAAGATTTAAACAATTTATTACAACCATGACATGCCATGACAGATTTCATGGCATTTTTATTTCTTAATAATATTTATTTATATCAACAACATATCATATTTTCTTATATTTAAATTCAAAAAAGCAACTTAGAAAATTTTCAATGATTGGCAAATTTAGTCTATAACTCGACCATTTACCTTAGCAGCCATCTTGAATTTTATAAAAAAACGTCTATATTTCGAACTATGTTAGGTTGCGTATGAAGGCTCTATGAGTTTTTGGCAAAAGCTGTTTATGGCTAAAGATACTGTGCAAAATGAACATAAAAATCAGATTGCATGTGTTGAAAATGATTGCTCTTGTAAATCCAATGATCAACTCTTATCCGCGTTGATGAACACTACAGATCAAGATGTGATTACTGGAATTAAGAAAGTACTGATCTCAAGAGGTTTCAGTAAAAAAGAGTTAAACCAATTACAGCATCCACCTATTCAATAGTCATGGATGACCGATAAAAAGCATTCAGTTTACTGGATGCTTTTTTAATTCAAATACAACAAATTTTGCTGTTTTAACTGAGCTTCTATACAATTATTTGTAATAATATAAATGTGAAGAATTCATCTTGAAAATAAAAAATCTCTTATTATTATTATCATTGAGTTGCACAATCGTCTACGCTGAGATCAGTGACAATGATATTGAAACCATTGAAAATTTAAGTGATCAGGTTTTGGGAAATAAAAAACTAGCCAAACTAGAACCTCAGATCAAAGCTCAAATCAAAAAATCACAGCCCACTGTGCAACAATTATTCAAAGCTGAAGAGATTGATTATAACGATTCAGTTTATTTACACAATTATGCGATCATTACTTCTGGCTATGCTGAATATTTACTTGATCAACATTGCACAGAGCAGTCTCATCCTATTCAAGAACTCACAGAACAAGCCTATCTTGCATTAAAGAAACGTGACCCGAAAGATACCATTGCATTGAATAATTTTGGACTTTTCTATGCACAAATGTCTGTTTATTACCGAAAAAATAGTGATCCAACTCCTCGTTTAACTTATTTACTTAAAGCGGAGCAATTGTTTGAAACCTTGATTCAAATTGAACCTGACGATGAAGAATATCAAAGGAACTATTATGCTGTATTAAGTGATAAATTAATGTTGCTATACAAGTATCATCGAGATATAGAAGAACAGAAACGTTTAATGGACATCCTCAAAAAGCCTTTATTTGAGTATCTATCCAATCCTGAACAAGCCTTTGACTCTGGAAACTTTATCATTCTTGCGCAGCAATACTACCAAGGCTTGAATAGAGAGAACCCCAAAGCAGCTGAAAAATGGTTAAGGGATAATCAACAAAAAATTGAAACAGTGGTCAATAAAAATCGTAAGCATACTCAGCGTGAAAATGAATTTTTAGCTGAATTTTATGCCTTATTGAATCAACCCGCAAAAGCACTCTCGTATTTAAAGCAATTAGAATTTTCAGATGAGAACAGCACTGAACCTTCTTCTTTTGAAGATGAGCCCAATCTAGCAAATTTAAGATTGAACCCTGAATATCAAAAATGGTTTAAAAAATATACTCAAGATTATCAAGAATACCGGAAAGCAATACCTGAAGTTTGTAAAATAACTCAGTTAGAAATATTGGGATCGCATTAACCTAAAATCTAAATCTTAAATTCAAACTATTCGGGACGTCTTTAGCGAATCAACCCTTGTGGCTGTAAAATAATCACCAAAGCTCCGATGATGACGATACATCCTCCAAGTAAATCCCAACGGCTGAGACTAACTTGATCAACAAATCTCAGCCACATTAAGGCCGAAAAAATATAGATTCCGCCATATGCTGCATAAATCCGCCCAGATGCTGCTGGGTGTAAAGTTAAAAGCCAAACAAATACGGCTAAGCTTAAGGCAGTAGGTATCCATAACCAATGGCTTTTGTTTTGATTTAAAATGAGATAAGGAAAATAACAACCTAGAATTTCAGTAACTGCCGTGACTAAAAATAATAAAATCGTGGTGAACAGTTTATTAAATGCAATATCCATTTCTACTCAAGCGTAATTGATATTGTAAAAGTATAGGTGATTTTCATAGAATATCAGCAATAAATTTAATTTCCTTGATGACTGATTCAATTTTTAGTATTCAACTATTGCCTATGTTGAAC
Source organism: Acinetobacter sp. B-6 (assembly GCF_056930735.1). Classification (NCBI taxonomy): domain Bacteria; kingdom Pseudomonadati; phylum Pseudomonadota; class Gammaproteobacteria; order Moraxellales; family Moraxellaceae; genus Acinetobacter; species Acinetobacter sp. B-6. The sequence goes on along the minus strand of NZ_JBXPBY010000003.1, from coordinate 97,797 downwards.
TAAAAAAAGAAAATCCTACATTAAAGCATCCATCGATTATTTTATACGCAAACAAATACGATAAAATAATAATCTCTAAAATCTTGGCGTCTTAAATGAACATCCACTATACCTTATGTGGTTTCTTACTGATCTTGTTTTTCAGCCAACAAACAAAAGCAGCAACATTTACGCTTCCGCTTTGGACAAACACATCCATCACAACACAAAATCCAAATACAGTTATTAAACATGGTGCAGTCAGCCACATTAACTCCCCCTATCTCAACGTATATACACCAAAATATAATAACCATGTTGCAGTTATGACGATCAGCGGTGGTGGATATGCCCGAGAAGAACTTGCCAAAGAAAGTACACCTACATCAGAGTTTCTACAACAACACGGTTTTACTGTTTTTGAATTGGTTTATCGATTGCCCAATCAGGATGCTAATGATACTCTTGCGCCCTTTCAAGATGGACAAAGAGCCATACGCATCATTCGGGCTCAAGCAGAACGATTTAATATTGATCCAGAAAAAATTGGTGTATTGGGATTTTCTGCTGGCGGACATTTAGCAGGTATGCTTGCTACCCAATGGTCACATCAATTTTCAACACTTCATGATTCAATCGATCAAGTCTCAGCTCAACCCAACTTTGTCGCTTTACTTTATCCTGTGATTAGTATGCAAGCCCCCTTAGATCATACGCATGCTTATAAAAGTTTAATGGGGAAAAATCATGATTCAGTGAAACAAGCATTTTTTTCAGTCAATTTACAGGTGAATCAACATACTCCTCCAATATTTTTAGCACATGCGCTTGATGATCGCATTGCACCTGTTCAACATAGTTTAGATATGCAAATCGCTTTAGATAAAAACAAAATCCCTTATGAATTACATTTATTTAAAAATGGTGGACATGGCTGGGGTTTAGGAAAGGCAAATACAGAAACAACGCAATGGCCAACATTATTCTTAACATGGCTGCAAAATATGAAGATTGTAGAAACAGATTATTCAAATAAAAAATAACCCGCAATCAATGCGGGTTATTTTCTAAATCACTAAGGCTAAGCATCGTCCATCATTATGCTGGTTCAGCAGTTTGGTCCTCAAAAACCTCAAGTGTTAAGCCAACAGCTTTGCCATTCTCTTTTTTCACAGACACTGCAACATTACCGCCATGATCTGCTAGCTCACCGAAGAGGATCATTTCAGCAAGCGGTTTCTTCAGATGCTCTTGGATTAAACGTTGCATTGGACGTGCGCCCATCAAACGGTCATAACCATTTTCAGCCATCCAATCACGCGCAGATTGATCAACTTCAAGTACAACTTTCTTGTCATCAAGCTGTGCTTGAAGCTCAGTTAAGAACTTATCTACTACAGATTCAATCACGGTTGTAGGTAAAGCTTTAAACTGAATCACGCCATCTAAACGATTTCGGAATTCTGGAGCAAATGCACGCTTCATTGCTTCCTGATTGTCATTACTGTTGTCTTGCTCTGTAAATCCAATACTGGTACGAGAAATACTTTCGGCTCCAATATTGGTGGTAAGCACAATAATCACATTGCGGAAATCAGACTTACGCCCATTATTATCAGTTAACGCCCCATGATCCATGACTTGTAATAACAAATTGAATACATCTGGATGCGCTTTTTCAATTTCATCCAATAACAATACGCAATGCGGATTTTTATGGATGGCATCCGTCAGCAAACCACCTTGGTCATAACCCACATAACCAGGAGGCGCACCGATCAATCGAGATACCGCATGACGTTCCATATATTCAGACATGTCGAAACGCACAAGTTCAACACCGAGTAATTTTGCCAATTGTTTGGTGACTTCGGTTTTACCTACACCTGTAGGACCAGCAAACACAAAACTACCGACAGGTTTATCTGGTGCTTTTAAACCAGCACGTGACAATTTAATCGCAGATGCTAATGCACTAATCGCTTCATCTTGACCAAATACAACACGCTTAAGATCACGCTCCAAATATTCCAATACAGATTTATCATCTTTAGAAACAGTTTTAGGCGGGATACGTGCAATCTTAGAAATAATATCTTCGATATTTTCAACTGTGATCAATGTATCATCTTGTTCTGCTTTCAAACGGCGTTGCGCACCTGCTTCATCAATCACATCAATCGCTTTGTCAGGTAAGAAACGATCATTGATAAATTTAGCAGAAAGCTCAACCGCTGACACTAAAGCTGAATCTTCATATTTGACATGATGAAAATCTTCAAATTTGCTTTTCAACCCACGTAGAATATCGATTGTCTCTGAGATAGAAGGCTCATTCACATCAATTTTTTGGAAACGACGTGATAAAGCATGATCTTTTTCAAAAACTTGACGATATTCTTGGAAAGTCGTTGAACCAATGCAACGTAAAGTTCCATTTGCCAATGCAGGTTTGATCAAATTGGATGCATCCATCGTGCTGCCCATACTTGAGCCAGCGCCAATAATCATATGTATTTCGTCAATAAACAAAATCGCATCGGGTTTCTTTTTCAAAGCGTTCAGTAGTTGTTTTAAACGTTTCTCAAAGTCACCACGATATTTAGTACCTGCAACTAAAGCTCCAATATCTAAACTAAACACTTCAGCATTGGCAAGTGGTTTTGGCGCTTTACCATTCACGATTAACCAAGCAAGACCTTCAGCAATTGAAGTTTTACCCACACCAGGGTCACCCACCAATAAAGGGTTATTTTTCCGACGGCGGCAGAGAATTTGAGCAGCGCGCTCAATTTCTTTCTCACGACCAATCAAAGGATCAGTTTTGCCTTTTTGCGCTTCAATATTCAAATTTAAGGTATATAGCTCAAGTGGACCTGCATTTGCTGAAGCGCTTGATTCACCTTCTAAATCATCAGATTCTTCTTCAACTTGAATCTCTTCTTTACGCGCACCATGCGATAAATATTGAGTTAAAGTCAAACGGTTAATCTGGTGGCGTTTGAGCAAATACACAGCAAAAGAGTCACGTTCAGAGTACATTGCAACCAAAACATCCGCACCTTCTACAGTACGATCACCACCACTCGATTGAACATGGAAAATTGCACGTTGCAATATACGATCAAAACTTTCAGTTGGATGAGGGGCTTGGTCGTTGTTTTCTCCGAGTTTAGGCGTATGTTGCTCAACATACTCCTCTAATTCTTTTCGCAAACTGATAATTTCAGCACCACATGCTTTTAAAGCATTTACCGCTGAGTCGTTATCGAGTAAAGCTAATAATAAATGTTCAACCGTAAGAAACTCATGTCTCTTTTGACGAGCCATGCTAACAGCCAAACGGAGTGAAACTTCTAATTGACGACTGAGCATGAAACCCCCTTATTCTTTTGGCTCAATCTGACAAAGTAATGGATGACCTTGAGATCGAGCGTAGTTATTTACTTGGTTGGCTTTTGTTTCCGCAATATCTCTCGGATATACGCCAGCTTCACCTTTGCCTTCATAATGTACTGTTAACATTACTTGAGTGGCTTGGTCAAGATTCAAAGCAAAGTATTGTTGTAAAATTTCAATAACAAAGTCCATTGGCGTATAGTCATCGTTTAGTAAAATGACTGAATACATCGGTGGTCTTTTTACTTCAGGGGGCGCTGTTTGGACAGCAACATCCCCCTGTTCGTGATGAGGATCTTCAGATTGGCTTGCACGAATATTCAAATGCCAATCTACATATCCTGAATCACGGAACGATGATTTCACTTCATTTAAACTCATTTGACGCTTATTAGTTCGCATATTTTCCAAAATACTTATGATTTATTGAGAATTGGCTTCTGCTTGAGGTACCTCAGCAGCAAATGCGGCTGCACTGTCCACAGCCTTTCCGCGTGACCAACTGAATCGCTTAATGACTGGCGTAGCACCATTTAAACGCACTTCGATAAATTGTGGGTTGAAACCTTTCGGCATCGTCCAGCGACCTGTTAAACGCTCATAATCCGTAAAATTGTAGTTCGCATCACTCATTGGCACAGTCAACACTTCTGTACCACTAATTAAGCGAATTTCCACTGTACCTGTTGCACGTCTTGGACTCACTTGAATCAAATCAAGTTGATATTCATAAGCATTTTCAGGCAAAGGTTTAACCGCGAGATTTTGAATCGTTAAACTTAAACCACCGCGTTGTTTTAACACTTCACGGTAAATTGCACTCATCACGTCGACTTGTGATTTTTCTGCATTGGCTTTATTCAATGCTTCTAATAAATCATTGGCATTAGAAACAGCCACATCACGTTCTTGTACAGTCGCATTTAAGTTTTTATTTAACGTAGCCAGTGTCGTTTTTTGTTGTTTAACCACTTCTACCAATTGTTCTGCGTCTGCATCAAAACCAACAACCGTCAGTCCTTGGCGGTGTCCAACTGTATAGCCTAAAAGTACACTACCCGCACATAATACGACACCCCCGATCACCAACGGCATATTGCCTTTTAGAAAAGGTTTTTTTGGTGTTTGAGCTGGTTGTGACGCGGTATTTGTTTCTGTGTTCTGCATCGTCATCTCTAAAGTATTGATCGCATCAAAACACACATTTAACCGCAAAGTTAAATGTGTGTGAAGTTATAAAGCGTTTTTTATGGTAATAATCCGATACCTTGTAAACCAGCATCTTCAGCAAAACCAAACATTAAATTCATATTTTGTACTGCCTGACCTGCAGCCCCTTTAACTAAATTATCTTGCACCGATAATACAATCAACTTTTTCGGTTGTGGTTTGTACAACGCAATTCTTAGTTGGTTTGCACCACGTACTGAACGTGTTTCTGGTGAACTGTTGGCTGGCATTACATCGACAAAGGCTTCATCAGCATAAAACTGCTCATAAAGTGTTTGTAAATCAGCCTGCTCACCTTCATCAGTCAGATCAATATAAATTGTACTGAGCATACCACGAATCATCGGCACCAGATGAGGTACAAAGAGGATGTGATCAAATACACCTTGTTGACCTGAAATATTTTCAAGTGCTTCGACAATCTCCGGATGATGTCGATGTCCTGCAACCCCATAAGCCTTGAAGTTATCGGCATTTTCAGAATAGATCATGCCTAGACTGGCTTTACGTCCCGCACCAGAAACACCCGATTTTGCATCAATAATAATACTTTCAGGTTTAACCAATGTTGCAGCTTGTTTGAACAAAGGCGCTAAACCCAGTTGTACAGTTGTAGGATAACAACCCGGATTCCCAACCACCTTGGCTTGTTTAATTTGTTCACGATTAAGCTCAGACAAACCGTATACTGAATCTTTTAAAATGTCGGGGCAAGCATGCTGCATACCGTACCATTTTTCAAATTGAGCTAAATTCTGCAAACGAAAATCAGCTGCTAAATCAATAACTTTGGTGTTTGATGCTAATAACTCTTTGGCATGTTGCATTGCAACACCATGCGGTGTCGCGAAAAATACTACATCACATTTTTTTAGTTCATCAATTTTTAAATCTGAATAGTGAAGTGTCGTATGTCCACGTAAACTAGGAAACATATCATCTACTCGACGACCATCTTCAGTACGCGATGTCAGTACATTCACTTGAACATTTGGATGTCGCAGTAAAAGACGCAACAATTCAACGCCTGTATAACCCGTTCCACCGACAATACCCACTGAAATCACGTTTTTTACCTCGATTTAAAAGTATCCATTCTGTTGGACAGTAGTATGACAGGAAGTTTATGCTTTCTAAACTGTTTTACTTGGTTTTTATCATTTTTAATATCATTGCAAATCTTAATTTCTAATTATCCGTGCATTCATTGGCCCTGGATAATACAATTACGACCAGCACGTTTGGCGGCATATAAGCATTTATCTGCAGATTCTATACCAAGTGCTAAATTTCGATACTGTAACTGAACCAGCCCGAAACTGGCTGTTAATAAGATATTTTTAGAAGAAAAAACCTCGTTTTCAATACTTATGCGTATTTTCTCAGCAATTTTATAGGCAAGTTCAGTATCGGCAGCCTGTAATAGAACAATGAATTCTTCTCCTCCAAAACGCCCGACCAAGTCTTCTTCTCCAACATTTTGACTGACCAAATCACTGACTCTCTGTAAAATTTGATCACCAATCAAATGCCCGTGGGTGTCATTAATTTTTTTAAAATGATCAACATCACACATCAATACAAAATATTGTGTTTGAGATAAATCAATTAAGCTTGTTTTTGCAGCATCATAGAACCCACGGCGGTTAAGCAAATGTGTCAGTGGATCTCTTGAACGATCATCATTCAATTTTAAAATGATATCCCGAACCAGTTTTCCAACAACAATAATCGCAAACCATAAGCTCAACAGAATACTTGCAGCTAACATCATGAGCCACCAAGCAGAATCTACAAGCATATTCGATTGAATATTTTGCAGACAAAAGTAAACAATAACGCTACGGGAAAAAGTATATAAAACAATGAAAAGATAAGAATAATCTACTAATTTATTAAGCCAGTCACGATGCTGATAATCTTTAAAAAGTGAGGGCAAAACCAAAGACTCAATCGTCGCAATGGCTAGATTTAAAATCAGCATTCTAATCCAAAGCTGTTCATCAATATATGAAAAGTAAATCATGAACGGCAGTGTTAAAGCAATTAAAGCAAATGCCAATAGATTGTGAGCGTTTCCATCTTTGCGTAATGCCATGGCATAAGCACTTGCCCAAGCTCCGAGTAAATAGAAACAGCCTAAAAGTGGTGCTGTTAATGTCAACTGTTGGTTGGTCATAAAGCTTTGTGAAGCCAAAGAAAATGATGGCACAATATAACCAATCCCCAACCAAAATAAATATGTAGGTGCTTTAAAAAAGAAGTGACAAATCAGAAGTAAACTACCCATTAATATCAGGCAGATGGGTACAATTAAAATAAAGTAATGAGTATCTGCAAAATTCACGTCTGATATCTTTATGATAAGAAATAGGAAATATCGGAAAGTCGACAAGTTTAGAGTATTTTTTTATACACGCCCAATTAATGCTTAAAAATAGTCATATTATTTTGTAATTTGATTTGTTTTTAAGAGTTTCATTTACTTCATGTGATGAAAACCTAAATTTTATACTCTTTTTATCGCGCCTTTGATTCAATCCTATCCTATTCTAATCAGACAACTCATCTATTTTATATCATCAGCTATATTCAAAAACCATTAGAAGTTGCTTATCCACGCGAGGAACAAAGCTCAGCTTCACTCACTATTGATTTAAAGCTTCTTGTATTCCTCAATAAATTCAGAGAGAATAAATTAGAGCAATTACTCTAATTATTAACAATAGGAATAACTTGTTATGATCGGATCCCGAAAATGGATGGAAATCAACCAAGGAAGTCTAAGCTTTAAAGAAAAAATCAACCTGCTCAAACAGACTTTACTTCCAAACACGTATAAGTACGCCAAAACCTTTATACAATCTCATGTTAATCATACTCATTTTGCATTACACGATGTTCAAATCCCTGATACACCTATGGTTAAAGAGGCAATGGCTGAGCTAGAAAACACACAAGATCGAGTAATTTTCCACCATTCCTGGCGTAGCTTTTTTTGGGGAGTCGGTATAGCACATAGCAAAGACTGGCATTTTGACCAAGAGAGTTTTGTCATTGCCTGCTTAATGCACGATTTAGGTTTAGTTGAGCATTTGGATCAATATTCTTGTAACTGCTTTACTTATGAAAGCGCCTTACGTTCGGAAAGTTTATGTCTAAAACATCAGTATGATGCATCAAGAACAAAGATTATTTCTGAAGCTATTTGTCTACATATGAATGGGTATTTAGATGAATCTAATCAAGATTTACCGATAGAGGCTCTCTTGCTACAACAAGCGACTTCATGCGATGTGATTGGCACTGATTATGCACGATTCTCAAAAACATATGCTGAAGATGTGTTGATACAGCATCCTCGAACTCAATTTAATTCGCATTTCAAAAAACTTTTACATAAGGAATCGCTTAATCATCCTCAATCCCGTACAGCTTTGGTTTCTAGATTAGGATTGCCCTATATGATTCAGCTCAATATTTTTAAGGAATAATCCAATGTTGAATAACACCTTAACCAAAAAAACGATATATTTTCAACAACATCCTATCCTTGTTGAGCTTTATTTTCACCCACAAAATAAACACACCATTATTATATTGGCTGCTTTAGGGGTGGCTATAAATAAATACGAAAAGTTAATTTCTTTACTCACAAATCATGGTTTTAATCTCGTTGTTGCAGATTATCCATATTGTGGACGCAACACACCTCATGTATCTGCTCAAATTGACTATGGTTATGCCGATCTTATTCGTGATTTTATTCCACAACTTGAACAGGTTGCCTTAGACGCAAATCTTCAATCACCTATTTTATTGGGTCATAGTTTAGGTGGGCATTTGGCGACATTGTATGCCCAAAGCCATGACAATACAGTTATTGGTATAGCAACAGGCAATATCGGGCTAAAAAACTGGGACTTAAAAGGCAAAATTAATATCTTAAAAGCGGTTAGTGTTATCAATGCCATGATTTTAAAAGATGGTTATTTTGCTGGGTATAAAATTGCCTTTGGCAATCGAGAAGCCAAATCTTTAATGCGAGATTGGTCAAAAGTTGTCTTTACAGGAAATTATAAACACATCATCACTCAGCAAAAGATTGTTGAAAATGCAGCCTTATTTATTGCTTTAAAGGATGATGACTTTGCACCAATGTCATCGATGTTGGGTTTAAGCCATTATTTCAAACAGCCAATTGTTGAAACTTTAGATCTCACCCAAACCATCAAAGGAAATCAACATAGTGCTTGGATTAAGCAACCCGAACAAATAGTCAATAAAATTAAACAATGGGTGAATAGGACTACTTTATAATTTTTTCTTTAGACATCAATACATAAGCACCATCATCACTTTCACCTGTACTGACTGCTTTCCAAGCATGGTGTTTATAAAAAGCCAGCGCAGTTTTATTCTCAGATAAACATTTGAGATAGCCTGTGTCATTAAACAGTTTTTCTGACGACGCTAACAAAGTGTTGCCTACACCTTGATTTTGTAAACTTGGAGTAACAAAGAGATGGTGTAAAAAATTATCTTGAAGATAAATAGAAGCAAAGCCCAAATATTGTTGATTATTTTCAGCAACGAGAACAATTTCATTTTGCGTAGATACCTCAAAATCTCCAAGTTACCATTTCGAAGAATCCAGCCATGACCAACTCTTCTTTCGACTCTCTAAAAAAAGTTCACTCAATGGCAGCATATCTTGTGGTTGAAAATATCGGATCTTCATCATCGTTCCAAGCATCTTTTTTATGGCATTTCATTCTTTATCAAGTTAAATTGGTCTTTCCCCAAGCACCTCAACAATACGTAATAAATAGCCATCTGGATCTTGGACTAAAAATTGTTTTTGACCATGCTCTACATCATCTGCACGATACCAGCATTCTTCCAACTCACTGAACAGTGACCATTGAGCCAAAGTTAAACGACTTAAAATCTCATCAAGCTGTTCAACTTCGATTTGAAAGTTTATCCCTCGTCCCAATGGATAATCTAACTGTGCTGTAAGCCATTGCCCTTCCTGTTGTTGTTCCAGCATAAACTGTACACCATCCAGATCAAGGTAGATAAATTGTTCTTCTTTTCGCTGATACATAACAGTAAAGCCCAAAAGTTCCACCCAAAACTGATAACTTTTATGCAAATCTTTTACGATTAGTTCTGGGACTAATTTGTTCCATTGCATTGAACACCTATCCTATTATCATTTTATAAATCTAAGATTCAATATGTTGCAATATATTGATGATTTTTCCAAATGGGTCTTTGACATAAAAACGCTTTACGCCCCATTCTTCCTGAGTCAACGCGTACGTGATGATCAAATTCAACTCCACTGCCTGCTGATACAGTTCATCGACATTATCTACCTCGATTGAAAAATCAGGTACAACTGTTGAGTTTCCACCTTGTGATGCAATGCTAATTTGAGGGTGCATCATTTCATAATTGGCATAGGTTTTGATCCACCCATGATCCATGACTAAATCCATGCCTAGAAAGTCAGCATAAAATGTTTGTGCCAAGGTCAGGTCAAAAGCCTGAATATTACTGACGATTCTTTTTATTGCCATGTTACTTTCCAACGCTATTTTTTTTAAATTTACACTTTATTTTACGATTGGATCAGCTCCACCACCAAGGTAAAGTTCCATTTTTTAAAATTTGACGATGTTGCTTATAATTCGGATCATATTTCGAAACTTCTGACCAAAATGTAGGGCTGTGATCAAAATATCGAGTATGCGCTAATTCGTGTATGCATACATAGCGTGTGATCTGTAAATCACACAATACCAATGCGCTATTCAACATAATATCATGTCGAGAAGTACAACTTCCCCAACGGGTTTTAGGTTGTCTAATTGTACACTGTTTATACTTTAAACCTGTTTGTTCACTGATTTGTTGTAAGTACTTGGGCAAATGCTGTTGAGCATAATGAATTACAAATTTTTTTAAATAAACTTCGGCTTGATGATCACTGATCAAAATGGTAAGTGATTGCTCATCAAAAACATAGGCTTGCCTTTGCTTTTGATAAATAATCTTGAGTGGTTGTTGCAGATTAAATAGTGTCAATGTAGATGGTAAACTTCGGTCAACAAGCGAAATATGTTGTTGCTGTTTTTGCCATGTTTCAATCACCCATTGTTCTGACTGTTTTAAAAAATCATCAATTTGACGTTGAGTACAAAACTTGGGCACAGTTAATCGAATTTGAGATGGTTCAACACGTAAACGTAAACGTGTTGCACGTGCATGATGAGTAATTTTAATTTCAGGAAGTGTGGCTGTCATATAACTCTAAATTTAATTTACCCCAATGCCCTAGAAGAAAGAAAACCCTTCTCCACGAAGGGTTTAACAGGAATAGAACTAATATTTAGATCGCTGTACGCTCTTCAATACCATTATTGGTTGCAACGATGGCAACATCAGCTTTATTGATTGCAAAAATCCCGTTGCATACAACACCTGGAATATCGTTGATGGTCTTTTCCAATTCAAGCGCATTTAAAATATTCAAATTAAAAACATCTAAAATCACATTACCGTTATCAGTAACAACACCCTCACGATAAGTCGGATCACCTCCTAAAGAGACGATTTTGCGTGCAACTGCTGAGCGTGCCATAGGAATCACTTCAATTGGTAACGGAAATTCACGTCCTAATTGCTCAACCCATTTTGAATCATCGACAATACATACAAACTTTTTTGCAATTGAAGCAACAATTTTCTCGCGTGTCAGTGCAGCACCACCACCTTTGATCATATGCATATGACGATCAATTTCATCCGCACCATCCACATAGGCATCTAAACCACCAACATGGTTCATATCAACCACCTCAATTCCTAACTTTTTAAGGCGTTGCGCAGTCGCCTCAGAACTTGCTACCGCAGCTTCAAGTTGAAGTTGAGGCAAAAGCTCAATCAAAAAATTGACTGTACTTCCAGTTCCCACACCCAAAATGCCCCCTTTTGGTAAGTGTTTTAAAGCGGCTTGGGCTGCAGCTTGTTTTTTCTCATCCTGGGTTGCATAAAGGCTCATGACATCTCTCAATTAAATTTCAATTTCCTGCACATTTTGCATAATTTTAAAACGCAAAGGTGCAACGGTTTGTTACAATGGATGCTCATTTTAAACTGTTAGATGGAAAATTAACATGCTGTCTCGTTTGGTTCGACAAATATTACAGGCAACGGTCTATGACGTTGCAATCGAAACCCCACTCGAAGCAGCGCCACGAATTAGTGAAAAACTAAACAATAACATTCGCTTCAAACGCGAAGACTTACAACCTGTCTTTTCTTTCAAGCTGCGCGGTGCTTATAACCGTATCAGCCAATTACCGAAATCTCAGTTGGAACGTGGCGTTATTACTGCTTCTGCGGGTAACCATGCACAAGGCGTGGCTTTATCTGGTCAAAAGTTAGGTATTCGCGCCATTATTGTGATGCCCAAAACCACACCCGATATTAAAGTACAAGCCGTTAAACGTTTGGGTGGTGAAGTGGTTCTCCACGGCGATTCTTTTGATGTTGCCAATAAATATGCAATTCAACGCGCAGCAGATGAAGGAATGACCTTTATTCCACCTTATGATGATGAACTGGTGATGGCTGGGCAAGGAACGATAGCCAATGAAATTTTACGTCAATGGCGCGATGTTGAATATGTATTCGTTGCGGTTGGTGGCGGTGGTCTTATTGCAGGTGTAGCAGCGTATCTGGGAGATGTCGCACCACATGTCAAAGTCATTCCTGTAGAATATGATGAATCTGCCTGTCTAAAAGCCGCTTTAGAAGCTAAAGAACGCGTGATTTTACCTTCTGTTGGTTTATTCGCTGATGGCACAGCTGTGGCTCAGATTGGTGAGAAACCATTTGAAGTGATTCAATTACAAAAATCTGATCTTTCAGGACCAATTGTTGAGCCAGAGGTTGTTTTAGTCAACACCGATGAAATCTGTACAGCGATTAAAGATACTTATGACGAATGTCGCAGTATCGTAGAACCTTCTGGTGCAATGGCTTTGGCAGGTATCAAAAAATATGTAGAAATGCATGGGCTTGAAGGCAAGAACATGGTGTCAATTGTTTGTGGTGCAAACATGAACTTTGACCGTTTACGCTATATTGCTGAAAGAACTGAATTAGGTGAACGTAAAGAAGCGATTTTTGCAGTTACGATCCCAGAAGAAAAAGGTTCTTTCCTTAACTTCTGTCGTGCTTTACAAGGTCGTAATATCACTGAATTTAACTATCGCGCAAGTGATGCTTCAGCAGCTCAGGTTTTTGTGGGTATTAGTTTGAAATTTGGTGAAAAAGAACGCCATGACATCTATGAAGCATTGAAAGTTCATTATGATGTTGATGATCTATCTGATGATGAAGTCGCAAAACTGCATATTCGTTATTTGATTGGTGGTCATGCAGATATTGCCAATGAACGTTTATTCCGAGTTGAATTCCCTGAACGCCCAGGCGCATTATTGACTTTCCTTGAACGTTTGGGTCCTACACATAACATCAGCTTATTCCATTATCGTAATCATGGGGCAGCTGAAGGTCGTGTTTTGGTTGGCTTGGATGCAGAAGATGCCGTACAAAACCCAGATGGTTTAATTGAGACTTTGGAAAATATCAATTATCCATACCAAGAAATTACCAATAATCTCGGTTATCAACGTTTCTTGAAATAAATTTAATGAAACCTATAAATAGCCCGTAATACTTTACGGGCTATTTATATCCATTTTATAAAAATAATAGACTTGCTTGATTCATGACTCTTTCCCGAACCGTCATTCAGCAAAAATAGTTACTCAATCTCCTTCTTTAGCAATGCAGGATAGAACTATCAATATCGCTATAATTTCACGTAGTTTACTTTTTAATAGTCGAAAGGGTTTTAAGAAGTTAAAACGTATAGATCAAATATTTAAAACAATCATACAATAAAGCGACCTATACTCAATATACGACCATATTTAAATCACCATCATCATTAAATGCCTCATTAAAAGCATCTGCAATTTGAATTAATTGATCTTCATCTTGCGTAGGTAGCAACATCCAATATGGATTCTCTCGATAAACCACTAATAATGATAACTGGTATTGGTTGGCTACTTTTTTAATCGCATCAAAAATGATTTCCTCTGTACGTTCCATCACATCGATTTGGTCTTCAAATTGTTCAAAGAGTTCCCCAACGGCACTTTCAATTTCATTTTGCAATTGTTCAGTGTCAACATTATGCTTTTTAAAATAAAAGTTATCTTCAATTCCATTATCATAATAATCTTTTAATTCAAAATAATGTAGGAAATCATGCTGTTCATTGATCCATTCATCAAAAGAATCGAATTCATCGTCTACTGGAATGGGTTGTGTCTTTAATTCAGCAACAGTTGCTTGAAGAAGTGGGTATATTTTATGTGGCATTATAATCTCTCATCATATTATTGTTAGCTTAGTGAAAAGCAAATTTAAACCTCAAGTCGATCTAGAACAATCAAATAATGCATAGTGCTCTATACTGACATCTTCATCATGAAATTGTTTATTAAAATGTTTACAGAATTTTTCAATTTTATGCTCATGGTTGGGAACAATTAACCAATAATAATCTTCAGCGTAGATCAGAAGCAACTCATGCTGATGTTGTTTTGCTTCGGTTAATATTTCTTCAAATACAATATCATAGACTTGATCTTGCACATTATAATAACGTCCAATAACATCTTTATGCAATTCATAATGATCAAATAAAGGTTGAGCTCTTTGACGAATGGTACTTTGAATACCTAGACCATCAACGGCATATTCATGAAATACCGCACTTCGCTCAATCTGATTTTCATGAAATTCCATGCGATCTATTTTCATCAAATACGCACGAAAACGACCGCCGAATTTTTCAGCAGCCATCCAATTCAGAAACTCTTCAAAACTTTTACGATACTTCTTTTTTGGTATATCCCTTTGCTTCAATTCAGGGAACCAATGTTGGAGTATTTTATAAATTTTTTTATCGTCCATTTTCTTATACTTACTTAAAGAACTAAATCTTGATGAAGATCAATTTTGTATACCTTGACTGAGCATAGCTAACTCATTTGAAGGTTTTATGACATAATTCAGGTTTTATTTACATATATCAGTTTATATTCAAGGTTTCGAGATTGGCGATTGAATACTTTAAATATAAAATATATAAAAATTGAAGATGATAATGCTCACACAATTTCAGTGCTGAGATAAGGATTTTGTAGAATGGCGCAGTTCGCTGTTATCGGTTTAGGTAGTTTTGGTGAAGCTGTTGCGCTTGAACTCACCAACTTAAACCATGATGTGATTGGTATTGATACATTAAAGAAAAATGTAGAAAACATTGCAGATAAAATCAGTCATGCCGTCATTGCAGATGCAACAGATGAACATGTTTTAGATGAACTCAATATCAAAAATTGCGATGCTGTTGTAGTTGCAATTGGAGAAGATATTGAAGCCAGTATTTTGTGCGTGCTCCATCTCAAAAACCTGGGTATTGAAAAGATTTTTGTCAAAGCCAAATCTAAATCACACCACATGATTTTATCGCATTTGGGAATCAGTAAAATCATTCACCCTGAAGAAGATATGGGAATCCGTGTTGCCCAGTCTTTAAGCTATCCGATGGTCAGACGCTATATGGCGCTCAATAATGATCGTTATATCGTAAAAATTGAAATTGGTGCGAACTTACAAGGCGCTCAGTTTCAAACTGTCATGGAAAATACCCCAGAACTCACCACTTTATTGTTACAACGTGGATCTCATGTTCTCTATGATATTGCACCAGGCACAATTTTACAGGAAAAAGACATTTTAATTCTTGAAGGACCTGTAGAAATGCTCAGACAATTTTCGATTCGCTTCTTATAGTTATAACTATGCGTTTATCTAAAAAAGAACTGATCAACAAGCAACACAACAGTATCAATCTCAGCCCTCCAAGCTTACTCGCTTTAGGTTTTCTGAGTTTTATTATTATTGGAACAGTGTTGCTCAAACTTCCTTTTGCCCATCAAGGTGATTTGACTTGGGTGGATGCCCTCTTTACTGCGACATCCGCAGTAACGATCACAGGGCTTTCCGTCGTCAATATCGGTGAATCATTGACCACTTTCGGTCAAGTGGTGGTCATGATCTTGATTCAATGTGGTGGTCTGGGATTTATGACCTTCGCAATCCTCGCTGCACTAAGTCTATCGTCCAAGATTGGGCTCAAACAGCAAATTATGGCGCAAGAAACCATTGGGCAAACCAGTTTAGCAAGAGCAACTTTTACTGTTAAAGGTGTTTTTCTCTATTCATTATTTTTTGAAGCGATTGGTACGGGTATTCTGACCATGGCATGGTCGCATCATTACGACCTAGAACACGCTTTCTTCTATGCCCTATTTTATAGTATTTCTGCTTTTAACAATGGTGGATTCTCACTATTCCCCAACAGCTTAATGAGTTTCTCAGATCAGTACATGGTGACCTTTACCATCAGTATGCTATATATCATTGGTGGTATTGGTTTTGTTGTATTGATGGACATTAAGAAAGCCAAACGCTGGAAGAAACTTTCAACCAACAGCAAACTAATTCTGTCGACCATTGCTGGGCTCAATCTGTTTGCGTTTATCGTGATTTGGGCGATTGAAGCATCTAATCCACTCACACTTGCACCTATGTCTTTTGGTGACCAAGCACTTAACGCATGGTTTCATGCAACTGTTCCTCGTTCATCAGGCTTTAACAGTTTGGAAGTCAGCAGTATGAGCAATGCTTCTACCTTAATCACTATGGTGCTAATGTTTATTGGTGGTGGGTCGCTCAGTACTGCGGGTGGGATTAAAGTGGGTACATTTATCATTATGATTTTAAGTGTCATCACTTTTTTAAAACGTTCAGATGAAATTACAGTTTTTGGTCATTCTGTTTCTCATCAAGCTACATTTAAAGCCCTTGCAGTCATAGCCATCACATCTCTTTTGATTTTGATTGGTTTTTTTACTTTATTGATCCTTGAACCAGATAAAAAGTTTTTAGATTTACTATTTGAAGCCGTCTCCGCAGCATGTACTGTTGGTTTATCGCGAGGAATAACTGAAAATCTGCATGCAGGCAGTCAAATTGCCTTAATTTGTCTCATGTTTGCTGGACGTCTAGGTCCTCTTACA
The DNA here is from genome assembly GCF_056930735.1 of Acinetobacter sp. B-6. Classification (NCBI taxonomy): domain Bacteria; kingdom Pseudomonadati; phylum Pseudomonadota; class Gammaproteobacteria; order Moraxellales; family Moraxellaceae; genus Acinetobacter; species Acinetobacter sp. B-6. Next base: position 80,947 of record NZ_JBXPBY010000003.1, on the reverse strand, counting down.
TTAGCTTATTTGATTGCAACCCCGAATAAAAGTCGTGTGCGCCACCCTACTACAGAAATTCAAGTGGGCTAACTTCTATCTTTGCAGACGAAGTGTCTAAAGAACCATTCAATACATTCCCATCAGCTTATGCGGATGGGAAAATACTGAGCTTGAAGTTTTATTTATATAGTCAATCTGTTGAAAAATTCATACAGTAGAATATCATTTCTCTTGATCAATAAAATTGAAAACGATCAATATATTGTTTAATGATATCAAGCTAACACTGCTACGCTTTAGCTCTAAAGTTTAAATTGTTTTGCGTAGGCGATACTTTACTTTTCAGAGATGAAAAGTAACAAAAATCTTCCGTTGAGCGAGGGGTACATCCTAATACCCCCGCTCAACATGGCGACATCCATGTCGCCTCGTGATAGCAATACTGTTTATGATTCAAAAGTACAAAATAAACGAATCATCCAAATCACTTGTATGAATAATCAGGCGGTTTGACTATAGGTTGCATAAAAAAGCGATCTTGTTGACCAAGATCGCTTTTTACATACATAAATCAATTATTCAACTTCTAATTCACTGTTGCCTTTAATCAGACGATGTTCAGACTGTAAATATTCATCAGACTGCATTTCTAGCAAACGCGAACGTGTACGCTCAATTTCAAAGGCAAGCTTTTCACCTTGATAAATTTCAATAATTGAATCTTCAGAAGTTAATAATAATTTTACTCCACGATCATAAAACTCATCGACCAAATAAATAAAACGACGTGTTCCTTCTGAAAGCAAATCAGTCAAATGCGGTACATTACTCACAAGAACAGTATTATAAATATTTGCAATTTCAATAAAGTCAGATGGGCTACGCGGCTTCATACATAGCTCTCTGAAATCACACCATAATACATCTTCAGTATGTCCCAGAGTTTCAACAATACGATTATTAATCGTAATAGGTTCTTCCGACACCGTCTGTGAAGCTGTCAAAGCACTAAAACGTTTTGCCATCCACACTTTATGATCATCGGTTAGCGGCGCTTTAAACAATTGTGCCTGTTTCAATACTCGTAAACGATAATCTACCCCAGCATCTACATTTAAAACGACGCAATGGGTTTTCACCATTTCAATGGTTGGGATAAAACGATCTCGATGGATACCATTTTTGTATAAGCCATCTGGCGCAATATTTGAAGTTGCTACTAAAGTAATGCCACGAGTGAACAATTTCTGGAACAAGTCACTCAAAATCATTGCATCAGTCACATTGGACACAAAAAATTCATCAAAGCAAATAACTACCGCTTCTTTGTAAATCTGATCTGCCACAATATCCAAAGGATTACGCTGCCCAGATAATTTATTAAGTTCTTTATGAACAAATTGCATAAAGTGATGAAAATGCATGCGTGTTTTACGACGAAATGGGATGGAATCGTAGAATTGATCCATTAACCATGTTTTTCCTCGTCCAACGCCACCCCACATGTAAACCCCTTTTGGCGCTGTTTGGCGACGGAAACGACGAAAAGCCTTTTTTGAAGCTTTATAACGATTAATCAGCTCTTGCCATACACGTTCCAGCTCATGTACTGCTTGTGCTTGAGCGTCATCTGGTAAAAATTGCCCAGAGGATAATGCTTTGGCATAACGCTCAGCAGGTGAAACGGGAGTAAATGCTGTTGAGGAAGTTCTATTCTGATCTAATAACATATCGTATTGTTACTTTTAAAGGCTAAAGGAAGTATATCGAAGATTCATTTTTGATAAATAAAACTTTGGCATAATTTCGATACTGTATTTCATTTTAACACCACCTGTTTATTTACCGTACTGTCGCGGGCTTTGTCCAAACCAACGTTTAAATGCATGATTAAATGCCGCGGGTTCTGAATAGCCTAACAATTCGGCAATCACTTCAATCGAATACTCTTTATATTCAATCAAACGTAAAGCTTTATGTTTAATTAACTGCTCTCGAATCTGTTTATAGCTGGTATTCAATTGTTGCAACTGATGGCGCAAGGTACGCTCAGGAACATTTAAAGCCTGTGCAACCTCAGCCATCGATGGAATAACACCTTGTTGTAATTCCAAATAATCATTGACACGTTGAATCAGCGGAGCAATTTTCTGTTCCTCAGCATTTAAACGCTCAATTTCAGCAATACATTTTGCCTCATACACCCGATGGGTAATGGGATCGGCTGAAGGTATGGGCAATTGCATCACATCTTCATTAATCCAAAATGCAGCGTTATCACAATTAAAGTGTAAATCTGAACCATAATAATCATGGTATTGTTTTAAAATACTGGGATCTTGAGGTTGCTGAAACGGTAATTCAATTCTGACACTTGGTGCAGTTAATCCCATCATTTTATAAATATCGTCAAGAAATTTATAGGTCCCTGAAATTTCACATTGCGCCCGAAGTAAACCCATTTCGGTTTCCAAATCCACTGGTTGATAAGTCAGTGCAATTTGATGATGGCCTTTTTCAAGTCCAAGTACTCCATACAGATAAGTCAAACCTTGATAACGAATCCCATTTTGAATTGCATCACCGACATTACTGCAAGTCACCAATAGCATCAATAAAGGACCAAATCCTGCTAGAGAATAATGCTGACCAATGAATAAACCTGTTTCAGGCTGTACACCTTGACCGATAATTTTCTGAATATCCCACTCTAAACTGGGATGAATAATTGAACTCGGATCAAGTGCATCAGCTTTAATCCCGACACTTGCAAGACGTGAGTCAACATCAATTCCCGCATTACGCATACCATGAATTAAATACATTAAACCGAGAATCGATCGCTTCATTTCATCATCATTTCATTTTCACCCAAACTTTTTACTACAAAGTCAACTTTTTGGAAATTGCCGAATATATCAATTTTCATGTCAGCGCAATCATATTTCAAATTCTACAATTTCTATATTCTATGCAAAACTGGAAAACTCAGAGTAAAGAAAAATGAGTACAACATCTGCGGTTAAAGCAAAAGCACAATCAACACAAGTTGCAATTATTGGAGCAGGTTTTGGGGGATTAGCCATGGCGATCCGCTTAATACAAGCCAATATCCATGACTTCATTATCCTTGAAAAAGCCAATGATGTGGGTGGTACATGGCGTGAAAACCAGTACCCTGGTGCTGCTTGTGATGTTCAATCGCACATGTACTCACTTTCATTCGCCCCCAAAACTGATTGGTCAAAACGTTATGCGGAAGCACCTGAAATTTTTGATTATATCCAAGATTTGATTCAAGAATATGATTTAAAAAAATATATTCAATTTAACCAAGAAGTGATTTCTGCACAATACGACCAAGATCAGTTTAATTGGCATTTAGCATTAAAAAATGGTCAGCAAATTGATGCACAATTTGTTATTTTTGCATCTGGTCCTCTGCATGTTCCACAAATCCCACAGATTAAAGGCATTGAAAAATTTAAAGGTGAAGTGTTTCACTCCTCTCAATGGAACCATAAATATAATCTGAATCAAAAGAATGTTGCCTCTATTGGGACTGGAGGAAGTGCAATTCAGTACATTCCTGAAATCGCTGCCAAAGTCAAAAATCTCTACGTATTACAACGAACACCTGCTTGGGTAATCCCACGCGATGAGCGTGCCTACAATACACTTGATAAAAAGCTATTTCAGCGCTTTGAATGGTTTAGAAAACTACATCGTGCCCGTTTATATTGGTCAAATGAGTCGCGTGTAGTACCTATTGTTAAACCACAAATCATGAAATACGGTCAAAAACTTGCTGAAGCCTTCATTAAATTCCAAGTCAAAGATCAACAAACAGCGAAAAAACTCATTCCTGATTATGTTATGGGCTGTAAACGCATCCTTATTTCAAATAAATATTTTCCAACTTTCAATCGTGACAATGTTGAACTGATTACTGATGCTATTCAAGAAATAACGGAAGACAGCATCATCACGAAAGATGGTAAAGCACGCCAAATTGATTGTTTAATCTATGGTACTGGTTTTATTACTGATCCACGCATTTACTTAAAATCTTTTGATTGCTATGGGGAAAATGGTCTTGAATTAAAACAAGCTTGGAAAGATGGCGCAGAAAGCTACTATGGTGTCATTACCAAAGGCTTTCCAAATCTATTCCAATTGCTTGGACCGAATACTGTATTAGGGCATAACTCTGTTATTTTCATGATCGAATCCCAAGTCAATTATATTTTACAGTTGATTCAGATGGTGCAAAAAACCCAAACGCAAGCTGTAGTCGTTAAAGCAGAAATTCAAGATCAATTTAATAAAAAAGTTCAAAAGCAACTTGAAGGTACCGTTTGGCAGTCAGGTTGTGTGAGTTGGTATCAACAGGATGGCGGTAAAAACTTTGCGCTTTGGCCTACATATACTTGGAAGTTTTGGTTAGAAACACGCAAGCTTAATCCGAGTGATTTTAGACTGTTAGGAAACAAACAAAAACTTCAAGCCAAATCTCAAGCCGCATAATTTTTTTGAAAATCAGGTCATAATATTGCAAACAGCTTTTAAAAGCTTCGCTATAATAGATAGGTTTTCACTGCCTATCTATTTTTTATGCAATCGCTTTGGTTAATTTTCCAACTATTATTTTGCTTGTTTTTAGGATTTATTCTCGCTCGAAGAATTCCTCAAATTATTGAAAAAATCGCGTTCAAGATATTACCTTATTTCACTTATATTTTACTGATTGCGATTGCCATCGAATTTTCTCAGACCATTCACAATATTGCCAGTCCTGCACAAATATTAACCAGCGCCCTGACGATCGCATTAACCACATCATTGGGTGCTTTTATCTGTTGCTACATCGTGTTTAAAGCGATTGGATTTAAACCCGCCCAAGGTAAAGTCTCTGCTGAATTATTGCTCGGTTCGTTATTAAATATTAGTTATGCCTTTATCGCTTTGGCAATCGGTTATGCACTGGCTGAATTTGCACATGCTGCTGATTTACCTTTACATATCAGTACATGGAACCTACTTTTAGTTTATATGCTATTGATCGGTTTGGATTTAGCTTATTCACCACTGGATCGTTCTTGGTTAAATTGGAAAATCATGCTGGTTCCTTTGGCATGTGTAATCGGCTCACTCTTTGGTGCAATTGCTTCATTTTTCTTGATACAAGGCATCAGTATGAGAGATTTAATCATGTTATCGCAAGGTTATGGTTTCTATTCAATGACAGGGATTGTAGTAACAGAATTAAAGAACGCTCACTTAGGCAGTGTGGCTTTAATGAATGATTTATTTAGAGAAATATTTGCAATTTTATTTATGTATATGATTGGATGGCGTTACCCACGATCTGCAATTTCTTCAGCTGGTGCAACAGCAATGGATGTCACATTACCCATGGTAAAACAAGCCTGCGGCAATGACTTTATTCCACATGCGATGGTCAGTGGTTTTGTCCTGTCAGTACTTGCTCCAATTGCGGTCAGCATATTGGCAGCACTTTAAACGATTTATAATTTCGAATGTTTTTCATACATCGTTAGATTAAAATGTTCTTTATAATGCAACCAAAAATAACCCTCTTTTCAATATTGAAAGAGGGTTTACTTTTTAAAGCGTTGCGAGAATATCTTGAAGTGTTTGGCTTGGATTTGCCGATTGAGTAATCGGTCGACCAATGACTAAATGTGTCGAACCATCAAGCATCGCTTGTTTAGGTGTAACGATACGTTTTTGATCGTCTGCATTTGCACCTGCTGGGCGAATCCCAGGTGTAACAAGCGCAAATTCTGCACCTAGATCTTGGCGTAACATTTTTGCTTCTTGTGCAGAACAGACTACACCATCCAAACCACTGTCTTGAGTGAGTTTGGCAAGACGCTTCACTTGCTCAAAAGGTTCTATATCTAAACCAATATCTCGTAGATCTTCACGCCCCATTGAGGTCAAAACAGTTACAGCGATCAGTTGTGTAGAATAATTACCTGCTTTTAAACGCTCTACACAGGTCTCCATCATCATACGACCACCAGAAGCGTGAACATTCACCATCCATACCCCTAAGTCAGCCGCAGCACATACTGCCTGCGCAGTCGTGTTTGGAATATCATGAAATTTCAAGTCCAAAAATACTTCAAAGCCTTTATCATGCAATGCTTTAACGACACTTGGACCTTCATGAGTAAATAGTTCTTTACCCACTTTTAAACGGCATAGTGATGGATCGAGCTGATCAGCAATTTTTAGGGCGTCATATTGGCTTTTTGCATCTAAGGCAACAATAATACTCACGGATCTTCATTCCATCACATAAAATTTGGCACATTATAAAGTGATTAGGAGAAGCAGAAAACCGACTTCACTAAAAAACCCAGTTTTAACATTGCAAAATGCACTATCTCTGTTCAGAAATTAGAATTGCACGTGTATCTTGCTCGAGTGCTTCAAAGATATGCGCTTGATCTGCTGGATAAGACATATAATCACCAGCTTTTAGAACTTCATAAGCATTGACCAAACCTACTTTCGCTGATCCTTGCATGATAATAATATGCTCTACACTCCCTACAGGATGCGGTTGACTACAACGAGGTTCTCCTGGTTGAGTCGTTAAAATATACACATCCCGTCTTGCATTCGGTGGACATGTTGCTAACAAGACTGCTTGATAATTCGATATTTCAGAAGTTACAGAAGCACCTTCTCCATAGCGAATAACTTGCGATGATTGTGTTTGTACTTCTACCAGTTTAGCAAAAGGAATATTTAAAGCCACACATAATGCCCATAATGTTTCCAGACTAGGATTACCCTGTCCAGACTCAAGCTGAGAGAGTGTAGATTTCGCGATGCCTGCACGTCTTGCAACCTCTCCTAAGGACAAGGCTGCACTTTTTCGTTCTCTTTGTAAATTGGTTGCAATGATTTCAATAGGTATCGTCATTATTTCACTCAAAAAATACGATCGTTCGATTTGACGAACAATTATAATCAAACTATTATAACAAATGACTGTTCATTATATCGAACAATCCTACACTCTAAATTCAGGCTGACTCTGATGAAGTATAAAGAAATTAAAAGCTTACCTAAGCCTCTTGTCAAATCTATTGTGATTATTTGTATAGCCACAGGATTAATTGGTGTTTCCTTAGGCTCACTTGCCGTCAACTATCACCTGCCAATCTGGATTCCATTGCTTCTATCAAGTTGCGTACTGGCAGGCGCTGCTGAATTTACATTTATTGGCATGATCGCTTCTGGGAGCAGTCCAATTACTGCTGCAATTGCTGGGCTTTTAATCAATCTTCGCCACCTCCCATTTGGTTTAGCTGTACACCATTTTATTGAAAATAATAAGTTTAAGTTTTTTGCAAGCCATATCATGAATGATGAGAGTGTATTATTCGGGCTTACACAATCATCAGACACTCTAAAACGTAGTGCATATTGGCTTTGTGGGATGGGAATTTTGCTGACTTGGCCCTTAGGCGTATTGATAGGTTATCTTATGGGAAGCCACCTAGAGTATACAAAACTTTTAGGAATCGATACGATTTTTCCTGTAGTGCTGTTTGCACTTACATTCAAGGCATTAAAGCGAAAATCAACACGAAAATCCGCAATCACAGGTGCAATAATAAGTTTAGCAACAGTTCCTTTTCTTCCAACTGGAATCCCAATACTCATGTCCTTGTTGGGTCTAATTGCAGGAAGAAAATAACATGAATCAACAAATGATTATTTTAATTGGTATTATGATTCTTGCAGGTGGCACATACCTAATTCGTTACTCAGGCTTGGCATTTAATCATTATTTTTCGATCAGTAAACAGCAAGAACAATTGTTTAATGATGCAGCAACCACTTTACTTTTTTCGATTGCAATCTTGAGTACTTTTTTTGAAGGCAACGAATCGACTGATTTTGCTAAAATTATCGGTGTCGCTGTCGGTTTGTATTTAATTTGGAAAAATTATTCGCTGATCAGTATTATTCTCGTATCTACGCTTGTTACTACTGTGTTTCGCTTGATCAAGTAGTGCGATTTTAACTAAAACAAATGGAATCAATAACAAAACAAAAAGCGCTTTACCGGTGAGATAAAGCGCTTTTTTAGCATAATGATTAAAGAGGATTAGAATTCTTGTTTTCAGGTTGAATATCTAATACCGTCTTTTCATGACGAGCATTTGCAGCAGCTTCAGCAGCAGCCAATTGCGCAGTCTGAATTTGTTCCTTTCTGAGATGATCAATATCTTTACGAAGACGCTTAACTTCCCAAGCATTTTGGAATACACGGAAAACCTGTACACCAAGCAACAATCCAAGAACAATTCCGAGGACTAAAGTCAATAATAGTAATAGCCCTAAACGCATTGCTGGAACCTGTGTAAACAACAAGTCTACTGGTAGCTCAGCAGGGTTTTGTAAGACTAATGCTAAAGCATAACCAAATACCACCAACAGTAATGCAACTAAGAAATAGCGCATAATCACCCCATTCGAATTTTATTAGTTAGCAGATTCGTTTACTGCATCACGCAATGCTTTACCAGGCTTAAAGTGCGGCACTGCTTTCGCTGCAACTTCTACAGACTTACCTGTTTTAGGATTACGACCTACACGCGGCTCACGGTGGTGCAGTGCAAAGCTACCAAAACCACGAATTTCAATACGATCATCTGAAGACAATGATGCAATCATTTGATCAATCATAATTTTTACTGCTTCTTCAACCAATGGCTCTGCCAAATGTGGGTTCTTGAGAGCAATTCTTTCTATTAAGTCAGACTTATTAAGTGCTTCAGTTGTCATTTAAGACCTCATTAATTTTAATGCTATTTGACATACACTAGATAATATCCTTTTTAAATACAAAAAGGTAGCGCAGTCATCATATACTACGCTACCTTTTACAGTATTTGAATAAAAAATATTAATTAATTACATTAAATAATACTTCTTAACAATAACTTAGTGGTTCATTTGCGCTTTGATCAAATCACCAATAGTCTTAGGACCATTGTCTTGACCATTTGCAACTGTTTTCAAGTTAGCTACTGCTTCTTTCTCTTCAGCTTCGTCTTTCGCTTTAATCGACAAGTTGATAGAACGTGATTTACGATCTACATTGATGATTTTAGCTTCAACTTCTTGACCAACTTCTAAGAATTTAGTTGCATCTTCAACGCGATCACGGTTGATTTCAGATGCTTTCAAAGAAGCTTCAACTTCGTCAGCTAACTTAACAGTAGCGCCTTTAGCGTCAACTGCAGTTACTGTACCTTTAACCAACGCACCGCGTTCGTTAGCAGCTAAGAAGTCATTGAACGGATCGCTGTTCATTTGCTTGATACCAAGGCTGATACGGTTACCTTCTGCATCTACAGACAAGATAACAGCTTCAACTGTATCACCTTTCTTGTAACGACGGATGGCATCTTCGCCTTGTTCGTTCCAAGAAATATCAGACAAGTGAACTAGACCATCGATACCGCCTGGTAAACCGATGAAGATACCGAAGTCAGTGATTGACTTAATCGTACCTGAAACTTTTTCACCTTTGTCGTGTGACTTAGAGAATTCTTCCCATGGGTTCGCACGAGTTTGCTTGATACCCAATGAAATGCGGCGACGCTCTTCATCAACTTCAAGAACCATAACATCAACTTCATCACCAATCTGAACAACTTTAGATGGGTGGATGTTTTTGTTGGTGTGATCCATTTCAGAAACGTGAACTAAACCTTCAACGCCTTCAGCGATTTCAGCGAAACAACCGTAGTCTGTTAAGTTCGTTACACGCGCTTTAACGATAGAACCTTTAGGATAACGGTTCATGATCGCTAACCAAGGATCTTCGCCTAATTGCTTAAGACCTAAAGATACACGGTTACGTTCTTTGTCAAATTTAAGTACTTTAACAGTAACTTCTTGACCCACTTCAACAACTTCTGAAGGGTGTTTGATACGTTTCCACGCCATATCTGTGATATGAAGAAGACCATCAATACCACCAAGGTCAACGAATGCACCGTAATCAGTAAGGTTTTTGATTGTACCTGTAACTGTTTGACCTTCTTCCAATTGAGAAAGAAGCGCTTCACGGTCAGCTGAAGATTCAGCTTCCATAACAGCACGACGAGATACAACAACGTTGTTACGTTTAGCATCAAGTTTGATTACTTTGAATTCTAACTCTTTACCTTCAAGGTGAGTTGTGTCACGGATAGGACGAGTGTCTACCAATGAACCAGGTAAGAATGCACGAACTGGACCGATGTCAACAGTGAAACCGCCTTTAACCTTACCAGAGATAACACCAGTAACGATTTCGCCGTCTTCAAAGATTTTTTCAAGTTTAGTCCAAGTTTCAGCACGTTTCGCTTTTTCACGTGATAAAACTGTTTGACCCATACCGTTGTCAAGCGCTTCAACAACAACATCAACTTCGTCGCCAACTTGAACTTCAAGTTCACGTTGTTCGTTTAAGAATTCTGAGCGTGCAACAACACCTTCAGATTTAAGGCCAGTGTCAACAGTAACCCAGTCAGAGTCGATGCTAACAACGATACCTTTAATAACGGCACCTTTGTCGATATTAAGAGTTGATTCGCTTTCTTCAAAGAGGGCTGCAAAAGATTCGGTCATGATATACCTAGAAAAGTCAGCGGTCTTGGATCAGACAAGGCCGGTTTAGTTAAGCATCTACATAGTCCATATGAAACTGATCAAGCTATGCTTTTGCTAATATTTAATTAAATATTCGTTACTTAGCTAAATGAGTATCGACATAATCAGTCATCAGTTTAAATACTTCATCAATGTTCAATTCTGAACTATCGATGATATAAGCATCTACTGCTGGCTTGAGTGGAGCGACTGCGCGTTCCATATCTCGCTTATCTCGAGCTTGTATATTAGCTAAAATGTCGCTTATTTTAACATCCAGCCCCATTCCCTGCAACTGTTTTACACGACGTGCTGCACGGGACTCAGCCGATGCGGTGAGATATATTTTAGCTTGCGCTTGTGGAAAGATCGAAGTCGCCATATCTCGACCATCTGCAACCAAACCAGGCATTTGAGCAAATGCATGCTGACGTTCAACCAAAGCCGCCCTAAGCGCTGGAATTGCAGCAACTTTTGAAGCAAATTCCCCCACCCGTTCAGTACGGATGGTTTGGGTCACATCTTCCCCATCGAGTAAAATAGTTGTACCAGTTTCAGTCGTCTTAAACACAATATCCAAATGCATTGCAATTGTAACGCTTTGTTGAAGTGTATCCACATCATCCAAAGTATCCAACAATGCTTTTTGATGTAACGACAACCCAAGCAAACGATAGAGCGCCCCAGAATCCAAGAGATGAAATTGATAATGATCTGCGAGTTTTGCTGCCAGTGTTCCCTTACCAGAACCACTCGGTCCATCAATCGTGATAATTTGAATTGTCATTGTATTTCCAATTAAGCTACAGACTTTGCAAGTTTCTTAAAGCCAAGTGTAATCGCTAGTTTAAGCTGTGCAAGTATTAATTTACTCACAAAAGGTGCACGTGCTTGTAATTCGATCGTATAGTTAACACGGGTTTTATTTGGTGAAAGCTCTTCAAACTCAATAATTCCAATATGGTGTTTGATGAGTGGATTCTTAATCAACTTATATTCGATACGTTTATTGACATCTAGATACGTGATTTGCTCTTGAATTGGTTTAATCGGACCAAATCCCATACGACGAATCGACCCTAATCCATCTGGACGTTCAGGATCAGCCGCATCTTTTACACGTACCACTTGTACAGGCGCAAATGCCACATTGTAGGTTGCATGTTTCGACAGTAAGTCAAATACCTGTTCAACTGGTGCATCAAACTCTTGTTTTACTTGAATAGAATTCATTATTGTACCCTTTTATGCTGGTCATATATTTTGTCGCACTTATTTTTGACAATATCAATTGTCATTAAAAACACCTGTATTCTAGATCATTTTAATGTGTCATTTAAGGTCTTTTGTTGTTGCTTGAATTGTTTTTTTTGTTCACGACGCATTTTAAAAAAATTAGACAATTGAAGTGAACATTGTTGCTGCAAACATCCACCTTGATATTCAAATATATGATTGTAGTAACCTGTCTCCAACAACCTTCGGCTACTGATGAGCGAACCAGCTTTAGGTTCTTCTGCACCAAATACAACACGATGTACCCTAGCATGTATCAACGCACCTACACACATTGTGCAAGGTTCAAGCGTTACATATAAAGTGGTATCTTCAGGAAGTCGGTAGTTTTGAATATTGAGACAAGCATGCCGGAGTGCTTGAATCTCGGCATGTGCAGTAGGATCATGTTGTGCAATCGGTTGGTTAAAGCCCATGCCAATTAATTGACCTTGACTGACCAAGACTGCACCTACAGGTATTTCACCAAGGGAAGCTGCGAATGCAGCTTGCTCTAAAGCAAGTTGCATCCATTTTTCATCAACATTTTGCTGCGGCAATTCAGTCATTTTAGACTAGGTAATGCCATATTGAGTCAATAGTACATTCCAACTTTCAATAGTCGTTTTCGGCGGATTGTGTCCAAGAATGCCTTTTAACGTTCTTGATTCAACCTTTTCCCACTCTGGAGACAGATCTTTGTCAACTAAACGCGCACGTACACCTTCAACAAAATCTGGATGACGAATTTTCCAGTCAGAAATTTGCTTTTCCAATTCAAATACTTCAGCCCAAGAATGAACTTGGCGTCCCCATTGCCATAATAACCATGTAATTGCAGCAGTACTTGGAGAACCTTTTTGTAAGTTCTCACTGGCTTGGCGCAACCAGTCACTGCGTGCATCGCTTAAACCAATGATCGCTTCATAATCTTGTTCAAAGTTTACACCACGACAAACACTATGGATTACATCCAATGAGTTTTGTAGAGGACCCGGTGAAACCGGGCGATGTAAACTATTTAGCGTGTCATCCAAAGCACGGAAATCACCAGCAGGATAATGATCCCAATCAATATCGAGTAGTTTTTGCAACACTACATCACGTTGCGCATCACAAATGTGGGTTGCCCAACCGATTCCATAACCACCTGCAGCAGTCATGATGGATCCTGTTAAACCAGTAAATAATCCGATAGGACCACGATCTGCCAAGAATCGCGTCGCACCAACATCTGGATAAAGTCCAATATTCACTTCTGGCATCGCCAAACGAGAGTAAGGCGTCACCAAACGGAATGGTGCAGCCATAAATAAGCCTAAACCACCACCCATAACATAACCTTCACCCCAAACAACAATAGGTTTGGCATAGTTATGTAGCAATAAATCTAAAGCGTATTCAGTTTCAAAGAATTGATTGGCAGTTTCGACTTCATTGTTAATCACCAATTGACGAAGCTTACGCACATCACCACCGGCACAAAATGCCTTAGGTGTAGTTGAATCTAACCAAATTGCCTTGACTGCATCATCATCATGAAAATCTTCAAACAGCTTCAACAGTGCTGCAACGATGGATTCATCCAGCGCATGAAGCGATTTAGGTCGATTTAACCGAATAATGCGCCAGCCATTTTGCGCTTCTTCGATAATCAAATCAGGGTGATAGTTATTTATTTCGGGAGAATTTGTCATGCGTCCAGCTGCCAGTCGATTGGCTCAATGCCATGTTGTTTCAGGTAATTATTTGTTTTAGAGAAAACCTTACAACCAAAAAAACCACCACGATTTGCTGCCAATGGAGATGGATGAGCAGCCTTTAATACGAGGTGTTTGTTCTGATCGATACGTTGTCCTTTTTTCTGAGCATATGCACCCCATAGGATAAACACAATTTGCTCTCTTCGCTCATTGAGTACATCAATGACATGATCGGTAAAATTTTCCCAACCACGTTTCTGATGTGATGTAGGTTGCCCAGCCTCTACGGTCAATACACTATTAAGCAGTAACACGCCTTGTTGCGCCCATTTACTCAAATCACCATGACGTGAGACTGGAACACCTAAATCGGTATTCAGTTCATGAAAAATATTGCGCAAAGACGGAGGTAATGCGACCCCTTTTTGTACAGAAAAACTCAAGCCATGCGCTTGATCAGGACCATGATAAGGGTCTTGTCCAAGAATCACCACTTTTACGTTTGGAAGAGGCGTTGTGTCTAAGGCATTGAAAATGAGCGAGCTTGGTGGATATATGGTTTTGTTTGCATTTTTTTCAGCCACTAAAAAAGAACGCAAATCATCCATTTGCTGACTTAATAGGAAATCAGCCAAGCCTTCTTTCCAACTTTGATCTAACCGAACTTGATTTAGTTTTGTTTGTTCGAGTTCAGACAATTGCATCAACTTTCATCCTAAATTTTAATTTCCTAAAAAACGTATTTATATCTCAATGGGTTTCTTGATTGAAACCGCAATTTATATTTTAACCTGTAAATCCACTTCAGGGTTTTGAAATTGAACACCTTGTTTCAATTTTTCATACATTTCAGGGTCTGTCCACTCAACTTGAACTTGTTCAGAAAAAATAATTTTATCCAAACTTAGCAGTCCCATTTGTGTGTTTTCAATATCTTCCTGAAAGCTTTGCGCATATCCTGTATCTGTTTCATGCACGATAACAGAATAAACCTCAACATCACCTTCACCATTCTGGGTAATGGTTGATTTTAGAACCTGTTGCGCAAGAAAGAAAAATACGCGTGAAAACTGCTCAGCTGAAGGTGAAACGGGTAATGCCACCCAACGCGCACTAAATGTTTTACACGCTTGAATATACTCAGGACTATCTTCTTGCCAAAAACAAATCGCATGATCAAAGCTATCAAAAATTTCTTTGATTATTCCTTTCAGCAATCCAAAATCATATACCATTTGACCATGATCAAGTTTTGAAGCTTTCAGTAATAACTCAACTTTATAGCTATGCCCATGTATAGATCGCTTACAACGATCTGATGTGCAATTACGCACAATATGTGCATTTTCAAACTTAAATAACTTACGAATTAACATGAGCCAAATTTTATAAACAAAGCGGTTAAGAAACTCGATTATAAAGCAAAACTCGAACCCTGAGCATTAATTTTCTCGTTCATTACAATTAGCTAAAAGGATAATCCCCTTTTTTGGCTTGGATTGAGCTTATCCAATTCAATAAAATATCTCAACCAACCTTTTTACAACCTTAAAAATCCTTTTAGAATAATAAACTTACAAATAATTCTTTTAATCTTTCAATTAAAAAGGTGCCAAACTTCGTGAGTATACAAACACTTGCGACTGATCATTTCGTAACAAATGACTGGTAAATTGACGCTTACGGTTGCTTAATAAGACTTCGATTTTTGCTTTAAAATAATTCGATCTCACACCAAAAATTTTGTCTGCTTCTGTTTTTTCCGTTGCATCCAAACTATAAAAGGGTGATATTTTCATCAAATCACCCACATTGGCAAAATACTCAAGTTTTTCTTGGCGTGCATTTAATGCAGTTTGTATGCTATTGACATCTAATTTTTCATTGAGTGCTGCCAAAACCATGGCAGGTGCTGTATTGACATTAATTCGCGTATTGATGTCTGGTAAAGCTGATATGTAAGGCGCAATCAAATCATATTTGGTACCTTCAAAACCACGCACCAACTTTAACTCTTCAATACTGGCAAATTTACGATTTGCAGCAGAATAAGGTTTAGGGAGACCTTGATAGTAGCTTGTTTCTGCTCCCATTGCGCCGATCGTTTCATTATCAGGATCTTGCCAATCAATAACTGCCTGAACGTTATCCGCGGGTAAACCCACACGCACCAACAATTTAGAGAAATATTTCTGTGCTGCCTCATTCGGCTTAGCTTCAGTGTTTAATAGACTATTGAGGTTGAATTTACCCGATTCATCTTCCAAAACACCTGAGACATAACCATCTTCCACTGGAAAGGCTGGCATGGGTTTTGCCCATGTTTCTTGAAGGTAGTCAGCTTCTTTCCCATTCTCACTATCCTGAACCAATATCTCAGAATAAAAAGCTTCTGCACTTTTGGCATAGAACAAGGCTTGGCTTTGACGTTTTAAAAAGCCTGTGCTTTCATTGGTATAGTTTTGATGTTTTGCAATTGATGCAGCAATAATCGTTGCCAAAGCCACCATTACTAAAATAGTAATTAAGGCAATCCCTTGCTGTGGTTTGAATTGTATAAATGATTTATCCATTTTGATTATTCTTTATCAAAAAATCAGTATTCAATAAACTAAAAATCCACTCATATTCTACTTCATGAATCGTGATTTTCATTTTAATTCCACGCGGTAATTGGCTATCATTTTTAGTTAAATCATTTGGCCAACTATCTGACTCATTTGGATTGAGTATTTCAATTTGATAGGCATCTACATCCGTCAGCATGACACTCGACAATGGTTGTTCCGAGCTATTTCGATTCAGATTGGAATACTTTAATCGATATAGTTTCTTCTCTTGCTGGTCATAACCGTATTCTATTCGCTCATAAGGTGAGAGACCTTGCTTTAAAGGATCTGTAACACCAGCTTTACTAAATGATAGTTTTTGTCGATCTAAGCGCAATGCAGGTTCAACTTGTTCACCACTTCGGGCTGAAATTGGCACGATTTGTAATGTATCACGCTGAATTTGTTGATATGCACCTTGGAGTTGCCCTAAATTTTCTTCGTGCATCACATTACGATCTTTGACCTTAATCAAATAATCAAATATTTTCCAACCCAAGGCAGAAAGCACCGCAAAAATAGCAATTGCGACAAGTAGCTCAATCAAAGTAAAGCCTGATCTTTTCTGCATTTTGACAGTATTATTGTTTTTATTTTGGACGACGTTCATGACTATTTTTCTTTGATTGGATAATTATAAAACACCATATTGGTGATTCCTGCTTCCACTTTACCTGTATCAGTATTAAATAAACTGACCTGCACATCGATTTTTTGCACATCAGGACTCAGTGTAGACTCTGCTTTTTTATCCACTTGCCATGTTTCACCTTGAGCCGTGATCTGTTTTGAAGCTGTTCCAGTTAACCACTCTCGGTTAATCATCATCATTGAAATTTCATTTTGTGCAACAAATTGTGCTTTGGTCCGTAAAATGGCATTGGCTGTAGATTGGGTGTATTGCATCGCAACTTTAGTCAAAGCCATTGCTGCAACAGCAAAGATCGCCAATGCCACGACTACTTCGATAAGGGTAAAGCCTTTATTTTTCTTCATCGACTTTACCTAAATAGTCTACCCGAATCACACCACCTACAGGTTTTTGTTGATAATACATTTGAATCATGACAGGTTTTGCTTCTCCATTGCCAAACCAAATCAATTTAGGTGCATTATTTCCCAATAAATCCGCATTATTGGCATCTCGAAACTGATGCTCTTGAGGCTGAATAGAAAATGAAACCTGATCTGGCAAATTTCGGCGGGTAAAATCTGTTACATCTTTCCAAGGCTTGTTATCAATCACACGTACACGCTGTACTGGATCTTGCTGCATGGGAATATATTCGACCAATCCATATTGTGCGGTAGCGACATCGGTTGCAGCATGAAAATCCAAAGCATAAATACGGGATTGATCATTGGCTTCACGATTGATTTGCTTTAAATCAAGCAATAGCATCTCACGTGCTTGCATCGCCTTACGCTGATCAACACCGTCAATATTTAAAACAATCAATGAAGCGATAATGCTGATAATCACAATGACAACCATCACCTCAATCAAGGTAAAACCTTTATTGTTGAGAGATGTTGGCATACGCTTCATAACCGTTAAGCCACTTGTTCTGAAGCTTGTGGGTGTTTGGGAATCGCCAATGCTTGATCAATCAATGCCACACGCAAAGTATCTCGACAACCCAAATAACGTTGATAAAAACTTGAATTCAGTATTGCAGCGCCGCCATGTGTGATTGACCAAATCGAAGCCAAATAATCACGTACTGACATCAAACTATGTATGGACTCCAAATAACTTTCCGTCATCCGAATAATCAGACGAAGACGTTGTTTGCGAACCTGATAAAGCTCATTAAACAAGTGATAAATCCCTTGTCCTGTAGTCGATAAACGTTCTTCAATTTGATGAAATAACACCGCTCTTTCAGGATGATGTAAATGGTGCAGCATAAAAAAAGCCAAATGCTCTGGAAAAGCTTTTTCAGTGTCTCGCACCATCTCTAATAACATGCGTTCATTACGAATAATCAGCAGCATGTAAAGTTCATCTTTACTCTGAAAATGTTTATAAAGTGTTCCCTTCGCTAGATCTAGTTCCGCTGCGAGTGCATCTAATGTCATCCCCGCTTCACCGTTTTCTAAAAGCAATTGTTCAGCAACCTGAAAAATTAAAGCTTCTCTTGCTCTAAATTGAGCCTGTCGATCCATCTTCACCCGATAAACTCTCTTGTTAATTCTATCCGTTAATAAATTGACGCACTTCTAGTCATGATTTTATCAATCAGTGGCGCTTTACTTTTGTCGAAGAAGATTTTCAAAATTTTGTGTGGTAATGAAAGCCATCTCCTCAAGTGTTTTATCATATACATCACTTAAGGCTTTGGCTACATAGGGAACGTATTTAGGTTCGTTAGACTTTCCTCTATAAGGCATCGGCGCTAAATAAGGACTATCTGTTTCAATTAGAACACGATCAAGTGGTACTTGTTTAGCCACATCTCTTAAATCCTGTGCATTTTTAAAGGATACAATCCCAGAAAATGAGATGTAATAGCCACAATCCAAAACAGCTTTGGCAGTTTCCCAGTCCTCAGTAAAACAGTGCAAAATACCATGCGTTGACTTTTCAGCGCGTATAATATCGACAGTTTCATGCTTTGCAGAACGGGTATGTACCACTACGGGTTTGTTGACGATTTGCGATGCATGGATATGTCGTGCGAAACATTGTTTTTGTTCTTCTATAAATTCGGTGCTGTGAAAGTAATCTAACCCTGTTTCACCCAGTGCCCAAACTTTTTCAGTTTGTGCAAGTTCTACAAGTTTTTCTACAGTTGCGCGCTGCATCATCTCTGGATCTTCACAAGGATGCACCCCAACACTATAACCAACATCGGCATGACGTGCGGCGATATCAGCAAGCACAATATGGTCATCTAAATCCACAGAAATCCCCATAAATTTAGAGACTCCTGCATCCCGTGCCTGCTGTAATGCTAGATCCAAATCGCCTGCATAAGGTTCAAGATTTAACATGGTTAAATGACAATGCGTATCAACAAACACAGGCTTTCCTAAATATTCTAAATTGGCTTACATTGTAAAGCTTGGACGATCCAAAGACATACTCCCAGCGAGTAGTTTTTCTGCTTCCATTTTGTAATAGACGCCTTTTTCACCAGTTAACTGAATTGCAAAACCTTGAGGCTTCATACCATTTTGTTTTTGCGTGATCCAAATCACCTTACCCGTTAAAGGAATTTTTTGTGATTGATCTGGCAAGCCCGCAAGCACAAAAACTTCATCACCCATTTTGACTGGGGTTTTTGAAGGTACAAACAAACCACCACCTAAAATATATGGCATATAGCTTGCCTGCAAAGTTGCTCGATCAGCGATGTTCACTTGAATCAAACCGCCCATACGTGGTTGCATGATTATTCCCCTTAAATATTCAAATTTTATGTCACATTCATTAACTGAATGGTGAGTTGATCAATAATTAGATTTGTTTGTACATTTTGATCAACTTTGAGTTTCGCTTGTTGTAAGTTTTCATAAATCGAGAACAGTGTTTGTAAATCATATTGTGTCGCAATCTCTGAAAACACTAAATCTGAATTTTTGACAACTTGATTCAGCTTGACACAAATTATATCTGACAACAAGTATTCAAACATTTGAATCAGATCATAAAAACTCAGTTCTTTATTCCATTTTGAAGCAAACTGCATTGGCATGCTTTTTTGACTGACCAGTTTGAACCAATCTTGCAAAAATTCCCCACGCCGATTCAGCCAATCCAATTCTGCAAGGGACTGTGCTTGTAAAGGCATATTGTTAGATAAGTTCATCAACAACTGAATTTGAGCATGTTTTTCTACAGGAAGTTGTTGCTGTAAATACTGCTCTGTTTGTATAGGAGTAATACGATCCATCGCAAAATGCTGTAATCGACTACGAATTGTTGCAGGAAGCTTTAGATAATGATCCGCCAACAAAATAATCAATACCCGTTCACCAGGCTCTTCGAGTGTTTTTAATAATGCATTTGCTGAAGCAATATTTAATGCTTCAGCGGGTTCAATCACAATAACGCGCCAACCATCTACTGTCTGTTGCACAAATGGTAGTAAATCACGGATCTTCTCGATCTTAATTTTCGCGTTTTGTTTCTTATTCTCTTCATCGGTCGTGATATTGACATAATTAGGATGGGTATCCGATTTTAACCACTGACAACTGCTACACTCACCACAAGCACCTTGTGGCGTCTTATTTAAACATAAAACCCATGACAAAAAATGCTGTGCAAAAGCCTCTTTGCCACAGCCCTTTTTACCATAAAATAGTAGACCGTGTCCTAATTTGGGAAAACGTGTAGTCAGTGTATCCCATGTTTGTTGTTGCCAAGGGTAAACCTGAGAACTTGATGCATCCATAAATTAAAGACCTAAAAAACAAATAGCTTAAATATAAATTATTTAAAAACAGAAACATCTAAGGCATTTAAACGATCTAAATCTGCTTGTGTATCCACACCTGGCGGTAAATTGACTTGTGCAATATCTATGGCAATACGATGTCCATTCTCTAAAACACGTAATTGTTCAAGGCTCTCTAAACGCTCCAAAGTGCCCATATCCCAAGTCACATATTCTTGTAACAATTTCACCCGATACGCATACAAACCTAAATGTCGATATGCAGATTGATGTAATGTTTGATCATTCAGTTGTTCAGTTTTACGTTCATACGGAATCGGTGAACGACTAAAATAAAGCGCTTCGTTAAATTTTGACATGACCACTTTAACAATACTTTCACGCTGGAACTCTTCAAGCTGATGAATGGGTTCGCATAGTGTTGACATTGAACATTGTGGATTTTCGGCAAGCAGTGTTGCGACTTGAATGACCAATGGTGCAGGGAGTAAAGGTTCATCGCCTTGCACATTGACAATGATATCATCTGCATCCCAACCTTTGATTCGAGCAACCTCACTCAAACGATCAGTACCCGATGGATGATTAGGATCTGTAATCACCACATCCACACCCTCCTGACGACAAATCTCAGCAATACGTGGATCATCTGTTGCTACACACAGATCATCAAACCCCTGAACTTTTTTTGCTTGATCAACGACACGCAGAATCATTGCACGACCATGAATTTCTAAAAGTGGCTTTCCAGGTAAACGTGTACTCGAAAAACGTGCAGGAATAACAATATGTTTCATCAAATTAACCTTGTATTAGATCAATACCAAGCTGAGAGAGTTGTTGATTAAGGAGCAAATAACATTCTTCTGAGAGTACTGCACCGACAGGAACCACCCAAATTTCGCGATTAAATTCAGGATGATCTTTTAATAAAGCCAGTAATTTCACCGCATCTTTTTCAGTCGTAATGATTGGATTTGCATCTTCAAATTGTAAATCATCAATTTCATAATCATGATGGTCTGGGAACTCATGACATTGAAATTGGCTCACACCAATACTTTCCAGAGTATTGTAGAATCGCTGTGGGAACCCAATACCCACCACCGCATAATAATCGAGCGTGGGGTCAAAAGCTTCAGCTTGATCAAAAAAAGGATTTAACAAATAAGGTTCGGCAACCTCTAAATGCATGTTCAATGGTGAATGTGGCTGTTGCGCATGTTCAATCACTGTACTTTGCTTTAAACGACTGATTGGTTCTCGCAGATAACCTTCGGGAAGCATTTTTTTATTCCCTAAGCCTCGATTATTATCTAAAACAATCCATTCAATCTGTCGTTGCAATGCCCAATGCTGCAAACCATCATCACTAATAATCAAATCCAAATCATAACGCTGAAGCAACAGCTCAATGCTTGCACGGCGATTTGCGCCAACCACCATAGGCACATCAGTCGATTGCACAATCAAACAAGGCTCATCACCCACCGCTTCAGGTAAGGAATCTAATGTTACCAGTGCAGGAAATGGACCCTTACCCCCATAACCACGACTAATCACACCGACACGAACCTGATTAAGTTGTAAATATTTGACCAACTGAATCAAAAGTGGAGTTTTCCCACTTCCACCTACAGTGATGTTTCCAATGATCATCACCGGGACTGGAGCTTTATACGTTTCTTTGAGTCCAAATTGATACAACTGTTTATTGAGAACAAAACCAAATTGATATAGCCATGACAACGGACGCAGTACAATCAACCACTTGGATTGTTTATTCCAAGCATCTTGAATGATTTGCGCGAGAGACATCCGTTATTCCTCAAAATTGCGTTCATGTAACTGATAGTAAGCGCCGTGTTTTGCCAACAATTCAGCATGGCTACCTTGTTCTATAATACGCCCTTTATCCATAACCACAATCTTATCTGCATTTTCAATAGTCGAAAGACGGTGTGCAATTACAATCGTTGTTCGATTTTTATCTAAAATTGCTTCATCAAAGGCTTTCTGAATGAAATGCTCAGATTCATTGTCTAAAGCACTGGTCGCTTCATCCAGAATAAGAATAGGCGCATTCTTAAGAAGTGCACGTGCAATCGCAATTCGTTGACGTTGCCCACCTGATAGGCTAAGCCCCTGCGCACCCAATGGCGTATCATAGCCTTTTGGCAATGCCATGATAAAATCATGTGCATAAGCCGCTTTTGCAGCAGCAATCACTTGCTCTTCTGTGGCTGCTTCCAACTGACCATAGGCAATATTTTCACGAACAGTTCGATCAAACAAAACCACTTGTTGGTTGACCATCGCAACTTGCGAACGTAAACATGTCAATTCAATATCACAAATCGGTAAATCATCTAAATAGATTTCACCTGCGCTTTTTTCTTGGAAACGCACCAACATATTAACAAGTGATGATTTTCCAGCCCCAGAACGACCAACCAGTGCGACAGTTTGTCCTGATTGTATATCTAATGATAAATTATCAATTGCTTTGACATTATTTTTATAAGTTAAATCGACATGCTCAAATTTAATATTGCCTTGTAGCTCAGGAGTCTTTGTACCCGTGTTTTCTTCTTGTGGTAAATCTAAAACTTCAAACACTGAATATGCAGCAGCCATACCTCGCTGTAATTTCTCATTGATATCTGTTAAGTTTTTAATTGGTTTTGCCAACAAACCTGCTGCAGTGATATAAGCAACAAACTCGCCCGCTGAAGTATCACCCAAAATTTGCGGACGTAATGCCAACCAAATAATAATCCCCAATGCAAACGACATCACCAATTGCACAAGTGGGCTATTTAAATTCTGCACCACGACCATTTTCAAGCCGCGTCTTAAATTCTCTTGGGATGACTTGTAAAAACGAGCTTGTTCACTATCCTCACCAGCAAAGCTTTTAACAACAGCATTACCGCTTACTGTTTCGTGCACAATATGGTTAACATCACCCATGGTATTTTGCACTTGAATCGATAGTTTACGCATACGCTTAGATGCTTTACGTACCAGCAGACCAATAATGGGCATAAAGATAAAAATACACAGTGTTAAACGCCAATTGGTATAAAGTAAATAGCCCAATAAACCGAGTGTAATCGTACCGTCTCGAACCAATGTTTTCAGTGATTCTGATGAAGCTGCCGTTAACTGCTCAACGTTATACATAATCTTTGCAGTAATATGACCTGATGAGTTATCAAGATAATATTGTGCAGGCAGTTTGAGCAGTTTGGCATAAATTTCTTGGCGTATACTAAACACCAAACTTCTGGAAATCACAGCGGTGAAATACCCGCCCATGAATAAACCTAAACCGCGAAAGAAAATAAGCAAAATAATTAATGCAGGAAACCAATCAAGATCACTACGGCTACCGCTTTGAATCGCATCAATAATATATTTGAGTAACTTAGCAACTGAGACTTCAGTGGCTGCATTTATTCCAAATCCGACAATAACGAGTAAGGCTGCCCCCCAATATGGCTTCAAATATGCCAATAGGCGAATATAAACCTTAAAATCTTGATTCACGAATTAATAACCTCGAGATGGAACTTTAGTACTGATATTGATATTGACGAAACCCAGTTGTCCTGCGACATCCATTACTCGAATAACATCTTGATGAGTGGCTTTCGCATCAGCGGCAATGACAAACATTAAATCACGTTTATCATTGGCTGCCTGTTTGATCGCAGTACTTAAATCAGCAGACTCTTTACTGGAAAGTGCCTGACCGTTTACCGCATAATGACCTGTCGAGTCTACCATGACTTCAATCTTGTTTTTGTATTCTTTTGGCGGAACACCTTGCGCATCAGGTAAAGACAGATTGATACGACTCTGTTGATTAAACGTGGTGGTCAATAACAAAATCACCAAGATAAACAATAAACAATCGATCAATGGGGTAAGGTTGATATGAATATCTTCAACCGTTCTTCGTTTAAATTTCATAAAACACCTCCAGCTCAGCCTTAACCTGCTTTTCGTTGTGCACTTTCAAGGTGTTTTTGAAAAAATAATGCTGCATGAAATAATGTTGATTGTTGTTCTAATTCAGCCACATATTCCTGTACCAAACGTTGAAAATAGCGATAAGCAAATAGAGCAGGAATTGCGATCAACATCCCAGCGGCTGTTGTGATCAACGCTTTTGATATACCTGGAATCATCATGGTTGGATTTGCAGTTGAACCCAAATCAATCACTAAAAATGACTCGATAATCCCAATTACTGTACCTAACAAACCCAACAAAGGTGCAACAGCACTTAAAGTCCCCAAGAAATTGATGTTTTTTTCTAAATATCCGATTTCACGTGAAGCTGTCACTTCCATTTGCGCGCGCGCGTATTCTTCACCTTGAGAATAAGCATCCACGGCATCTTTAAAAATATACCCCAATGCTGATTGGCGCGCAGATTGATCCTGTTCCAAAACATCTAGAACCTCATCAATATCTCGTCCTTTATACAGCATCAATGATTTAGGCAGAACTAAAGATCGTTTTAGTCGTATAAATCTCTCGATCGAAATTGCAACTGTAAAAATCGAACATAAAACCAATGGCAGCATTAACCAACCGCCGGCTTTAACAAGTTCCCACATCTTTAGTTCCCCAAATTAATCAATCATGAAAAAATTATTGTTCTGCTAAACAGATATTTAAAATACCATCCAACTCATCAAGTGAGTTATAACTGATGACCAACTTCCCTTTGCCTTGCTTGTTATAATCTAATTTTACACTGGCGCTGAAACGTTCCGAAAGTTTTTGCGTCAATTGCTGCACATCAGGTGCAAGTGGGTCTTTAGATTTTTCCTGTTTAGGCGTATTCCAATCACGTACCAGCTGTTCAGTTTGACGAACTGATAAGTTGCGATCAATTACCATTTTGGCAATTTGTAATTGATCTTTGGCTTTCAAGGTCAATATGGCACGCGCATGCCCCATATCCAATAAGCCTTGTTGCATCAGATTTTTAATTTCATCATCGAGACTTAATAGGCGTAATAAATTACTCACGGTTGTACGTGCCTTACCTACCGTATCCGCAATTTCTTGATGGCTTAGACCAAATTCATCATGGAAACGCTGTAAAGCCAAAGCTTGATCTACAGGATTAAGATCTTGACGTTGAATGTTCTCGATCAATGCCAATGCAATCGCAACCTGATCAGTCAAATCACGAACAATTGCGGGGATTTCTGTTAAACCCGCTAACTGTGCAGCTCGCCAACGTCGCTCACCCGCAATAATTTCGTAAGGTGTTTCAGCACTCTCAATTGGACGAATCACTATCGGCTGCATAACACCGTGTTTTTTAATCGAAGCCGCAAGCTCTTGTAGGTCTTGCTCATCAATAAAGCGACGCGGCTGATATGCACCACGTTTTAATTGATTGACATCAATCTGTTTTAACTGACCATGATCCAAAGCTTGAACTTCAAGCTGTAATTTTTCTTTTTGGATTGAACCTAATAATGCATCTAAGCCACGACCTTTAGCCAAGCCTCTTTTTTTAACGGTCATGCTTTATTTCCTTTTTTCACTTTACTCTTTTTCAACATTTCAGCTGCTAAATTTAAATATGCAATTGCACCTTTAGAGCTTTTCTCAAAATAAATAATCGGCAAACCATGTGCTGGCGCTTCAGCCAAACGCACATTACGCGGAATCACTGTATCATAAAGTTTTTTGCCAAAATACTGTTCAAGTTCGGCAGAAACATCACGAGTCAATGCATTACGTGCATCATACATGGTTCGAAGCACCCCAATAATTTCCAACTCAGGATTCAGCGCTTGTTGAATTTTATCGATGGTTTGTGTCAAATCTGCAAGACCTTCCAGTGCATAATACTCACATTGCATTGGAATAATGACAGCATCAACTGCAGCCAGTGCATTTACTGTAATCAAACTGAGACTTGGAGCGCAATCGACAATAATGTAATCAAAATCTTTTTCAATCTGTTGCAAAGCATTACGTAAAATAAATTCACGCCCTTCTTGTTCTGCAATTGCCAGCTCTACACCAGCCAAATCACGATTTGAACCTAAAACTTTATAACCGACTTCAGCTTTAGTAATCGCTGTTTCAATTGGAACTTCACTCAGCAACACATCAGTAACTGAATACAATAAATCATTTTTTTGAATTCCAGACCCCATTGTGGCATTGCCTTGAGAGTCCATATCGACCAATAAAACACGCTTTTTCAATACTGCCAAAGAGGCAGCCAAATTTACGGCTGTTGTGGTTTTACCGACGCCACCTTTTTGGTTTGCGATAGCAATAATTTGAGCCATGGTAACCCCAATCCTTTGTCTGTTTTAGATCTGTTTTAATAAAAGTAAATGACGTTGTTCATCTAATCGCGGCACATGCAACTCTACAATATCACATTGCCAATGATCTTTCAGTGCATCCACTTCTTCTGTAGGCACCAACCCTTTCATTGAAGCAATAATGCTTTTCTCATGCATATAAGGCTTTGAGGCAGCGACAAAATCAGTCAATGAAGCAAATGCACGACTGGTAATCACATCAAACTGCCCAAGGTCATTGATACTGTCTTCATTTTCTACGCGCGTCTGCACCGCAACGACATTTTTTAATTTTAAATCTGCAATAAACTGTTTCAGAAAACGAATTTTCTTACCATTTGAGTCAAGCAACACGCACTGACGCGCTGGCTGACACAATGCAATAATCATCCCAGGCATACCACCACCTGTTCCGATATCTAACAAACGACCTTGAGGTAAATCATTTAAAATACTTAGACTATCTAACAAATGTTTAACCAACATTTCTTTGGGATCACGAATTGCGGTTAAGTTATATGCTTTGTTCCACAGGACGAGTGCATCTTGATAACGCAACAACAATTCTAAAGCTTCATCAGTCAGTTCTAAGCCAAGCTTTAAGCTACCTTGCTTTAACTCTTGAAAAAATGGATGCATGATCGAATAACATCTCTAAAAAATTAGCTGAAAGTATACCGATTTCTAGCCCGTGGAACAGTAGTTAGCGATGAGTTAATATGCAGTTAAGCATATACACCCTGTCTAATTTGCAAATCTAAGGCGGTTAAACGCTCAGGAGTCCCTACATCAACCCATGCCGCTTGCATCTTTTCTGCAGAAATCTTGCCATCCAACATGCCTTGTTTGAGCAATGGAGCCAATGGTCGTTTACCATGTTCCAAACCATCAAACATTTTAGGATTGATGATAGCGACACCACTATAGGTTAAATTTTCACCAAGCTGTTCTTGATCAAAAGTATAAGCTCGACCATTTAACAAAGTGAAATCACCCTTAGGATGTTGTTCAGGATTTGTAACAAAAACCAAATGTGCTAAATCTTTATCAAGTTTCACATCAAGTAAGGCAGAGAAATCAAATGTGGTCCAAACATCACCATTGATTAAAATAAAAGGCTCGTCGCCCAACAAAGGCAAAGCATTGATAATGCCTCCTGCGGTTTCCAAACCCTCATCCTCTCTGGTCCAGCGAATTGTTACACCAAACTGAGCACCATCTCCCAATGTACCAATCAAAATATCTGCCAACCATGCAGAGTTAATGATAATTTCAGTCACACCTATTTTTTTTAATTTTTCAATATGCCAAACAATAAGTGCTTTGCCTCCCACCTCTAATAAAGGTTTTGGCTTATATAAGGTTAAAGGACGCATTCTATTGCCCAACCCTGCAGCTAAAATCATTGCTTTCATGCTGCAACCACCTCATATTTACCATATTTGTCTTCAAATTTAGGCAAAACTCTTGTATGTATAAAGTTCATAAACGGTTGCAATTCCGCATACGGTTTAGACTCTTCCAGTAAATACCACATTACGCGCGGTAAATCTTTGAGATAACCTGATTTTCCATCACGCTCAAATAAACGCACAAAAATACCTAAAATTTTGATATGACGCTGAATTGCCATCAAATCGGCATCTTGTTTAAACTGCTCAAAACTACGCTCATGTTTCGCTGATTCAGGTAAAAGCGCATAGAACATTTTAAACCATGAATACACACGTTCAGGATTCCATTGCACATAAGCATCACGGGTAATTGAAATCAAATCATAAGTATCCGCACCAATCACAGCATCTTGGAAATCGATGATACCCTGTTCAACCTCACCTTCAAGAATCATCAAGTTGCGACTATGAAAGTCTCGGTGAACGATCACTTGTGGCTGTGCCAAAGCAGCATTTGCCAATATTGCAAAAGTTCGTTTGATTAAAGCTTGCTCTTCTTGACTCACTTGAATGTTTAAAGCAGGCAATAACCAATCCGTCAACAACTCCATTTCTGAAATTAACTTTTCATAAGCATATGCGGGTAGATGCGCTTTACCTTCAATTGATTGCAATTGCACCAACTGTTTAAAACTTTGCGCATAATGTGCGTCTACTGTTTGTTCATTTAATTGTGTAGACAGCAGAACATCGCCAAAATCTTCAAGCAATAACAGACCTTGTTGTAGATCTTTTGCGACAATATGCGGAACTCTGACACCATTTGAGTCAAAGAATTCATCAATCGCAACAAAAGGACGACAATCTTCCTTCTCAGGAGGTGCATCCATCAGCATAAATGTTTTATTATTCAAAGTAATTCGTGCATAACGACGGAAACTCGCATCGCCTGCTAAAAAATTGATTTCAAATTGATCTGAACTGAGTACAGATGTTATCCATGTTTGTATCAAGTGTTCACGTTGTGTATTCATTTGCAATTTAATCTAATTCAGGCTGAATTTTTGAAGTGCTAAGTGTAGCTACTTATCAACTTTTTCTCTATGATGCGACAATAATTAATTGCGATTAGCATATTTGGTTAATGAGACAAATGAAGCATCAGTTTAAATTTAATCCTTTAGCGACTGCTATTTTGACACTTCTTTGTGGAAGTTCAGTATCCAGCTATGCTGAATCGACAACCTCTGTTTCTGAAGCAGCTGTCTCCAAAGTGAATAACAAGCAATTAAATGCTACGATTAAAGAGAGTTACCCTGGTCAAAACTTTTTTGAACAATACTATGTAGACAAAAACGCGCCTGAAGCCCAAGTACGTGATGAAAACAATGCAAGTAATCGCTACTGTGAAGGGGTTTGGGTTACTCCATTTAGCACTCAGGCAAAAACAGTTGACCCTCAAGAAGCTTCATCTGTCATTACTGCTGATCAAGCCTACTACAATCCAAATGGCGACTCTGTGTTGTCTGGAGATGTCATGATTGATCAATCTGGGCGAATGATTCGCGCAGATGAAGTAACCATTGATAAAACACAAACTTTTGCAAAAGCAAAAGGCAATGTACAAATGGCGCAAGGCGGTATCATTGCGCAAAGCGATCAGATTGATTACAACCTAAAAGATGAAACTGGGCAATTAAACAATAGTTTTTATATTGCTGAAATAACACATGCGCATGGTCATGCAGCAAAAATTGAAAGAACATCACCAACAAATATCGTACTAGAAAATGCCAGTTATAGTACATGCCCACCTGACCAGAAACCAACTTGGAAAATCCAAGCCAATAAGATTGAGCTCGATCAAGAAACTGGGCGCGGTGTAACGCGTGGTACCAAATTATATGTAAAAGATGTTCCTGTACTTGCTGTTCCTTACTTCAATTTCCCAATTGATGATCGTCGTACCACGGGGATCATTAGTCCAAACTTCGGGTTTACCAACGACGGTGGCTTTGAACTTGCGGTTCCAGTTTATTTAAACTTAGCGCCGAATTATGATGCGACCATCACTCCTCGACTCATTACAGACCGTGGTCTAATGGCTCAAGGCGAATTCCGTTATTTAACCGAGAATTTTGGTGCGGGTAGTATTTGGGGGAGTTACTTGCCTTCAGATCGTGGCTACGATGATGAAGATCGTAAGGACTTACATTTTCTACATAGATGGAATATCGATAAGCAATGGTCGACCAATCTAGAATATAACTATGTGTCTGATAAAGACTTTTTTTCTGACTTAGACAGCAATCCAAACTCGCGTACCGAACTGAATCAACGACGCGCTTGGGAACTCAACTACAACCACGGTATTCCTGGTTTAAAAGCTCAATTAAAAGTTGAAGATTTCCAAACCTTAGATAAGACAGTCAAAGATGTAGACAGACCTTATGCTCGTCTACCGCAGTTTCTACTCAATTATGTAGGTGGCGATTATCAAGGCTGGGAATACGAATTTAACAACGATACTGCATATTTCAAAAAAGATATTAATGATGCTGATTATAGCAACCAACCTAGCGGTACACGTTTATATAATCAGTTTGCGACACGTTATAACTTCCGTAATCCGTGGTCATTCGTCATTCCAGAAGTTTCTGTCCGTAGTTTAAATACATTCTATGACCAAACTACTGTGGATCAATTGAATCTTAACAACCAAAGTCAAGATTCAAAAAATAAATCTGTGGTTGTTCCTCAGTTTACTTTGGACACTGGGCTAACCTTTGAAAAAGATGGTAAGTTCCTTCAAACCATTACTCCTCGCGCATTCTATGCTTATGCACCGTATAAAAATCAAACGGGTTATCCAAACTTTGATTCGACTAGTGCATCAATCAGTTATGATCAATTGTTTAGCCCTTACCGTTTTTACGGTCATGACCGCCTTGAAGATAACAACTTCTTGTCACTCGGGGTAAGTTATAGTCTATTTGATACGGTTGGTTTAGAACGCTTAAGAGCCAGTATTGGACAAAGTTATTATTTTGATGATCGTAAAGTTACTTTACTCAACAATACAGATGAGTTGGATAAAGAAAAACACACTGGTCCTGTGATCAGCATTTCGAGTCAGCTTTCGCAAAACTTTACTGTAAGCACCAATTCAGCTTGGATGTCCAATGGCGATAGTGCACAACATGACTTCCAAATGTATTACACAGGTGAAAAAGGAAATTTATACAACGTTGGATATTTTTATAGAAACAACCTCCCTGATCGCCAACGAGAATACGATCAAGCAGTTGCATCATTTATACAACCAGTAAAAGATAACTGGCGTATTATGGGTCATGTTCAATATGACCTTGACAACCATGTTGCACGCGAATATCTATTAGGTGTGAATTATGAATCTTGTTGTTGGGGAATTTCGGTCTATGGTCGTTCTTACTTCAATGATCTAGATGATGTTTCTCTCCCAGATACCAAGCCAAAACGCGCAGTTATGGCTGAAATCACACTCAAAGGACTAGGTGGTTTGAACAACAAGTTAAGTTCATTACTTCAAAATCGTATTTTAGGTTTTGATAAAGCTAATCAATCTTGGACTCATTAATGAAGACGCAAAAATTTAAAGAACTATTTAAAGCATCAACCTTAGCTTTACTCATCTCTACATCGTTATCGGTTTATGCAGCACCTAAAGATCAAATCATTGCCATTGTTGGTTCTACAGCAATTTTAAAAAGCGATTTAGACCAAGGCGTTGCTGAAGCTGCACATAAGTTCCAAGCACAAAAAAAAGAACTCCCGCCGCAAATTATTTTGCAACAGCAAGTGCTCAATCAGCTCATCACCCATGACGCACAACTTGAGCAAGTTAAAAAATATGGTTTAAAAGCTGATGAAAAAAGCTTAAATGAAGCTGTTCTTAAAGTCGCTCAACAGTCCGGCTCTAATTCTTTAGAAGCTTTCCAACAAAAACTAGATAGCGTTGCACCCGGAACATATGAATTATTACGTGATCGTGTTTCCGAAGATTTATTGATTCAGCGTCTCAGTCAACAACAAGTCATGTCTCGTATTAAAATTACCGATCTTGATGTTGAAAACTTTTTAAAATCACCTGAAGGTCAAGCTGCTGTTGGAAGCCAAGCACATGTCCTACATATGCGTATATCAGGTAATGCCCCTGCGGATGAACTTGAGGCAGTTGCCAAATCTGTTCGTACTGATTTAAAAGGCACAGATGATGTAAAAAGTTTAGAGAAAAAATTCAGCACGGCTCAAATCAAAGTAGATGGTGCGGACATGGGCTTTCGACCACTTTCAGAAATCCCAACTGAACTTGCTGCCCGAGTAAGCTCTCTTGAACCAGGACAAACCACTGAGTTGGTCCAAGCGAAAGATGGTATTCATGTTTTAAAACTACTTGAAAAGAAATCAAATGAGCAAAAAGCACTTGTTCCACAGTTTGAAACTCGTCATATTCTCATTAAAACTTCCGAAGTAGTTAGCCCTGAAAACGCTAAACAAATGATTGAGAGTATCTATAACCGTCTCAAAGCGGGTGAAGATTTTGCAACACTTGCATCAACATATTCGAATGACCCCGGTTCAGCACGTGATGGTGGTAGCTTAGGATGGGTCAGCCCAGGCATGATGGTTCCTGAATTTGATAAAATGATGCAAAGTGCGACAGTCAACGAAATCAGCAAGCCATTCGAAACCCAATTTGGTTGGCATATCCTGCAAGTCACTGGCAAACGTCAACAAGATATGACTTCTGAATATCAAAAACGTATGGCTCGTCAAATTTTAGGGGAACGCCAATTTGAATCAGAATATGACAGTTGGTTAAGAGAGTTGCGTGCCAATACTTATATTGAAATTAAAGATCCAAGTTTAGATCCAAAGAAAAATCAAAATTAAGTATCAAATAAAAACCAGTGCTTTGCACTGGTTTTTTTATGCCGTAAGAAAAATCAATGCTGTGAAATAAAGTTTGCCTACAGTGGCTAAAACAGACTTCTTACTGAATCATGAAATCTAACTCTTTGGATAACCACCAATCATGGTTAAAGGTAAAATCTTGAAATCACAGCGCTGATTTTTTCTATCATACCATACCCATATAAATGCCAATGTGAACGCCTTAAATAGGGGCTTCTTTTCCTTTATTTTGACTGTTGTTTCTTTTCATCGTCTAATTCTTCTTGCGTACAATATCTCGGAACAATTTTCATTTTTGGTATGTCAAAATATTCATCACAAATTTCTCGTCCATTTTCATCCGTTCTACGGTATAACTTTTTCTTTTGTTCTTCAGTCATGATATCTAAATAATTATAAAAATACATA
Source organism: Acinetobacter sp. B-6 (assembly GCF_056930735.1). Classification (NCBI taxonomy): domain Bacteria; kingdom Pseudomonadati; phylum Pseudomonadota; class Gammaproteobacteria; order Moraxellales; family Moraxellaceae; genus Acinetobacter; species Acinetobacter sp. B-6. The sequence continues at coordinate 47,169 of NZ_JBXPBY010000003.1, read as the reverse complement.
TGATCAATCACTTCTGGATCATTAAAACTTGTACTTAATTCAATGCCAAAAGACTCGCCTTTTTGGTTGTCATTACAATACGCTGTATAGTTATAACTCACGCTTGTTCCTGCACGAAACTTATCCCTGATCTCATCATGCATTGGATAAGCACCCACGAGTACACCATCCACCTCGATGGCATCTTTAAATATACTTCTAACTTGTTCAGTATCTGGTTTTTTTAACTCTTCTTCGATTTCTGCATCTGTTTCTTTACGAATATCATGTGCTGGGCGCTCTAAACGAAACCTAAAACTATCGATTTGTTTATCCGCTATTCGTTCAACCAAACGAACACCGATATCATCATATATATAAATATTAATTCGATTAATTGGATCTACACTTTCGACAACCCGATAGTTTTTACCTAATGCTTTAAGCCATGGCTCAACGCCTGAACTCATATATAAATCCGTACCATTATAATTAATCGCACAGCCGTGGACCTTAAACTGATGTTGTGGATTTATTTTCTTTATAAAACCTTCTGTATCAGTATCTTGCTTTGTCGTAGACTGACCATTACTACAACTGATACACAGTAAAAGGGGTAGAAATAGCGCTAGTTTTTTTTGAAATATATGCATTATTTTTTTAAAGGATAATTTTCACATCCTCCCCCAATAATAGGATCATCTCTATCCGGACCCTCACAAAACTCTTTCCGCTGTCTTTCTTTTTCTTCATCACTAATTATGTCAAAATAATTATAAAAATACATATGATCAATCACTTCAGGATCATTAAAACTGGTACTTAGCTCAATATAAAAATATTTACCTTGTTGGTTGTCATTACAGTCCGCTGTAAAGTTATAACTCACCCCTGTTTCTGCACGAAACTTATCCCTGATCTCATCATGCATTGGATAAGCACCCACGAGTACACCATCCACCTCAATCGCGTCTTTAAATATACTTCTCACTTGTTTTGTATCTGGTTTTTTTAACTCTTCTTCGATTTCTGCATCTGTTTCTTTGCGAATATCATGTGCAGGGCGCTCTAAACGAAATCTAAAACTGTCTATTTTTTTATCGTTTTTCCGTTCAACCAAACGAACACCGATATCATCGTAAATATAGAGATTAATTCGATTGACACTATCCGCACTATCAACTTTACGATAGTTTTTCCCCAACGCTTTAAGCCATGGCTCAACGCCTGAACTCATATATAAATCGGTACCATTATAATTAATCGCACAACCATGAACCTTAAACTGATGTTGTGGATTTATTTTCTTTATAAAACCTTCTGTTTCAGCATCTTGCCTTGTCGTAGACTGACCATTACTACAACTGATACACAGTAAAAGCGGTAAAAAAAGAATCCATTTATTTTGACTGTTGTTTCTTTTCATCGTCTAATTCTTCTTGTGTACAATATCTTGGTAGAACATCAAATGTCTTAATATCCACATATTCTCCACAAATTTCTCGTCCGTTTTCATCCGTTCTTCGTGCTAGTTGTTTTTTTTGTTCCAAAGTCATGATGTCAAAATAATTATAAAAATATAGATTATCAATCACTTCTGGTTCATTGAACGAAGTACCTAGGTCTACATAGAACAATTCACCTTTATCTTTTTGTTCTTCAGTACAATCAGCGGTATAGGCATAACTCACACTGGTCTTGGCACGAAACAAACTTCTTATCTCATCATGCATGGGATACGCGCCAACCAAAATATCGTTAATACTTATTGCATCTTGGAATCTTTTTTTTGGTGATTCATCACCTATAAGTTTCTTATTTTCGATACTTTGTGGTGTTTCAATTAAATCTATAGAATGTGCTGGATTCGGTAAGTAAAATCCAAACATTGATATCTTCTTATCTACTTGGCGCTCCATTAAACTTACGCCGATATCATCATAAATATAGAGATTAATTCGATTAATTGGATCTACAGTTTCGACAACTCGATAGTTTTTCCCTAACGCTTTTAGCCATGGCTCAACGCCTGAACTCATATATAAATCCGTACCATTATAATTAATCGCACAGCCGTGGACCTTAAACTGATGTTGTGGATTTATTTTCTTTATAAAACCTTCTGTATCAGCATCTTGCTTTGTCGTAGACTGACCATTACTACAACTGATACACAGTAAAAGGGGTAGAAATAGCGCGAGTTTTTTTTGAAATATATGCATTACTTTTTTCCACCCTTGATCATATCTAAACCTTTTTGGACCGATTCTGCTGCTTCATCAATTTTTTCTTGCGCCGCTTTAGCACCTTTATACGCACCCTGTCGGGTCGTATCCCAACCTTTTTGCAGCGTGCCATCACTAGCCTGATTGACTTTATCCTTATTTTGTCTTGCCCATTGCTTAACACTTTCATCCATCCAATTACAACGGCTTGGATGTCTAAAATAACTTTTTGCCGTATCTAATACCGCTTGTTTATTTGTCGCAGATGGCTTTTTAGACCAATCCCTCCATTTTGTTCCGACATCACGTACCGCAATAATCGCTAAATTGGCGGCAAGTAAGTGTAAGGGGTTTCCTGCTTCGTCTTTACCCAATTGTGTATGACTTGGGTTATCACCATGAATCACAGGATTTACCCCTTGTTTTACACTCACAATGTCATGTGAGTGCTTTAAAACATTATTCACACCAAATTTGAGTAAAAATTTAAACAGTGAAGTGAACAGTGTTTCTAATAGCGCAGTTTGCTTTTTAAACTCACTGATGGTTTTTGCTGCTTTTTTTAGCAAATCGACATAGCCTGCTTCATATAAAGCACAAATTTCATCCCTTAACTCTAAGTATCGAAACCAAATTTTGGTTAAATTCTTATCTTTAGACACCGCATCAAGGGTAAAAATAAATTCTTGAATAATCAAATCAGAAAAACTGCGTTCGCCAGAGACCATCCCCTTATATTCACTCCACTCTTTAAGTGGATCAACCATCTTGGCTAAAGTACCACCAATACTGGCAAAGGTATCCCAAGAGTCAAAAGTTCCTGTCACCAAAGGAATTTGCTCATAACGACTAAAATTATTTTTTCTCAATATATTGTGCCTAACATCAGTATAACCATGCTTAATCAGTGCAATCTCTACAAAATTACTGTGAGAGAAAAAATCCTCCAAGACATGAAAGGCATTGCCTAAATGTCGCAAAGGCACATCCGAGCTACTGTTTTGTTTCATGCTTTCTTCTAACTGTCCCAACATATATTCTAATGCTGTTGGAAATGCCGAATCACGTGTATTATTTAGAGTATTATCAGCAATATAATTTTTTAAATTAAATTGTGCAGATTTCTGATCATTGTTGGTTTGAAAGGTTCTATCATTCGGTTTAGGGTTTAGTTCTTTGTCTACATGAGTATAAATATTGGCACCAAAAGGATTGTCGATATGTTCTTCAAAACGATAAACACCCAATATCTCTTGACCATTTTTACCTCTTAAATCACGAAATAAACGATGTGGTAAAGAGCTTCGTGGCTCATAAGAAAATAGTGCTAATGCTTTATACCGTCTTTGGTTTTTTTCACTCAATTGCCCATATTTGACTTTTTTTAACATATTTTGCATATGCTTTTGTAAATTAACAGCACGATTATTTTTTAACTTTAACTCTGGTAGTTTAGCCAGATCATCTGCGACACTTTCATCAAAGAAATGATCATATGCCAAGACTGCCAATATATTGGTTATTAACTTACGTGTTGGTTTTATGGTAATAATTTTACCTTGTTTATCTATCGCAACATCAATGCTTGTATTCAGCACAGCCCCACAGACCAGTTGGGAATGATCCCTTAACCAATTTCCTGCATAAATAGCATCGACTGTTTCTTTATTAAAAATTGGTTTATCTGGGTTTAATTCTCCAATGGCTTCTTTTTCAATAGATTGATGTCCATGTTCAATCCGCACACCTTTATTGTCATCTTTTTTAATATATTTACCTGTTTTGGGGTCTATGGTTCCCCTATTTGCCAGTATTTTAGTTTGTTTAGAAAACTTACCTTCACCTGCACCAAAGTATTCATATTGGACATCTACCACTTCGTCCATTTGCGACTCGAAATCAGCATGCATTCTCGCGGCTCTTTTCCCCGATGTTGGGGTAATTTTCAGCTTTCCTGAAAACTTTTCAGAGCTTATTTCTGCAAACTCAAACTCAGTATTTGCGCCTTTGTCTTTTCCTTCTGTCAATTGACCTAAATTATATGCATAAACAGCACCTTCATCTCGTGGTGCATCAGGTGCTAGTTTTTCTATTTTTACGGGTATTTTTAAAATATCACCAATATAAATAAGATTAGGGTCAGAAATTTGATTAAGTGAGCATAATTCTTCAACAGTGGTATTAAAGTTCTTCGCGATTTCTTCCAACACATTGCCTTTGACAATCACATACAGATTAAAGCTATTGTCTAATGAATAGTTGCCACTGATTCGTAAATGATCATCGATGTAATGCCCATACTCATGTAAAAGCACTGTATAAAGTCTTTCCAAATTACTGTCATTTTCTAGCGCAGATAACACTGTATCAGCAGCAAGATAGATTTTCTTGTCTTGATGATTAAACCCAGCTGCGTGACCGTTGATACTTTTAGCAGTCACTATATGTTCAGGCGGTTGAATTAGACCATTCTCCAAGTCGGTTTTCAGGGCTAAATACAAACTGTCTGGAATATCAAAACCAAAGATCGGTGCGACCAAACTGACAAAACTTTCTTGAGAGAAGGTCTTTGCCAATACAACAAGTTGATCATGGGCATAGGTACTTTTTAGCGTCGGTAATGGCTGATCTGGTGCAAAATTTACGATCGGCAACAAAGGTAATCCAGCACTCACTTTCATCCCAGAGCTAAGTTTCTGCTGTCCAGATTTAACCTCAAACAAGCCTGGCGTGGTCGAAAAAATACCTGAGCCATTCAGTCTTAATTCAGATGTATCCGCACGAAATACAATTTCTTTAGGACTAATCATATAAATCGTATCTTCAGTCGAAATAATTTGAATACCTTTACGCGCAATCAAATCTGCACCATCACTATGTGCTTTTATTTCAACCTTGCCTTTTGCAGCATAAAGTCTTGCACCTTCTTGCGCAGCAAATAAACTGATCTTGTTTTTTGCATGTGCTATAAGATTCTTTTGGCTACTCAGATTTATACTGTTGCCTGCGCTCTGGCTGATTTGCCCATCTGCTGAAAGATGAAGGTCGCTATTGGTCGACATTGCTATAGAGTTTGGTGAAGCCAGTAGCATTAAAGCTTGTTTAAATGCATCTGCTTTATCTTTTTCACCTTTTTCTATTTGATTAAGGAAGTGTTTTAAATTATTTAAAACTTCCAAAGGATCAGTTTGTTGATGCTTGGCAACTTCACTTAGCGCTTTTGTATTGTTGAGACTATTTTCTAACTGACTTTTGGCTTCGGTTGTATCTAGATGATTGCCTGATGCCTCATCTTGTGTATGGGTACTCAGCAGTAAGCCTTGTCCTGCACGTACCGCACCCCATTGATCCGTTCTTAGCTCAAAGCCTTCTCCTCGACCTTCACTCGTCTTTGTTTCTTTCGGATGGCTGAGGTTGCCAAGATTCAGTTGGCTTGCCCCGTGACTACTGTGTAACTGACTACTGATCTGGTTGGTAGTGTCGTCAAATCTCAGTTGGTTATAGCCACTACCCTGATATTCCTTACTTTTAATCCCTGCCAACTTCTTGGTATCGGGTAACTTGCCTTTGTCATCAAACTTGGTTGGATAACGGTATCCCTCATGAATACGTCCCACCACAAAAGGTCTGTCAATATCCCCCGCAAAGAAGTCAACCACGACCAACTCTCCAATACGCGGTAAGAAGCGTGCTCCATAGCCTTCGCCTGCCCAAGGCGTGAGTACATCGACCCAAGCTGAGTCGGTATCATTGTCGTTCGCACCTGCACCACCATCATGGCTATGGTCTTCTTTGCGGGTAAACAGGAAGCGAACCTTGATGCGCCCCCATTCATCGACATGAATTTCTTCTCCACTTGGACCAACCACTCTCGCTCGCATTGGATGGGCTGCGGGTCTTTGGGTTAAGGGATTATATTCAGGAACAACTGCTATATTGCGTCGTTGTAGAATGAGCTGATTGGCTTGGCGTTGTTCTTTGTTGTTTGTGGCGGTATGGGCAAGTTGCCATTGGCTTTGTTGGATGAGTACTTCGACTTGATGGCTCAAGTCTTTGGGTAAATTATTTTGGTGATAAAAGGTCTTGGATATGATCAGAAATTGCCGATCAGCAACATCTTTTAGCTCTAGGCTTGGATGTTGGTTAAGTTCAAAGTGATAACCCACCTGCGCATCTCGTACCGTTGAAGTTGCGATAAATTGTTTAGCTTGTGCATCATAGTAGTTGCTGAGGTTTTGGTTAAAGCGTTCGATCTGACTGTTGCCGGATGGTGTTACTCCATCTTCTCCATTTAAGTCTTGAGTCCATGCAGGGCTAAAGTGCCATACTTGTTCTAAGCCTAGACTGGCGTTATCGTACTGGTCACTGTGCTGATGTTTGCTTTGTACATTGCCTGCACCTTCTTCGGTTTCAAGAATATCGGCTTGCCAACGGTGGATATGTACCGATGTCGTTTGAAGGGAGCGTTGTTCTGTAAAATTGATAATCGAATCGCTTGTCTCTACAGATGAACTTCGATGAAAGCGGATCGTGCGTCGTTCTAAACTTTCGTATTGAGTATTGTCATCAATCAATCGAAGCTTTTGAGGCTGGATGGGTTCATTAAAATGAGAGACTTTAAGCTGTGCTTCATCAATTAAACTCGTCACACCTTCCGATGCTAGAAGCCTTTGAATAAGGTCTATATCTCGTTCATTATTCTGCATAATGAAGGGTCTGACATCGTAGTCTTTGGTTAGACCACTTTTATCTAAAGTTAAACTTGAAGCAAATAGTGGAGATCTTTCTCGCCATTCATTAAATATAACTTCGACTACCTGTAAAGCAGACATATTCATAAATACGCGCGAGTTTCTACGCTGTTTCCATAGTGCGGTTGGATCTTCAACCGTGAGGCGATAAATCGTCAAAGCTCCATCAGAGGCGCCCACCTCAGCTTTGGTGACAATTCCTGAAATACGATTGAGTTCGGAGCGATCATTGACCACATCAATGGCTACACGACAGCCAATAAAGCGTTTTAATGCAATATCATTCAGCGTAGATAGACAAATCAGTTGTAAGTTCACCCCATCATTGATGGCATGTATCCCATCAACGCGTTGTAAAAATACCAATTGATGAAGATCAGTATTTGAAAAAGACACATGGATAGCACGCTTTTGGGCAGTAAGACCCAATTTTTCCAAAGCAAAATAAATATTATTAAACATGAGTTATTGTGTAGTTGTTCTAAATTAAAAAACACTCTACAAAAAAGATCATATTTTGTCCATATTTAATTTTATCTAAATAATTTTATATATCACCTTTTGTTTCAGTTTTTTTTATAAGTTTATAAGAATAGTACACTTGAAAGTAATTAAACTGCATTCTTTCACAGCAAACAAAGCAACACTTTATTTTTACTCATATATCTTCGCTCAACATGACGACTTTCATGCCACTTCACGATAAAAAAGATGATCAATCATTCAAAAGTGCAAATAAATAAATGACCAAAATCTTCTAATATTTTATATAAAAAGTATAAAGTTTATAGGGTATTAAGGATCAGACTATTTAACTATACCTTAATTTATTATGATGGAATGATTATTAAAATCCACATTTTAGTACAATCATGAGCCAAAATTTAATTTACAACCCCTAATAGTAATCGCTAAATAAAAAACCGCAAAATGATTAATATTCAATCATATTGCGGTTTTTTTAATGCATCAAGAGACTGTTAAAACAGCCTCTTTTTTACAATCAATTTCTACATTTAGAAATTAACGATTGTTTTCATCTTCTTGTGAATCTTCAAATTTACCTTCGCCGCCAAAGTCAGAACCTTGACCACCGAAGCCACCTTGACCACCGAAGCCACCTTGACCGCCGAAGCCACCTTGTTGACCACCGAAGCCACCTTGACTACCGAAGCCACCTTGACCACCGAAGCCACCTTGACCACCGAAGCCACCTTGACCACCGAAGCCACCTTGGCTACCGAAGCCACCAGCTTGACCACCGAAACCACCAGCTTGACCACCGAAACCACCAGCAGCGCCTTGAGCACCAGCAGGAGCACCAGCAGGACGTGGATTACGTGCAGGTACAACAGTAGAAATCGCATGCTTATAAACCATTTGGCTTACAGTGTTTTTCAACAAAACAACATACTGGTCAAAAGATTCAATGTGACCTTGTAATTTGATACCGTTTACAAGAAAGATAGAAACCGGAATACGTTCTTTACGGAGAGAATTTAAGAACGGATCTTGTAAAGTTTGACCTTTAGACATTTTATACTCCAAAAAAAAATTTAAAATCAGCGCAAAAACTGCCTTTATTTTTCAATTAAAATTTATAAAAAAGGCAGTTGTTAAATTTTGCTTTATCCGTATAAGTTTCGCAAGTCTTCTTGAGCTTGCTTTATCGTGAAATAAGTTTGAAAAGAGTGTAATTCTTGCAAAGAACGTAACCAAGTGTATTGACGTTTGGCTAATTGTCGTGTCGCAAATAGCGCTTTATCCTTCATTTCTTGCATTTTTTCTTGACTCAAATCACTGTTTTTTAAAAAATCTATCGCTTGACGGTAACCAACCGAGCGTGCTGAGGGTAAATTTTCATCGAGATCGTATTTTTTCATAAGGTATTCGACTTCATTCAAAAAACCGATTTCCCACATTTTTTCCAATCGCAACTCGATCCGTTTATGTAATTCTACTCTGTCAGGGACTAAAGCATAATTATGAAAATTGTAACGATAAGGTTGCTTTTTAGGCTGTTCTGCCTGTAATTGTGTAATTGGACGACCTGTGATTTTGTAAACTTCTAAAGCACGAATAATTCGTTGTTTATCACTGACCTTAAACTTTTCACCTGCCAGCGTATCTACTGATTTTAATTCATCATAGACTGCCTGCCAGCCCTCAGTTTCGCCTTTTAACTCAATCGCAGCGCGAATCTCATAATCAGCACTCGGTAGGTTATTGGAAAGACCTTCAAGCAATGCCTTGAAGTAAAGCATTGTTCCGCCCACCAAGATGGGTGTTTTCCCTTTTGCATGAATATCATCAATCAAACGACTTGCATCTTCAACAAACTCTGCCGCAGAATAAACTTCTAATGGTGTAATAATATCAATTAAATGATGCGGATAACGCTCCTGTTCCGCTTTTGTTGGCTTAGCTGTTCCAATATCCATCTCTTGATAAACCAGTGCAGAATCCACAGAAATTAACTCATAATTCCCCTGTTCATATAATTCACATGCCAAAGCGGTTTTTCCACTTGCAGTTGGTCCCATTAAATTGATGACGGGCAATTGATTCGACATGTAAAACTACTCTCCTCGAGCAAATAATTTATCCAGTTGTGAAAGTGGAAATGCACGCCATGTTGGTCGACCATGATTACATTGGCTGGCAAATTCTGTTTGTTCCATCTGACGCAATAAAGCATTCATTTCTGACAGGCTTAGCATGCGGTGTGCTCTCACTGCACCATGACAAGCCATACCGGCCAAAATTTGATCTCGCTTTTGTTGAAGTGCTTGTGCTTCATCGTTCGGATCAAGATCATTCAGCAATTCAGGAACTAAAGCACCAAAGTCAGCTTTATGTAAAATTGCAGGTACGCCACGGACAATGACCTGATCATCCCCATACTGATCTATTTCCAAACCTAAACGCTCAAGTTGAGGTTTTAAATCATCAACACGTGTGGCCTGCATACGTGTAATTGAGATCACTTTAGGAATAAGCAATTGTTGAGAAGTCCAAAACTCAGGTTTGTCCCATGCAGATTTCATCTGTTGTAAAAGAATACGTTCATGTGCAGCATGCATATCTACAATAATCAATCCTTCAGTATTTTGCGCAAGGATATAAATACCGTGCAATTGTGCAATAGCAATACCTAAAGGATATTCATCAACCTGTGGTTGATTAGACTTATTGACAATTTGCTGTACAGACTGATCATAAGAGGCTTGATCTGTGAGTGGTTGATCCAATTCGGCAATATCACTATTTTCACGGAGCGGTGCCAAATAGCTCTTTAAGGCATTATTGAGTTGCTGTGATCCATGATACTGCTGTTGGGGCTGATTTGCAGCATAATGTACAGTTTGCGGTTGTGTATGACTAAAATCTGTTAAACCATCATTTTGCAAAATCCGAGAATCTGAATTGCTTAGGCTATTTTCATACTCCTGCTGTTGATCTACAGTATCTGATACTGTGCGATCACGATGAAGCTGAAACTGCTCTTGATAACGCGGTTGAGGTTGTTGCCAATGATTTTGTTGAGATTCCTCTTGTTTCATTGCCGAAGCTAATTCTGCTGTCGCTGTTTGAAATTTTGACAGGGTTTCTTTAGCAAAATGGCGTACAAACTCGTGCACTTCACGCTGATTTAAAAAACGAATTTCATGTTTAGTAGGATGAACATTGACATCAATATTTTCAGGGTCAACTTCTAAAAAAAGCAAATATGCAGCATGTTGATGTCCGTGGAGAATACCATCGTATGCCATGCGTAACGCGTGTGAAATGGTTTTATCTTTAACAATGCGTCCATTCACATAAACATATTGCAAATCAGCTTGGGCACGTGCATCTGATGGATGTCCCAACCAACCTGATAAACGCATACTAATACTATCAGCATCAATCCAATAAGCATTTTCAGTAAATTGACGCCCCAATAATTGCTGTACACGTTGGAATCGTAACTCGCCACTGTCGGCAATAGGTAAATTCAAACGAATATTATCGTTATGTTCCAACACAAAACGTATATCAAAATGAGTCAATGCCATACGGCGGACAATTTCTTCGATATGTCCAAATTCAGTTCCTGGCTTTTTTAAGAATTTGCGGCGTGCCGGTACATTAAAAAATAAATCCTGAATACGAATATGTGTGCCTTGTTGCGCTGCAACTGCCTGTATATCCTGATGATCAAACGCCGTACCATTTACTTCAAGCTGATAGCCAACACCTGAATCATCTTGGCTGCTGGTTAAGGTTAACCGAGAAACAGCAGCAATCGATGCCAGTGCTTCACCACGAAAACCTAAACTTACTATTGCGTGTAAATCTTCAGCAGACTGAATTTTACTGGTTGCGTGTCGTGTTACGGAAAGCGCCAAATCCTCAGGATGAATGCCTCGCCCATTGTCAATAATTTCAATGAGCGTACTCCCTCCATTAGCAACACGAACAATCAATTCAGTCGCACCGGCATCAATTGAGTTTTCAACTAACTCTTTAACCACAGAAGATGGGCGTTCGATTACCTCGCCTGCTGCAATTTGGTTCGCCAATGCTGGATTTAAAGTTTGGATACGTCTTAAACTGATATCTTCATGTTGCATTCAATTCACCTGATCATTAAATGAATCTAAAAACGAAAATTTTTTATAGTTAGAATTTAACTGAATTAAAAGCGCATTAATTCTTGAACCAACTGAGAAGATGTACTTTCTATGCTTACTTCACGCACAGTTTCATCTGCTCCTTTTAAGATCGTAATGACATGATCAGCTTTTGGAATTTCATCTCCACCTTTCGAAGGCCACTCAAATAAGAATAATGCATCTGTTTGGTCTAAATAATCACGTATTCCCATCAATTCTAATTCATAAGGATCATTTAAACGATACAAATCAAAATGAAATACATCCTTAGCTTGAATGCTATAAGGCTCCACCAATGTATATGTTGGACTTTTAACTGCACCTTGATGCCCTAAACTTTGCAACCAATAGCGCGTTAATGTTGTTTTACCCGCGCCAAGATCACCGATGAGATAAATTACGCCTTTTGCAATATGTTGCGCCAGTTTTTGCGCTAACTTTTGAGTGTCTTGTTCATTGCTTAGACTTAATCTAGAGGAATACTGCATAACGCTCACAACATGATTCAAACCAGACAATATGATAGCATTGCACGACTTTAAAACCTATGTTGCATTGTTGAGAAATCATGTTTTGACCTGTTCAAGCTGACTTCAATAGCAATTACAATCTTAATGACATCCAGTATCACCATGAAACAATATACTTCTCTTTCAGACTTTCAACCACCAATGAGGAATGGTGTAACAGCATCTAAAGTATATTTACCTCAATTAGAAAAATCCCCACAAAGTCTATTTGTATTTTTGTGTGAGCACTTTCCGCATATTACTGCCAATGAATGGAGGCAGCGTTTTGATGATCATTTAATTTTGGATATGCATGGTCAAACCCTCAGTATAGAGCATCCTTATATCGAAAATACTCATATTTATTATTATCGTTTTCTCAACCACGAAGTTCAGGTGCCATTTCAGGAAAAAATTCTTTATGAAAATGATGATCTACTGGTGGTTGATAAACCCCACTTTCTAACCATTAGCCCATCAGGACAATATATTCAAGAGACCCTTTTAGTTCGCTTAAAAAAAACCACCAATAATGCAGACTTGACACCTATACATCGTTTAGACCGTGAAACAGCTGGAGTCGTGTTATTCTCCAAGCGTCCACAAACTCGTGGTATTTACCAGCAAATGTTTGCTGATCGTCAGGTAAAAAAGACCTACCATGCCATTGCCGCTTATAACCCAAACCTCAGCTTCCCATGTCAGGTTGCATTAAGAATGGAGAAAGGTGAACCTTTCTATACCATGAAAGTAACCGAAGGCATAACCAACTCACAAACTGAAATTCATCTTATTGAACATGATCAGGTATGGGCTAAATATTTATTAAAACCAATTACAGGAAAGCAGCACCAACTACGTGTACATCTCAATTGGCTGAATTTGCCCATCAAAAATGATCCATTTTATCCAACTGTATTGCATAAAGATCCTCATGATTTCTCACAACCTTTACAACTTTTAGCCCAGAAAATTGAGTTTATTGATCCGATTACAATGCAAGCGTTATGTTTTTGTTCTGCCTATGAATTGACACTGTAATGTTGACGTAATGACAAATATAGGACTTTTTGATGATTAGAGATTGAAATTACGCAAGCTTTGATTAAAATAGGCATTCAAACTTAAATTTTGTTTGGTTAACATTCATGAGAAAAACCGAAGTTTATCAAGTACGCCTTGATTCACAAGAAAAAAAACTTGCTTTTGCCGTTTTTAAACAATTAGGCATCACCCCTGCTCAAGCAGTTCGACTTTTTTTTAAACAAGTCGTAATCACCAAATCTATTCCATTTGCAATTGAAAACCAAAATATCAATATGGACCAGATATTAAAATTAAGAAAACTCAAGCAAGAACAACAGAATGGACAAACAAGTACTGCTGTTGACTTAAGTGATGATGACGAAGATTTGTTTGCAGAGTTAAATGCGATCTTGGGCGAAAGTGACAAAAATTAACAGTGTCGCAATTTTAAACAATTCATTCACTTTAATTTTCTATTTTTTAGTTATGCTCTTTTGCAAAGATAAAAAATCATTGCAAGGAGTATATAAATGATCGTGAGACGCGCGACCAAAGAAGATTTAGATCAACTTGCTGTTTTATTTGATGAATATCGCCAATTTTATGGTGCATCTTCCAATCTTAAACAATCTCTTGATTTTCTTAAACAACGTTTTGAGAATAAGGAAAGTGTCATCTTTATTCATGTAAAAGATGATGTTTTTACAGGTTTTGTTCTACTTTATCAGGGTTTTACATCTGTATCCTGTTCTAAATACTATATTTTAGATGATGTATATGTCACTCCGGTTTATCGCAGACAAGGTTCTGCCAAACAGCTGATTGATACAGCCATTCTATTTGCAAGACATGAAGATGCACAGCGTATTAGTTTAGAAACACAAAAAAACAATTACCATTCCCATCAATTGTACGAACAAATGGGTTTTGTCAAAGATAACGAGTTTCAAACCTATCATTGTTTCTTGAAGTAATTCTATTTCTTGCAGGCGTTTTAGTTTTAACACTAAAAGGTGAATTTTGGATTATTAATGCTGTTAGATTGTCAGATGAAGTGCAATAAAGCTTTCATTGCCACAGTTTATATCTCAAAAGTTTAAATAGATTTGTTTAGGCAATACTGTACTCTTATGCTGTAAATAAAGCAGTGCTTTGTTTATGCTCATATACCCCGCTCAACATGGCGACATCCATGTCGCCTCACGCTACACCGAACATCGATGATTCAAAAGTACAAAATAAATGAATCACCAAATCTTCTAGTAAATTGTATAAAAATCATAAAGTTCATTAGGTATGCATGATTAAAATCCAATCACTTGTATGAATAATCAGGCGGTTTGACCATAGTCTATCTAAAACTAATCATCAGTGAAGCCTCAGACTTTGCTAACTATGATTAAACTTCAGATAAATCATCTGATTTATTTTTTGCAGCCACCACTTGGGCTTCATTTAGATATAGCCATTCTCCTTCAGGCAAATCATTCAGTACCAATTGTCCTACTTGGGCACGATGTAAACGCTCAACTTTGTTGCCTACCGCAGCAAGCATTCGTTTCACTTGATGATAAACACCTTGATGTACAGTTATTTTTAACGCATGTTCAGCAAGACGTTGTACATCTGTTGCTGCAAAAAGCCCTTTTTCATTACGCAGTTCAACGCCTTGCTCAAGTTGTTGAATTTGCTCATCCGTGATCGGGTCAACAGTTTGTATTTGATAAACTTTAGGCACATGTTTTTTAGGATGCGTCAAGGCTTGTAAAAACTGACCATCATCAGTGAATAGTAATAAACCTGTGGTATCCTGATCTAAGCGCCCTACACTTTGTAGACCACGATTCATCAATACATCATCAAACAGATCAAAAACACTGAAATGATGAGTAGATTGATGTGAACATTCATAATTCTGCGGTTTATTTAAAGCGATATAAACTTGTTCTCGATATTGAAATGTTTGCTGATACACCGAAAATTCTAAATGATCTAAATCAAGTTTAAACTTTGGATCAGAAATAACCTCGTTTTGAATTTGAATTGCACCATTCTTGATTAATTGCTGGCAATGCTTTCTAGAACCAAAACCTTGTGATTGCAACATTTTTTCCAAAAACATAAATCAATACCTTAAAAATTCATGACACAGTTTAAAGTATCGTGAATCGAAACCCAATCGAGATTCGTATTTTATCAGCATGATCACTTCATCATGCATAGACACTAGCCACCAAATACAAATGATTTATGCGCTGCTACCCCAGCCATTGCACCATCAGCAACAGAGAATGCAACAGAACCACCTGAACGTGTGATGTCCCCACATGCGTAAATGTTTTTTAAATTGGTCTGCTTTGTAGCATTGGTTAAGATTGCTTCACTATATTCATTACGATCTATATCCAAACCTAGTTTTCTAATCCAAGGTGAATTAATTCTCATAAAAGTAGAGACAAATAATCCATCCAATTGAGTCTGGTCACCATTTTCAAATTTCAAATCACAATGATTTTCGATCTTGGCGATTTTACGAGTATCTAACTTCACATGGCGTTGATTTAATTGCTCCAAAATTGCAGGCTCGATTGTATCAATTGAAACTGCAGCATTGAGGAATAATGTTGTATTGCCCCAATCAGGTAGCATTAAAGCCATATGAAGAGAATGCGAACCAGAATATAACATCCCGAGTTGACCAAGATTTAATTCATAGCCGTCACAATATGGACAATGGAATACACTCTTTCCCCAACGCTCAGTCAAGCCTTCTATTTCTGGTAAATCATCTTTCACACCTGCTGCAATAATCAATTTTTCAGCTTGAATCAGGTCGCGCTTATTATTTTCATCTTCTGTAAAAACCTCATAATCATCATTCATTGCCTGTACGTCGATAACAGATGCATTCAACCAAGTAATGCTTGAATATTTTTCTAACTGTTGCTTTGCTGCCGCAATGATTGCAGAAGGCTCCTGTCCATCTTGGCTCAGAAAATTATGTGAATGCGCCGCAAACCTATTTCTACGTAAACCCGCATCTACCACCAATACTTTTTTTCTAGCTCTTGCTAAAGGTAAAGCCGCAGATAAACCTGCAAAACTTCCACCAATGATCATCACGTCATATTTCATTTTTAAACCCCTATATGTAACTTTTAAAGTTACTATATTGCTTTATTTTTAAAATTGCAACTTTTGATGTTACAATTAATGCTAAATTAAGGAGTGTGCATATCATGCGCAAAGACAGTAAACTTTCCCGGATGTTACATGTGCTATTACATATGGCACGTGAAAAAAAACCATTCACATCAGAACAGATTGCAGTAATGCTCGACACCAATCCTGTCGTGGTTAGACGTACTATGTCGGGTTTAAAAAAAGCGGGATTTGTACATGCCGATAAAGGACCTGGCGGTGGTTGGACATTAATCCAAAATTTAAATGAAATTTCGTTATATGATATTTATCAGGCTGTCGGTGAACCCACCATTTTTGCCATGGGGAATGAGCAAGAAACGCCCAACTGTCTTGTTGAACGTGTGGTAAACACTGCTTTAAATCAAGCAATGCTAGAGGCACAAAACATTTTAATACAGCAACTTAAATCAACGAATTTAGCAAAACTTGCGCAAGATTTTGAGTACCAATGGAACTTATTGGAGAATAAACCTTTCAATATTTCAGCGCACTGATTTGCTTTTGTTGAGAATTTTAATACGAATAAATAGATCTCTTCACGCCCTACCTGTGTTGTTTTTAGTATAATGCGCTGTTGGAATGAATTGTAAATGATGAATATTAATGAGCCTTTCTAGTCTAGATCTAAATTTAATCGTGCTTCTTGTTTTATTGGCTTGTGGTATTTTCAGTCACAATACAGCAGTGACTATCGCTGCTGGCGTATTAATTGTCTTTCGAATCACGCCATTAAGTGAGTTTTTTCCTTTATTACAAACTCACGGTTTGGAGGTCGGAATTATCATTTTAACAATTGGTGTTCTTACCCCGATTGCCAGTGGGAAAATTCCAGGCGATGTCATCCTAAAATCATTTATGCATTGGAAATCTCTGACTGCAATTGCAATTGGACTATTGGTCGCATGGTTAGGTGGGCGCGGTGTTTCCTTAATGACCAGCCAACCCAATGTCGTAGCAGGTTTATTGATTGGTACAGTAGCTGGAGTAGCATTACTGAGAGGTGTTCCTGTGGGTCCACTGATTGCAGCTGGCATCTTATCGTTATTGATTGGTAAATATTAAAAAATCTTCAAACAAAAAATTCTGAAAAGTTTAAGCCGCCCACCATTGCCAGATATAGATTAAAATCATGCTGATGGGTAACTGTGTAATGTAGAGTAATCAATAGAACTGATTTTTTGCTACAAAGCATGTTCAATTGGTCAAGTTTTAACTTTTACTTCATTAATAAAATAATGATCCTCTGATTTTACTTGGATAAATCATAAAATTAAAATCTGACAAACTGCAAAAAATAGAAAAAATATCAAATAAAATTAATAACATAATCAAATATCACACATTATCAACAGTACAAAAATTCATCCTAATCGTTGAATTTTCTTCCACCAAATCATGCTTTTTATTCGGTAATATTAAAGAAATTATCGATCTCTCTATCTAAACCTATTTAGAGCGGAAAAATTATTCTTAAACAAAGAAATTCTTTTACCTTAAAAAATTTTAAGTAATCCAAACTCAAGACGGGGCTGTATTAAACATGACAAAAATTACAAAAGAAACCTTAAAACAACCTTCAAATACCCAGATTGTAAAAATACATAAGTATTTAGAATCAAGTATCCTTGATTATCGTGGTGATACTTTATTTAGCCGTATCTATCCCCTACTTGGAAAAGAAAGCATTATCTTATTGCATGGCGGACCGGGTTTTCCAAGTGACCTTACAGAAGTTGTAGAATATTTTAAGCACCAGTTTCAAATCATTGTATTTCATCAAAGAGGTACAAAAAAATCCCCGTGTATAAGCGGAGATTACTCATTAGAGGCATATCTCAATGATATTGAAACGGTACGTAAATTTTATAAAATTGATAAGTTTCACTTATGGGGACATTCTTGGGGTGGACTTTACGCTCAAGTCTATACAGAAAAATATCCCGATCATTTACTCAGTCTGTTTTTATGTAACCCGGGATCTGGAACAAACACACAGTGGCAGCAAACTGAAAACGAAGTGATGCAATTCAATAAATCCAAGGTCAGTTCTTGGCAATGGACAAAAATGGGAATATATAGTTTTTTAGGAATGCTTGGTTTTGATAAAGCTTATCAAAACCTCTTTAGACAAGTCATGAAAAACTATCATGCAGAATTTATCTCCACAGAAAATATTGAACAGACCGAAGATTTTTCTTTATTAAAAGCAAAAGCCATCAATAAAACCAGAGCTGAAATTATTAAATACCCACTGCTCAAAGGCTTAACCCAAGTTGATTTTAAAATTACCATCCTATATGGTGATCAGGACATATACACCAACAGCAAACATTTTGTAATTGATCGTTATCCGACAGCAACTGTCTTTAATGTTGTAAATTCTGGTCATTTACCTTGGTTACATCATTCCCAAGCCTATAAAGATATTTTGAGTAGTCACTATCAATATCTCATGGAAACCCTCAGAGATTAAAATAGGGATTTACATTTATACATTCAAATTGATCACTTTACGGGCACGTTTATGTTCGTACATTTTAAGATCAGCGAACTCGATCAACTTATTCAGTTCCAATGCATCTTCAGGAAAAAACGCCAATCCGACGCTTGCCCCCATATTCAGTCTAACATTTTCAAATACAAACGGTAGTCCACATGCCTCTACAATACGATTCATCACTTTCTTTGCTAAATCTTGATCACCTAAGCTACTTAAGATTACCGCAAATTCATCACCACCTAAACGTGCCACTAAATCATCTTGCCGAGTAGTACTTACAATACGCTTCCCTATTTCCTTTAACGCTTCATCACCTAAACGATGACCATATTGATCATTGATTGGCTTTAATCCATCCATATCAATCATCAATATTCCCAAAAGTTTTTGAGTACGTTTTGCTTTTTCTACCCCTTGTCTTAAACAGTCCAGAAACAAAGCACGATTAGCCAACCCAGTTAAAGTATCTTGCGTTGCTAATTTATATAATTCTTGCGCACCAAATTTCGAAGCATGATACATTGCCGCGGCAATCAACTCCGACATCAGTGTCAATAAATTGATATCGGCGTCTTTAAATGCATTTACACGTTCTGAATAGATTTTTAAAACACCTATCGGTTCATCAGAATGAATCAATGGAACGACAGCCATTGAACGTAAACCAACTCGTCTACATGCCTCTCGATCAACACGCTCATCTACTTCGCTGTCTTTACAATAAAGTGTGCGATTTTGAGCTATACACAACCCAGAAAGGCTAGAATCCATTTTTAAACGTAGACCCAGAAATGCAGTTGCACCATTCGATACAGCACGGTAAACCATATCCCCATGCTCAGCGAGTTCTACAATTGCCCCTTTGGCTTGAGTAATCAGTTGAACTTGTTCAGCCACCAATGTCATTACTGCATTGATGTCTAAACCCAATTTAGCAATTGCCGTCTGTGTTTGAATGACTGAAAGCAATTGCTTGGCTGTTGGTTGTTTCGTTTTAGACATACATCATCCTAGACGAGTTATACAATACAAGAAGAAATACACAGTGATCGCAATACTTCATCAATCATATTTTTCATTTTTGATTAACTGTAAAATATGAACGAAATACAATGAAGATGCATTAAAACTTTGAAACACATCTTATGATGATTCATATTTAAAGTATATTACTGTGCTCACTAAATTCATGATGAAATACTCAATTTAACATGTGTTATTGAGCTGTGTCAGCGTTTGATTGGCAATCATCCGTTCTATCAACGTATAATTTAAAATAATGTGATTTCCTTAATATTATCTGAATACTTTTTAATCAAAAACACCAATAAATATTCAATCTGTGCCAGATTATTCAGGATAAACCGTCAAATTTCTTTTAAGATGAAATAAATTTTAAATATTCAAAGAATAATGAACAAAATGATTGAGCAAGAGGATGCCATCATCATCCAAAGCATTGAGCTATTGCTTGTACATTAAATCGAGATATTCTGAGGCTTTAGTTTGACCTTGCTTTGCTGCCGCTTTAAGCCAGTAAATTGCTGTCTGTTTATCTTCGGAAATTCCGAAATTTCCCATAAGCATCATGCCAGTTAAATATTGTCCATCTCGATCACCATTCTCGGCACTTTTTTTAAACCATTTATAAGCTTCTGCATAATTGCGCTTATCACCATCACCTTTGAAGTAAATAGAACCCAGCCGATTGAAAACCTTTGTATTTCCTTTTTCTGCGAGTATTAAATAATAAGGTTCTGCAGAAGCAATATCTTCTCGTTCGAAATAATAATATTGCGCTAATGCATAAATATCTTCATCATTTCCCTTATTGGCAAGTTGCTTGAGTAACTGCTCGATATATTTTTCATCGCGCGGAATAAGATGACGATAATACAACTTGAGTAGATTTCTTTGAGCGTCAGTAACATCTCTTTCGGCAGCAATTTTGAACCATTTTGCGGATTCAAGATAATCTTGTTTGACACCTTTTCCATAAAAATAAATTAAACCTAAATTATGGTTCGCCGAACGATGCCCCAAGGCTGAAGCCTTTTTATATAGTTCTATTGCCTTTGGTAGGTCCTGTTCAACACCTTGACCAGTCTGCGTTAAATATCCCAAATCAAAAAGTGCTTGTTTTTGGTTCAATGCCGCTTTCTGTTGTATCTCTGTCACATTGATTTCAAGATCAGCTGAATATACAACATTGCTCAATAACATCAGTTTTAAAATTGAAATATATATAAATTTTCTTATTTCCACTCGTACAAACGCATCTCTATGTAAGCGTAAAATATGTTAAACAAAAATAAGCGATATTCAAATACTATGAATTGTCTTTTTCCCAAAGTGCAGTTTTACAAACGTTCATACTAAAAGCACAACGATAGATATCGCCGCAATGCACTTCAATATGAATTGTCTCTCATCATTTTATAAAAAAGTCCCTCAAAGCCGACACTTAACAATTCAACAAAACAAGTTAAAAACAATCTTTGAATCAAAAATTTGCATTGTATCTCGTTCTGTTGATCCCTATCTTTCTGGTTGAAATAAAGCAATGTGAGATTGTTAAGTGTCTATCAAACTATTTTATGTTTACCACATACCATTATTTGATTTTACTTCTACAGCTCCAGAGGTTGAAGCGTCATATCGTCAATGAATAAGCTTGAATCCTATTACTCAGGACAGCTGTTCACCATTGTATTCTTTAAGGATTCAGGTATTTGTTCAATTCCAAATGCACTATATAGGCGGTTTATACGCGCTCGATTTCCCTTAAAAGAGCACATTAGCTCAGCAACCTGAGTGATTCGGCTAAATGAAGGATAACGTTCTAAGGCAAGTATTGAACCACGTTCAACTCGATCCCAGTCAATGCTGTTACGCTCTAGATTAAATGGGTTTCCTCGATCAATAGCCGTAAAAACGATCAGATAATAATACATATCCTGATTTGGACCAGAATTTAAACGCTGGATGTCACCGATCACCTCATTAATCATTCCAGGATAGCCACCAAGCCATTTCTGATCATTAATCGCGATATAGGTATTATAAATCGGACGATATGAAGGAAATTTTGCAATACCTTCTTTATATGTTGCATAAGCCTCTTTGGCTGCATCAAAATTTTGGTATGATTTTAATAAAGCAACATAATAAAAAGGATCTTTGGAGGCAATCTCTTTATGTTCTTGTAAAAAAGAGATTCGTTGCATTTGTAATTTTATAAAAATTTCAAGGTCATCCTGAGAGACTTCATGGATATAATTTCCACCTCTATAGACCCATGATTTCGCACCCAATAGATAGGCTTGAAACAGATATGGTAAAGGTGATTTAGGCGTTGCCTTTAACCACTCATCAGCAAGTTGCTGTTGTTGTTCCCAAACTGACTCATCCCGTGTTCTATATCTTTCTGTTATTTCAGCAAGTTTCTCTAAATATATGGTATGCCTATTCTTACCATTTAAAAAAATTGCTTCCGACTTTAATTCTTTGGAAATAAGACGATCAAGCGCTTTAAAGTCTTTTTTCGCAAGCAACAACATTATTTCTTCTTTAATAGCCAATGCTTCACTATAAGTATCACCACGAATAATGGTCATTTTTCCAAGTTTTTTATAATCTTGTTCAGTTACATCTGCATAAACAGAATTATTAAAATGGACCACAGCAAGTACAGCTAATAAAATTTTTTTAATCATTGGTAAAATTAATAAGAATCAAGTATAAAAATTTTACCGATATAAATCATATTTTACAACAGCTTGACTCAACATTACTCAGGTAACTTATGTCCGCAATGTGGGCAAAAACAGTATTTATTCTTTTCTCTTTCCGCCTCTTCTTCTTTTCTTTCACGAATGAGTTGTAAAACAATGTCACGGGTTTGATCAATAGATAGACCAACTTCTCGGCGAATATTGTCTATTTTTTCTTCATCATGGATAATATCAATCTCACAACTTTGCAATAAATCTCTGAATTTTAATTCTAATTGCTGTTTTCTTAACTCAAGTTCATTGGCTAAACCATTTGCCAAAATACCTGCTGGTAAAGCCGCTAAACCAACGCCAAGAATCGTGATCATTGCGCCCAAAAAACGTCCCAGTGGCGTAATAGGTGTGACATCACCATAACCCACTGTTGTTAATGTTACGACTGCCCACCACATTGAGGCAGGAATAGAACTAAATACTTCTGGCTGTGCTCGTCCTTCCACAACATAGATGCCTGCTGCCGCCATCACGATCATGATCACTAAAATAAAAATGACGGCTTGAAAAGAGCCTTTTTCACGTTCAATTACACGCAACAGAATTTGTAGTGAAATAAAATAACGAGTGAGTTTTAACAAACGCAATAAACGTAAAATCCGCAGGAATCTCAAGTCGATATGTACAAAGAAATTGATATATGCAGGCAAGATTGCCAGCAAATCAATAATTGCGGCCCCACTTGTTACGTAATTCCAGCGAGCTTTCCATTCAGATTCAAAAGGTTCTTTTTCGGCAATACTCCAAAAACGTAAAACATATTCAACCGTAAAAACCACTATGGATATATCTTCAAAAGTATCAAAATAAAGTTGGTACGCTTTATACACATCGTTAATGGACTCTAAAAGTACAGCAATCACATTTCCAATAATCAGAAAAATGAGCGAAAAATTGATCGCACGACTAAACCATGTTTCATAATCTTCATTGTGTAGATTGTCATAAACAAATTTTCTGAGGGTGTACCAAGCTGTGAAGCGCATCAATTGTTCTTTATTTTAAAGATGACTCATTTTAATACGGATTGGCTAAATTGCACATCATCATGCCCTGAGCTTTACAAATTTACAGCTTGAACTCAGCAATAAAGCTTTATTAAAGACATAAATATATTTTCATTATTTCATAAATTTTTATTATATAATCACAGAAATTGACGCACTAGATTCAATATAGCGACATAAATATATAATCTTTGAGAAGTCTATAAAGTCTTTTTTAAGCTGACAAATAAGCAGCGGACAGTATCGTTAAAGGCACCCTTCCTCTAAAGATACTATCCGCCAAATCAAAGCCAGTCTCCCAAATGTCTTTGATTTAATAAGTTTATTTTAGCGCTATGTTGAATAGAATGTTTTCCGTATTTTATATAAATCTTTAATTTTTTCGGAATGATTTTTCAAATATCTTTATTTTTTCGAAAATATTTTCTGTGGTACAGCTTATGAATGATAGCCAATACACCTTAGACCGAATTGATCGCAAAATTTTATCGGCACTTCGTCAAGATGGGCGTTTAACTATCGCTCAACTCTCAGAACTTGTCGGACTTTCCTCTTCTCCATGTTGGACACGCGTTAAACGTCTTGAGTCTTTAAATGTGATTGAAGGTTATACTGCGACAATCAATGCCAAGGCAATTGGGATTAACGAACTCTTTTTTATCGAAATCACCTTAGAACGTCATGATGATGAAATTTTAGAACAATTTAGTGATGCGCTCAGTCAAATGCCAGAAGTGGTTGAAGCACATTTGGTGACAGGAGATTATGATTATTTGGTTAAAGTCGCGGTCAAGAATGCCGAACATTACGAACGTTTTTTACGTAAAAACTTATACTCAATGAAAGGCATTCGTCATACTCGATCTATTTTTGCTTTACGTCCATTAAAATTAGAAAATAAAGCAGACCTGATGCTGATTGAATAGCGAAATTTTAAAGAAGAGTTTAAAAAAATGAGCGATCAAAAACTCTTCTTTGTTCGCTTATTTTTCACACTATTTTAATGAATAAAAACACTAACACCTACAAAAAATAATACTTTAGTCTAAGGATTTTTCGTATAAATATCACACAAATTTACTATTCAAAATTTAATCTGTTTATTTTTTACTCACATCTTTACAAATTTAAAAACAAATTATTTCATATATTTAAATCGTTTACGCAAAAAAACATTACACAAACTAACATTTATGTAACTTTTCTACATTACAATATTATTAAAACTTGATGAAACAGGAAATATATGAAGAGATTTTTTAAATACCTACTGATTGTCATCGGAGTTGTATTTGTTATTGGACTGATCTTTTTATTCAGACCAATTAGCTCTAAAAAAGTGACTACAGCAGCTGATGAACCTGTTGTTGATGTGGTACTTGTCGGTGGCGGTATTATGAGTGCGACATTGGGGACATACCTCAATGAAGTTGAACCTGATTGGACAGTCCAAATGTATGAAAGATTGGATCAAGTAGGTCAAGAAAGTTCTGCAGGATTTAATAATGCAGGTACTGGACACTCAGGCTTTATGGAAATGAACTATACCCCTGAAAAAGACGGTAAAGTTGACATTAAAAAAGCCATTGATACTGCATCACAATTTGAAGTAAGTAAGCAATTCTGGTCATATCAAGTCAAAAATGGTGTCTTGGGTCAACCATCTAGCTTCATTAATCCTGTTCCTCATATTGCCTTTGTTTGGGGCGATAGCGTGAACTACATGAAGAAGCGCTACGATGCAATGCGTCAAAGTCCAATGTTTGAAGGATTAAAATATACTGAGAATCCTGATGAAATCAAACAATGGGCGCCTTTAGTCATGCAAGGTCGTGATGCAAATCAAAAAGTTGCAGCGACACGTATGGATGTGGGTTCAGATGTCAACTATGGTTCAATCACCACACAATTAGTTGATCATTTGAAGAAGCAACCAAACTTCAAGCTTGAAACATCAACTGAAGTAACTGGCATCAGTCAAAATGAAGACAAGACTTGGACTGTATCGTTTAAGAACCTAAAAACCAATCAAGCAAGCCATGTTAAAACTCGCCATGTATTTATTGGTGCGGGTGGTGCTGCAATCAGATTATTGCAGATGACAGGTCTTGAAGAAACCAAGCAATATGCTGGCTTCCCGATCGGTGGTATCTTCTTAATGACAGATAATCCTGCTGTTACAGCACAACATACTGCAAAAGTATATGGTAAGCCTGAGTTAGGTGCACCGCCAATGTCTGTTCCACACATTGATACTCGTTATGTTGATGGTAAAAAATATGTGTTGTTTGGTCCATTTGCCACATATTCAAACAAGTTCCTTAAAAATGGTTCTCAGTTTGATTTGATTGATGCGACCAACAAAAACAATGTCATTCCAATGGCAACCATTGGCGTTGAAAATCTAGACTTAGTGAAGTACTTGGTGAGTCAAGTTGCGATGTCTAAGCAAGATCAGTTCAATGAATTGAAAAAGTATTATCCTGATGCAAAAATTGAAGATTGGAACCTAAGCCAAGCAGGTCAACGTGTTCAAATCATCAAAAAAGCACCGGGCAAACCAGCTACCCTTCAGTTTGGTACTGAAATCTTTAGCTCTAAAGACGGTTCAATCACTGCGTTACTTGGTGCTTCTCCAGGTGCATCAACTTCACCATATATTATGTTGAGTTTGATGGAAAAAGCTTTCCCTGAGCAAGTAAAAGGTAAATGGAATCCTAAGTTGCATGAGATTGTAAAATCTTATCAACAGGATTTAAACAGCAACCCTGCTCTACTGGATCAAGTACGTACTTATACCAGCGCTACTTTGGGTTTAAATTATACACCTACACGTAAAGCTGCTAATGATGCGACCACAGCAACTCCTGCTGTTGCAAATGCACATTAATTTGCGTTGATTTAAAAGATGAGCTTAGGCTCATCTTTTTTATGGCTGAATGACTGATTTTGTGCTTTAATATATACAGTATGAGATGAGCCTTATATGAGTATAGCGTGAGCTATACGAGGAGCCCCTGAATAAGGGGCTTTTTAATGCCTCCCCAAAAACTTTCTGATTAAGCAAATAGTTATTAAAGAAATTTAAGCTTTATCCAATTGATTAATTTATAAAAGATGAACAAAAACTTTATTTATTTTCACTGAATCAAATTGATTTAAAACAGATCATTATAATTTTGGAATAATAAAAATTTAAATGTAATAATTTACTTATAAAAATAGATTACGATGATTTATTTTGAATCAAACTATATATCAGTTGTTTTAAGTTATCTTGAATATCTTTGGGTAATTGTATAAATAAAGCATCGATAGGCATCTTATCCCAATTTTCTGAGACATTCTCTTGCTCATCTAAACTTTCAGCCAATAAGAATAGCTGTGCGACAGAACAATTAAAAGCTTCCGCAAGGTACTGGAGTATTGCAGGACTGTACCCTTGATTGCCATTCTCAAGATTGGAAATGTTACTTTTTGAAGTATTGGAAAAATCGGCTAATTGCTGTTGAGTCCAGCCCTTCCGTTTTCGCAAATAACGTATTGCATGACCTATATCCATTCCTTGATATTAGCTTAACAAAGTATCCTAAGCGTATTGCAATGCAATATATTGTGCATCAAAAGTATTGTTTTACAAAACAAGAGTTTTGCAATACAATACACACTCATTCACTAAAATTTAGAAAAATGATGAAGCATTCAAATATTGTTAAAAATATTTCTACAGATTTAGCCGATGTTATTATTATCATTCAAACAGCACTTGAAAATTATTTATTTGATTTAAATATAAAAGTAGTGAATAAAGAAGAGTTTTATTATTTTTGCACAGCATTATTATTTACCATTTGTTCAAATAGTATCAGTGATACGAATAAGCAATTTGTATTAACTCAATTTGAAAATCCAGAATATGCAGATATTAAGATTGATTATTATTCTCAATATTTCAATCCAAATGCAACCTTATTTATAGATGATCAACAGATCTACCCTATGCTATTGGCATTTTTTGACTCTATCAATACTGATTTTGACCCACTGAATATTAATTCGATTATTGTTATTTTGAATTTTAAAATGATGATGGTTGCTATTATTGAAAGTCTATATATTTCATGAGTTTTCTTTGGACTTTTTTCATAAATCACTTTTTACTTAGCCTAAATTATAAAGACCTACGATAATCCTCCTTCAAAGGAATTGAACTCAAAGTAGAAAATCGAATAATCTTGTTAAAGAGATTTTTATGAAAATATCTAAATATTCAAACAGTTTAATCATAAGTATTTTAAAGCAAGCTGAATCAGGAACTCCTGTTTCTAAATTATGTTATGAACATGCAAGATTTTTTTAGTTAACCTGAGTTAGATAAAAATCTTTGATGAAATATTACCCTCGGAAACGTCATCCGCAACTGTTCGAGGCAGAACTACTTTTATAAGGAGTGGTTTCTGCGATTGATTAAATATATTGCTGGTGGTTGACGAGTTTTGCGGTGAGCAGCGATGTCGCTGCGCAAGATGGTTGCCCTTGCGGAGCGTCGCTCCTCATGCCAAAACAAGTATGGCTAGCCGCAGGCTGATCCAAAAAATGGATTAAAACTCAGCAAGACCCTGTTAAGATTCATTTTTTCCAATAAGTTAAATGTATGGTTGCATTAAACTTACATTAGTTATTAAATCTATAAAAATAAGATTCCTTCGTTCAATCTTACCACCCAAAAAATGAGGTGCGCTATCTAATCCTGACAACTATTTAAACTATTTTTTATATAATTTTCATCTAATTGATTTGCTTTAAATGAATTAAATAATTTTTCCAGTCTTTTTTTATTTCCGGGATATGAACAATATAACATCCGAATATGTTCAATTTTTTCTAAGGAAGCTAATTTAGAAAGTGAATCAACTGCTCCTTGTTCAACACGGTTCCAGTCAACTTTAAGCTTATTCAAATCATACTTATTTTTGTTTGTAGTATACATAATATGATAATAGTAAAAATCTTTCTCATTAGGATTTAACTCTTGTATATTATCAATAATCATTCTTACAGCATCATAGTTTTCACCGAACCATTTTGGCACAAAATTTGACATAAACGTATTATAGATCATTCGTTGTTTTGGATATTTTATGACACCATCTTGATAAGCTTTAAAATAGTCGTCATCCAATCCAATATCTCGTAATATCATTAATAGGATATAATAATAAAATGGATCTTTTGACGCTGTATCATAATTTTCTAATAAGAAATTTAAATTTTTTATCGATTCATCTGCAAAAAATTGCATATTATTTTGTGATACATCTGAAGCGTAACTTTTCCCTCTAACACTCCATGCTTGCTGTCTGCCCCAGAAGGCATAATAAATATACCCTAATGGAGATTCTGGCTCCACCCTAATCCATTCTTGTGCTTTTTTTATATTATCAGAGTAATAGTTAGAAGAAACCACCCTGTGCCTATTCACTATTCCAATAAAGTTATCTAGATAACTAGTATGTTTAAATTTTCCATCAATATCTTATTCTTCACTTTTTAGTAATGTCTGTGCTTTATTAGAAATATCTTTAAATTTACCATCTTCAATCATATCCATCATGTTTGATTGAACTTCCTCATTTTTTTCAATTTCACTTGGTTCAGCTAATTTTATTTTAGCTAACTTTGTATAAGAGACATCAGCAAACACTTCTGCAGAAAAAAATGCTAATAAAATAAATGATATATTTTTTAATTTCATAAGACTAAATTTCTCTAATTTAAATTTTATTATCAATGAATTTATATTTAATAAATAAAATCCCACATTAAGTGGGATTTTATTCCAACTACTTATTCAATTAAGACAATTGAGCAGCAGCAATTTTCTTAGTATCGATGTCTTTCGCAGCATCTGTATACTCGCCCATCTTATCGAAGTTCAAGTATTGATAGATGTCAGCAGACATGCTGTCGATTTGAGCAGCATATTGTTGATACTCTTCTGGAGAAGGTAATTTACCCAATACCGCAGCAACAGATGCAAGCTCAGCAGAAGCTAAGTAAACATTTGCACCTTGACCTAAACGGTTCGGGAAGTTACGTGTAGAAGTCGATACACAAGTCGTGTTCGGAGCTACACGTGCTTGGTTACCCATACATAATGAACAGCCTGGCATTTCAGTACGTGCACCAGCTTTACCATAGATGTTATAGAAACCTTCTTCCATCAATTGATGCTCGTCCATACGTGTTGGTGGAGCCAACCATAAACGAGTAGACAATGAACCACCAGGTACTTTATCAAGTAATTTACCAGCAGCACGGAAGTGACCAATATTAGTCATACATGAACCAACGAATACTTCGTCAATCTTAACACCTTGAACGTCAGAAAGAAGTTTAGCGTCATCTGGATCGTTCGGGCAGCAAAGAACAGGTTCTTTAATGTCAGCAAGATCAATTTCATACACTTTCGTATATTCAGCATCAGCATCAGCTTTAAGAAGAGATGGATTCGCTAACCATTTTTCCATGTTCTCAACACGGCGCGCCATAGTACGTGCATCGCCATAACCTTGAGAAATCATCCACTTCAACATCGTGATGTTAGAGTTCAAGTATTCAGCAACTTTCGCTTCAGAAAGAGTGATTGAACAACCAGCAGCAGAACGTTCAGCAGAAGCATCAGAAAGTTCGAATGCTTGTTCTACAGTTAAGTCAGTTTCCATTTCTGTTAAGTCGATTTCTAAGATACGACCAGAGAAAATGTTTTTCTTACCTTTTTTCTCTACAGTTAAGTCACCAGCTTGAATTGCATAGTAAGGAATCGCATGTACAAGGTCACGTAGCGTGATACCAGGTTGCATTTTACCTTTGAACTTAACAAGCACTGATTCAGGCATATCAAGTGGCATAACACCCGTTGCAGCAGCGAAAGCGACTAAACCAGAACCTGCAGGGAAAGAAATACCGATTGGGAAACGAGTATGTGAGTCACCACCAGTACCAACAGTATCTGGAAGAAGCATACGGTTTAACCAAGAGTGAATAATA
Organism: Acinetobacter sp. B-6; assembly: GCF_056930735.1. Lineage (NCBI taxonomy): Bacteria > Pseudomonadati > Pseudomonadota > Gammaproteobacteria > Moraxellales > Moraxellaceae > Acinetobacter > Acinetobacter sp. B-6. The sequence continues at coordinate 16,472 of NZ_JBXPBY010000003.1, read as the reverse complement.
CCGTCACCTGGGCGTAAAGAAACACCACCACGGTTCATGATGAAATCAGGAAGCGTGTGTTGCATTTGAACGTCAACTGGTTTCGGATATGCCGCAGTGTGACAGAAAGATTGCATCACGAGGTCAGCAGAGAAACCTAGGCAAGCCAAGTCTTTCAATTCGTCACGTGTCATCGGACCTGTTGTATCTTGAGAACCAACAGTAGTCATTTTAGGTTCACAGTAAGTACCTGGACGAACACCTTGACCTTCAGGAAGACCACAAGCGCGACCAACCATTTTTTGAGCTTGAGTAAAGCCTTTACCCGTATTCTCAGGTTGAACTGGAGTACGGAATAAAGTTGAAGGAGCAAGACCGAGAGCTTCACGTGCTTTCGCAGTCAAACCACGACCCACGATCAAGTTGATACGACCACCAGCACGTACTTCGTCTAGAAGAACTGGCGTTTTTAACTCAGATTCAGCAATTTGCTCACCCGCTTTGAACGCAGTAACTTTTGCAGCAGCATGATCAATCTTAAGAACGATTTCATCGCCCATGTTCATGTTAGCAACATCAATTTCTACAGGTAATGCACCAGCATCTTCCATGGTGTTGAAGAAAATTGGTGCAATTTTAGAACCTAAGCAGTAACCACCGTCTTTTTTGTTCGGGATGTGAGCAATGTCATCACCAAAGAACCAAAGCACAGAGTTTGTTGCAGACTTACGAGAAGAACCTGTACCGACAACATCACCAACATAAGCAACTTGATTGCCTTTCGCAATAAGTTCTTTAATTTGGTTAAGTGGACCAACTTCACCCGGAACTTCTGGGTTAATACCATCACGAACGTTTTTCAACATTGCATTGGCATGTAATGGAATATCTGGACGGCTCCAAGCATCTTGCGCTGGAGACAAATCATCAGTATTTGTTTCGCCAGTAACTTTGAAAACAGTCAGTTTAATTTCTTCAGGAACATCTTTACGGCTAGTAAACCACTCAGCATCAGCCCAAGATTGCATCACTGCTTTCGCATTTACGTTACCCGCTTTCGCTTTATCAGCAACGTCATGGAATGCATCAAATACAAGAAGTGTTTTCTTCAATGCTTCTGCAGCTAATTCAGCAAGTGCTGCATCATCAAGCAATTCAACCAAAGGAGCTACGTTGTAACCACCAAGCATAGTACCTAGTAAGTAAACCGCGCGTTCTTTAGAAACTAATGGAGAAGTCGTTTCACCTTTAGCCACAGCAGTTAAGAATGCTGCTTTTACATAGGCTGCTTGGTCAACACCTGCTGGAACACGGTTTTCAAGCAAATCTACTAAAAATGCTTCTTCGCCTGCTGGTGGATTTTTTAATAATTCAACCAAGTCAGCAGTTTGAGCATCGTCAAGTGGCTTCGGTGGGACTCCGAGTGCGGCACGTTCTGCAACGTGTTGGCGGTAAGCTTCTAGCACGGTGTTATTCCTCTTTTTAAAAATTTACCTGTGAATTCCTGCTTATAAAAGCTTCACAGGCAATATGGACTGTCAAATTTTACTAAAAATCAAGCCAAAAGTTAATGCAAAGAGCGTATTAATTCGTGATGCCCATTATTTTATAAATAAATACTCATCACTTTTCTGCGCAGCTGAGTCTGTATTTGCATCGATTTTGCATTTAACGCTATTTTTTAGAACAGGCACAAAAAATTATAAAAAAATAATTTTGTAAAATACTGACTTCAAAAAGTCTTTTACATTCACTTGAGCTTGTTTCATACATAAAAAAGGCAACTGATGTTGCCTTTTTTTGCAGCTTAAGTACATTCCACCTTAGTGGACTGTTGTACTGTTTGTATATTTTTGAAATTCTGTTCGACAGCCTTCGAATTTCATCTGAACCTCATCCTCATGCAACATGACATGATCAGCACAAGCAAAAGAAATTTTGACTTGATATAATTTTGCTTGTTCATCGATAAGGTCTTGGAAAAAAACTTGATCGCCTAAACTCAGTACATAATGGCTTCCACTAATCACAGCCACACCCTGTTCGTCTTCTAAGAGCAAATCGGCATTATGTAAATATGCAACAACTTCCATGGCACACTCCTCGACTTTTTTTGTTTTCTATTTCTATATTTTATATATGCTTTTCAATTTTTATGCTAATCATTTTTTGTGACGAGCTGTGTGAAATACAACCATATTTCTGATAACTCAAGCTAAAAAAGACCGTCATTAGACGGTCTATATAAAGTCTGGCTAAATTAAGATATAGGACACTCAAACGCATGCATATATTGACCATTCACCACCCGTGATTCTAATTTACACAAGTCATATTCTTTCATGGTATCTAGATCCAGCATATAACCCGCTTTTTGAGCTTTGAGCATCGCTTCTAATGCTTTGTTTTCATCTCTTTTTACACCTTTACCACGATAGTAAGCATCGCCCAAAAATAAATTAGCGCTCATATCTCCAGCTTGTTCAGCTTTGGAAAAATAATCAAAGGCTTTTTTAGCATCTTTTTTGACATATTCGCCTTTAGCATAAATCAGTCCCAAATTGATCGCCGACTGCACGCTACCACGTTCACTTGCTTGATCCAACATTTGGATACCCTTTTGAACGTCTCTTTTAGTACCTACAGCTTGATAATACATCCAACCAAGATTACCCAATGCGTCCACATCGTTACGTTGTGCAGCTCGCTCAGTCCATTTAAAAGCCAATTCAGGGTTTTGTTCAACATATTCATTCTCGGAGCCATATAAACCACCAAGAATAGCTTGTGCTTTAACATCTCCCTGTTCTGCGGAAAGTGTCAGAAAATTAATACCTGCTTTAATATTTTGTGGAACAATATCTCCTTTATATAGCATTTCCCCGTACATTTTTTGGGCAATCGCTAATCCACCTTCCGCAGATTTTTTTAAATACACGATTGCCTTATCTGTATCTTGTTGTACCCCTATACCTTGTGCATAGGCTGAAGCTAAATTAAAAGCACCAGTAGTGTCACCATGGTCAGCAGCATAAGTCAATAATTCTGCAGCTTTCTTCTCATCTTTAGCAACAGCATCACCACGCGCATATAATGTAGCAAGATTGACATAAGCAAATATTTCACCTTTATCCTTAGCTTTATTTAAAAACGCTACTGCTTTTTGGTTGTCTTGAGTTACACCATCACCTTTGTAATATAACCAGCCCATCGCATTCAAAGCCAAAGGATAATCCTGTTGAACAGCTTGATTGAGATAGCGTAGTGCTAGGGCTGGATCTTGGTTTTTATAAAACAAAAAAAGTTGGTATTGCGCCTTGGCTTGCCCCTTGTCTGCTTGCGTTTTTAGTTGTGCAATATCAGGCTTGATTGCTTGAACTTGTTTTGTCACGGTTTTGCTTTCTTCAGCTTGACTCATGACTGAAAAAGCCAAGAAAAATGAAAGTAAAGAAATTTTTGATATAGATCGTTTATTAGACATGATTAAACTCAGTGTTCATTGACTATAATTATTAGAAAGGATGTAATTTAAATGATAAAAAACCGTTCCTTAGAACGGTTTATAATCTGGCATTTTTTTCGGGTCATGTGGTGTATTGACACACTGTTCATACGCTTCATTTTTAAATTTTGCTTGGATTGCATCTTTATCTGCTTTTAATTCAGCATCAGGCAATGCATAAACTTTTTCCAAATACTCTAGTACAAAACCTTTCGTAGTTGGATCAGTCACTTTATTGGCATATTCAAGTGCTTCTTTCTTGGTAATACCATTTTGACGATCTAAAGTAATTGAACGTGCCGCATTACCAATACTGGTGCAATAACCTTTCCAAATTTCTTCGGGCGTTGCAGGTTTTTTTTCAGCACAACCGACCATCAATAAAACAGTGCTTAGCGCACCCCAAATTATGAATTTCTGCATTAAAAAATCTCCAATTCATGACTATGATACTGAATTTTTCAATAAATTGGAGGCTTTATTCTATTCAAGTTACATTCCACGCCAATCTACACGTGCATTACGCTCAGTCGCATAAATTCTTTTCACATACTGCCCAAGCGGTAATTCAAGTAAATATTGGCTAAATTCTACAAACTCTTGAGAAATATGCTCAGCATACTCCTTTTCCCATGGTGTTGAATCGAGCTCTAATAAAGGCGCTAACATGGCACATACTGAAATATCAGCCAAACTAAAACGATCGCCAACAAAATAGCGACAACCATTTTCGATCAAAGTTTTATTTAAACTGGCTATGGTCAAGTCAAGATTATATTTAGACTCTTCTACCTTTTCTTGATCAAGTTGATAACTTTTAGAAACCAAGGTTTTGAGTATAGGTTTTGAAATCTTTTCAAACTGACGTAAATAGCCTTTTTCGCCAATCATAATTTCTAAAGGCTCATCACCTTCTGCCAATGCATGAGCCAATCCCCAACGGCGCACGTGTATACCCAATTCATTGGCAATTTGATCAATTTCAAGTGTTTCAGCCCGCCATTTAGGGTCAATACGAATTAAGCGATGTTCAGGGTACATTTCATCAAGATACAAGGCGATTTGCGTAGAGCCAGCAATAAACTGTTCACCATCTTTTAAAATGGGTAATTTATTTTGTCCGGTTTTTAACTGTGCAAAAGCACGATGTACGCCTGGTATTAAATTCTGCGCAACAAAATCCAATTCTTTATGATCGAGCAACCAACGTGCTTTTTCACAGTAATGTGAGAGTGGGAATTGGTACAACGTACGCATGTAATCTCCAAATTATTTTTTTAATTAAAGGCTTAGCCAACCTAAAACAATAGGATTTAATCCTGAGTAATTCTCTGTACTTTAGACACTCATTGCTTGAATTACAATGTACTTTTTACATCAATCGCTCGTCATCTGACCCAATGCTTATTCAACGGTTATATCTGTTTCTTTAGTCTTTATTCAGCTTTTGAATAAAGACACAGGAATAGATTAAAAAACAATCTTACAAATCACAGATTAAATTTTCTATTTCAATGACTTATATTATCTTATTTTTTAAAATACTATGCTATTTTTCTATTTAAGATAATTTTTCATAAATTAAGCAGAATACTTCGTTTAATTTTTCTCACAATATTGCTTAGCGTTTTGGTATCTATAGAAAGGTGCCGATATGTCTAGTTTGAATTCTTCTACCTCAGCCACAGTGATCCAAAATGATCAACAGGCGATTAATGCAGCTTACCAAGTTGCTGATTTTGCTTTGGTAGAACGAAATATACGTGATCAACAACGAATTTTACCTGTTGATGTCATCCAAGAATTAAGCCACAAAGGATTAGGTGGTATCCGTATTGCAAAAAAATACGGTGGTGCTCAAGTTTCCAATAAAACGCTGGCACATGTTTTCCGCATTTTATCTAAGGCAGATGCCAGTGTTGGTCAGATTCCCCAGAACCAATTTGGTTTGTTAAATGCTATCGAAAACATTGCCAGTGAATCACAAAAACAATTTATTTATGCTGAGATTTTAAAAGGTAAACGTCTTGCCAACGGTGGTCCTGAACGCAACAGCAAAGATACCAAAACGATAGAAACGCGCTTAGATCAGGTAAATGGTCAATATATTTTGAATGGCGAGAAATTTTATTCAACAGGTTCATCATTTGCAGATTGGCTCGCAATACGTGCAATACATCCATTGGGGCATACTGTTCTCACCATTATCAATGCCCAAGCTCAAGGTGTTGAAATAGCAAATGATTGGGATGGTTTTGGTCAACGCACCACTGCCAGTGGTACTGTCCGTTTAAAAAATGTGGTGGTCAGCCCTGAACTAATCATGGACGAAAAGCCACTTGCGGATGCCTCAAAGTATCGTGGTGCTTACTCTCAACTGATTCAAGTCGCCATAGATGTGGGAATTGCTGAAGCAGCTTTTGCCGATACATTGTCTGCAATCCATAAAGCTCGTCCAATCGTAGATGCAAATGTCGAAAAAGCCAGTTTTGAAGCTTATACATTACAAGAAGTCGGCAAGCTCAATATTTTACTGGATGCAACCATTTTACTCTTAGACGAAGCTGCCGAATATTTAGATCAGTTAGATGCCCAAGACATCGTCACACCAGAACAAGCCAGTAAAGCATCCATTGTTGTGGCTGAATCAAAAGTATATGCCAACGATGCCGCATTACAGATTTCTGAAAAACTTCTTGAATTGGGTGGTAGCCGTTCTAGTTTATCTATTCACAACCTTGATCAACATTGGCGAAATGCTCGTGTACATACCTTACATGACCCTGTTCGTTGGAAATTACATGCCATCGGCAACTACTACTTAAATGGCACACAAGATCAACGGCATGCTTGGATTTAAGTGGTAATTCAAAACATTCATTCAGGGGAAATATATGAGCACTTATCAAAATATCAGTAAAACATTAGATCATCCAAATCACTCATTCGCCAAAGCACATATCATTAAAAGTGATGCAGAGGCCTTAGAGATTGCAGAAAAACTAAGTCAACAATTTAAGCAAGATGCGATTTTACGTGACGCTGAACGCCTCTTACCTTTTGAAGAAATTGAGGCTTTCAGTCAGTCAGGATTGTGGGCAATCACTGTGCCAAAACAATATGGGGGTGCTGAGGTATCCAGCCATACTGTTGCCAAAGTCATTGCTTTGTTCAGTGGTGTGGATGGCTCTATCGGTCAAATTCCACAAAACCACTTTTATGCTTTAGAAGTATTACGCAATACAGGTACAGCACAACAAAAACAAAAGCTTTATCAGGAAGTGCTTGAAGGTGCTCGCTTTGGTAATGCTTTGGCAGAATTTAAAACCAAAACGGCAGCACAAAAGCATACCCAAATCAGTCAAACTGAACATGGCTATGTGGTCAATGGTGAAAAATTTTATTGTACTGGTAGCCTTTTTGCACATCGTATCCCGACATTGGTACGAGATGCTGAGGATCGAGAATATCTGGCTTTTATTTCAGCAGATGCCCAAGGTTTACAACGAATCAATGATTGGTCTGGTTTTGGGCAAAAAACAACGGGCAGTGGTACTGTCAAATTTAATCAAGTTTTTGTTGAATCTGAAAATGTTATTCGTTTTGACACTGCCTTCTCAGAACCAACCTTAGTTGGTCCATTTGCGCAAATCATGCATGCAGCGATAGAGACTGGGATTGCTCGTGCAGCATTTGAAGAAACCATTGAGCGTATAAAAAAAGCACGTGCGTGGATTGATGCCAATGTAGAACGTGCCGATCAAGATCCTCTAACGATTTTCGAATTAGGACGTGTAGCTGCTGATGTACGTGCGAGTGAAGTTTTATTGAAACAAGCTGCTCAATCGATTGACCAAGCCAAGCCTCAACCCACAGAAGAAAACATTGCCAAAGCATCGATTGATGTTGCAAAAGTCCGAGCACATAGTACTGAAACCGCTTTAAAAGCATCCTCAAAATTAATTGAACTTGCAGGAAGTCGTGGAAGCCAACGTGCAGATGGTTTAGATCGATACTGGCGCAATGCACGCGTACACACTTTACATGATGCATCACGTTGGAAATATTTCTTTATTGGAAACTACGTACTCAACAACATCCTTCCACCACGCAGAGGGACATTGTAATGACAAATACATCTCAAAAAGCAGCAGATAAAAAGAAAATCTTACTTAATGCCTTCGATATGAACAGTGTTGGTCATATTAATCATGGTTTGTGGACGCATCCCCGTGATGAATCACATCGTTTTAATGAGCTGAATTACTGGACAGACCTAGCCAAAACATTAGAACAAGGTTTATTTGATGGCTTATTTATTGCTGATATTACGGGGGTCTATGATGTGTATCAGAATGGAATAGATTTAACCTTAAAAGAATCTATTCAATTGCCAAGTCATGATCCCTCTACCCTGATTTCTGCAATGGCAGCAGTGACTCAGAATCTAGGTTTTGGCGTCACCGTGAATTTAAGTTATGAAACGCCTTACCAATTTGCACGGCGTTTTGCGAGTTTAGATCATCTCACACAAGGTCGTATTGGCTGGAATATTGTGACCGGTTATTTAGACAGTGCTGAGCGTTTAATTGGGCAAAAAGGTCTAAAAGATCATGACTTACGTTATGAACAGGCTGAAGAGTTTTTAGAACTGTGCTATAAGTTTTGGGAAGGCTCTTGGGAAAATGATGCCATACAGAAAGACAAGCAAAAGCGTATTTTTACCGATCCAAAAAAAGTACATCAGATCAATCATCATGGTCGCTTTTATCAAAGTCAGGGCGTATTTCAAGTTTCACCTTCTCCACAACGTACACCTGTCCTGTTCCAAGCGGGTGCTTCTCCACGTGGGCTAGCGTTCTCGACTCGACATGCTGAATGTGTATTTATTGGTGGTGATCAACCTGCAAAGATCAAACAGCAAGTGGATAAAATTCGTGAACTGGCAATACAACAAGGGCGTGATCCGCAAGACATTAAAATCTTTGTCGGCATTACTGTTGTCACTGCGGAGACAGATCAACTGGCACAACAAAAGTTAGCTGAATATGCCAGTTATGCAAGCCCCGAAGCAGGTCTAGCACATTACTCCAGCTCAGTCGGCATTGACCTTTCACAATATGCAGATGATGAAGCCATTCCTTATCGTCAAACCAACAGTATTGCTTCAGTCAACAATAAGTTTAAAGAAAATAAGATCACACCAAATGATCTTAAAGCACAACACCAATTGGGTGGACGTTATCCATTGATTGTCGGAAGTGGCGAAACCATTGCAAAAAAACTGATTCAACTATTAGATGAAACAGGAATTGATGGTTTTAATCTCACCCGTACTGTTGCACCAGAATCCCATCAAGACTTTATCAAATGGGTCATTCCACAACTGCAACAACGTGGTCGGTTTAAAACGCAATATGAGAATGGCACTTTACGCAACAAAATCTTTAAACAGGGTGATTATTTAAATCAACAACATCCTGCTTCTGCTTTTCGATGTCAAAACTCTAAACAAAACAACAGCATCGAAACAGACAGCCTACAAGCACAAACTGTCTAAACACCATTGATTTAAATTATTGACTTTAAGGGGTGTCACATGACACAAACAAACTTGCCAACCAATGGCAATCCATCTCCAAGAAACACGACCAAGAATAAATTTATTTTACTCGGCGTGATTGTTATTGCGGTGATTGCAGGACTTTTTTATTGGAACCAACATAAAAAAACAGGTTCAGCAGAAATCACGATCGGTATTAGTCCACCATTCGCTAAGCCCTTGCTCGTTGCAGCAGAAGAAGCAAAGAAACAAGGTATTCGCATTAAGCTGGTTGAATTTTCTGACTGGAATACACCCAATATTACCTTGAATCATGGTGATATAGATGCAAACTACTTCCAGCATCAACCATTTCTAAGTAATGCGTTAAAAGAAACAGGCTTTAAACTCAAGCCGATTGCAACAGGTGTGGCAACGCATGTTGGTTTATATTCTAAAAAATATGATTCCTTGGCAGCAGTACCTAACAATGCACGTGTGGTTATCCCCAATGACCCTGTAAACCAAGGTCGTGCCCTATTACTTTTACAACAAGCCAAGCTGATTAGCTTAAAAGATCCAAATAATCATTTATCCAACTTACAAGACATTACGGCGAATCCAAAGAATTTTAAATTTATTGAAGTTGAAGGACCGCAGACTGCGCGTGCGGTAGATGATGCAGATTTGGTATTTAGTTATCCGCTCTATTTACGTTTGGCAAAAACCATCGATCCCAATAAAGCATTATTACTAGATGATAATACCAATACTCGTTATGCGATTTTGTTTGTGGTCAAAGATGACTATGAACAACAACATCCTGACAAGGCAAAACAACTCAAAGAATTCATTAAGATTTATCAAACTTCTGACAAAGTCAAACAAGCTTTAAACGATGATATTGGTGAAAACTTATGGTTCGCAGGTTGGAAATAAGGAAACGTTCATGTCTCAAATTTCCAAACTTAGTCATAAAAATCTATGGATTGGTCTTGCTATTGTGGTCATTATATTCGGGCTATTTGGCTACCGATATGTACAAAATCAGCAACAAGAAAATGTCTTAACCATTGGTATCAGTCCTCCCTATGCAGAACTACTCCAAACAGTTGCCAATGAGGTTGAGAAAGATGGCATTCATGTCAAACTGGTTGAGTTCTCAGATTGGCAAGCGCCCAATGTTGCGGTTCAAAACCGTGACATTGATGCTAACTTTTTTCAGCAAAGCGTCTTTTTAAAAAATGCCATTAAACAAACCAACTATGACTTACATGCTTTCGGTACTGGAAGCGGGAGTCATGTTGGTCTGTACTCGAAACAGTACAAGTCTTTAGATGCCTTGCCACAGCATGCGCGTGTAGTGATTCCTAGTGATCCCGTAAATTCTGCACGTGCCTTAATTCTGCTCCATCGTGCTGGGCTGATTCAGATCAAAGATGTCAATAACGAACTTTCAACTTTAAAGGATATTGTTTCAAACCCTAAGCAATTGAAGTTTATAGAAGTTGAAGGTCCTCAAACGGCGTTAGCATACGATGATGCGGACCTCATCTTTGGTTTTCCCCATTACCTCAATATGGCAAAAAAAGCAGACCCACATAGCGCACTGTTTTTAGATCCGATTGATAAAAAATACGCCATCCTTTTTGTCACACGTCGTGACTATCAAGATAAAAACCAAAAGTTAGAGAAATTTATTCAAGCTTTCCAAAACTCACAACAGGTTCGAAATATTTTAGATAAAGATTTCGGCAAAGATATGTGGTTTGCAGGCTGGAAATAAGGAGCATAGAAATGGTGAGTTTCGGTTCACAGGTTGACTTTTCAGTCCCTCATATCAAAATCCGTGATTTAAATAAGTTTTATGCAGGTCAAGACCAAAAAATTCATGCATTGAAAAATATCAATCTAGATATTCCTCAAGGCAAAATTTTCGGCATCATCGGCAAAAGTGGCGCAGGAAAGTCTTCTCTTCTTAGAACATTGAATGGTCTGGAAAGTATTTCTGAAGGAAGCATCCATATCCATCAACAGAATTTGGCTGAATTGAGCCATGCAGAATTGATTCAAACACGTCAAAGAATCGGCATGATCTTTCAACATTTTAATTTAATGTCCGCCAAAACTGTTTGGGACAATGTGGCATTGCCCTTGAAGATCGCCCAAGTCGATAAAGCCGAAATCGAAACACGTGTTAATGATGTTTTAGCGCTGGTTGGCTTAAGCAATAAAGCCCACAACTACCCTTCACAATTATCTGGTGGTCAAAAACAACGTGTTGGCATCGCCCGTGCATTGGTGCATCATCCTGAAATTTTACTTTGTGATGAAGCAACATCCGCACTTGACCCTGAAAGCACTTCAGTTGTTTTGTCTTTATTGAAAAAAATCAACCGTGAATTGGGGATCACCATTGTTTTAATTACCCATGAAATGCAAGTGATTCGTGAAATTTGCGATCAAGTGGTGGTGATTGAACATGGAGAAATCGTTGAATCAGGTCAAGTCTGGTCTGTGTTCTCTAAGCCTGAGCAAAAAATTACCCAAGAATTGTTAAACTTAGAGCAACTTGATTTACCTTTTGGTCTTGTTGATGAACCTCAATCCGATTCAACACATAGTATTTTAAAACTACGCTACGAAACAGATCCTAAAAACTCTCCAGATCTAGTACAGGTTTTTCAAGCATTTGAAGCATCTGTTCATTTATATCAAAGCCATATCGACAGTATCCAAAATCACTTGATTGGTACATTGATTGTAGGTACTGCGCAAATCGATATAGACCTTGCCGCATTGCAAGAAAAACTAAAACTTCATATTGCACAAATAGAGGTACTGGGCTATGCAAGACCAACTCATTGAGTTATTGATCACAGGGACAATTGACACCCTACTAATGGTGGGTGTTTCTGCTTTTATTGCCTTTTTAATTGGATTGCCTCTAGCAGTTGTGTTAGTCAATACATCGGAGCAAGGGATTTATCCCTCTAAAAAGATCAACCATGCTTTAGGCACAGTGATCAATATTACTCGCTCTGTTCCCTTTCTTATTTTGATGGTTGCGCTTATTCCTTTAACCCGTTGGATTGTTGGAACAAGTTATGGGGTATGGGCTGCTGTTGTTCCATTGACGTTGGCGGCAACTCCATTTTTTGCTCGTATCGCTGAAGTAAGTTTACGTGAGGTTGATCAAGGCTTAATTGAAGCAGCACAGGCGATGGGCTGTAACCGTAAACAGATTGTTTGGCATGTGCTTTTACCTGAAGCATTACCAGGAATCGTAGCAGGTTTTACGGTTACGATTGTCACCATGATTAACTCGTCAGCGATTGCTGGTGCAATTGGTGCAGGTGGATTGGGTGATATTGCATACCGCTATGGTTATCAGCGTTTTGATATGCAAATGATGTTTGCTGTGATCGTGGTTTTAGTTGCGTTGGTCATGCTTGTTCAGGCATTTGGTGACAGCCTGGCAAATCAATTGGATAAACGAAAGATTTAAACGAATGATTGATCATTTTTAAAACTATGCTGGTTGTATATGGCGTATAGAGGTACAACTGTACCTCTGATTCGATTGAACATAAATTCATTGCATCTATACGTTGATAAGCTGATTATTTTGCTCAATAAAAACTCGATTTATAATTAAAAAACGACCACAGCTATAAATAGACATGATCTGTTTAAAAACTTATAGCTCGTAGACCTGACTTTGTCACGGCTTTCATGTAAAATCACTGGCAATTTTTATATAACACTTTGTGAGTCTTTTCATGGGTTTTAATTGCGGTATTGTCGGCTTGCCGAACGTGGGTAAATCTACTCTTTTCAATGCATTGACTAAAGCTGCTATTGCTGCGGAAAACTTCCCATTTTGTACGATTGAACCGAATACAGGTATTGTTCCAGTACCAGATCCACGTTTAGACAAATTAACTGCCATTGTAAAACCGCAACGTGTCATTCCAACAACAATGGAATTCGTTGATATTGCAGGTTTGGTCGCAGGCGCATCTAAAGGTGAAGGTTTAGGTAACCAATTTCTTGCAAACATCCGTGAAACTGATGCGATTGCACACGTTGTTCGTTGTTTTGAAGATGAAAACGTCATCCATGTAAATGGTAAAATTGATCCATTAGATGATATTGCAACGATCAATACTGAACTTGCTCTTGCTGACTTAGAAACCGTCACTAAAGCAGTTACTCGTTTAGCAAAATCAGCAAAAGGTGGCGACAAAGAAGCAGTTGCAACTAAAGCGGTGCTCGACAAAATCTTACCATTGCTTGATGAAGGTAAACCTGCACGCGCTGCTGATTTAGATGATGATGAGCGTAAGCTTGTTCGTGGTTTTGGTTTAATGACTTTAAAACCGACCATGTATATTGCAAACGTTGCAGAAGATGGATTTGAAAACAATCCACATCTTGATGCTGTGAAAAAGTTAGCTGCTGAAGAAAATGCAATAGTTGTTCCACTTTGCAACCAAATCGAAGCTGAAATTTCACTTTTAGATGATGAAGATCGTGCAGAGTTTCTTGAAGCCTTAGGCATGGAAGAACCAGGTCTTAACGTGGTGATCCGTGCAGGTTATAGCTTATTGGGCTTACAAACTTACTTCACCGCTGGTGTACAAGAAGTTCGTGCTTGGACTGTAAAAGTGGGTGCAACTGCTCCTCAAGCGGCTGGTGTAATTCACACTGACTTTGAAAAAGGCTTCATCCGTGCAGAATGTATTGCTTATGATGACTTCATTCAATTCAATGGTGAAAATGGTGCAAAAGAAGCAGGTAAATGGCGTCTAGAAGGTAAAACATACATCGTTCAAGATGGCGATGTATTGCACTTCCGTTTTAATGTTTAAAACACTTTAGTACCTTGATTAAACAGGTTGAAGCTATCTTCAACCTGTTTTTTATTGCTTCAACTTTCATCAAGTTCTGTGATGATCATTTCAAAATGCATATAAAGATATTTAATCTTTCTTTATCGTGATTCAGACCTATATGAATATTCATCGATTTCTAGGTTGAATATTGTTGTCTTTAATAATCTTAACAATTGAATATAAGACACTTCTTCTCACATGGAGGTCACCATAACTACCTTGATGATCAAAGCCTTCCATTTGAAATACTTGTTTGATCCCATTGTGTTTAGTTGGTGATATTGGAGCAACACCTGAAAAAAATGGAACTGTTCCATCCCCATATAAATTCTTATTGGAAATCGTAAATTTTCCATATTTTCCACTGGCTAAGCGAATATATCTAAACCCATTGTTTGGAATAAAGTTTTTATCAAAGTACTCTTTCCTCTCCTTTTTGTCTTTGATCTGCTTCATCTGTGCAAGCACTTGGTTATTTTTATTTTCAATTTCCTGACCATTCACACGTGGTAAGGTTTGTAGTTGGCTTTGGTTTAAACCTGTCAAAGGTCGATCTAGACTCCAGTGCAGTGTACCGTAAGTCAAGTTTTTGGAGTCAGCACCAAAATGCACATAGGTATGGGGATGGTAATGTGTTGCAATAGATTTATGAAATTTTTGCACTCCATCAATTAAGAATTCAAAATTTTCTCTTGGTTTTTTATCTGGATATTTTTTATTAAGTGGATTAATCAGTTCATCTTTGACCATTTCCCACCAGACATTGTGGGCTTTATAGATTTCTTTATAAGGATCAGCTTTGGGCAAATTGACAACATGGATGGTGCCTTTTTCATCGGCACCCCGTAAACTCAACCAAAATGGCGTTGTTGTTTTGTCTTTTTTGATAATACGATAGTCTTTACTGGGTAAAAGCTCTAAGCCACCTTGAGAGTTCGATAAAACAGCAGTTACATGTTCTGTATTTTTCCCTAAAACCAATCCTGCCAAGACATCTTTTACGCCACTTCCTTCAATCGAACCTGCAACCAAGCGACGATAAACAGCAGGTGCACCCACAGTGGGCATCACCCCATGGATAATCCCTGCAATATCTTCCCCCATTTTTGTGGATAAGCTTCGCCCTACTAAACCACCCATCGAATGGGTGATGACAATAAATTTATGAAAATTCTTACCGTATTTAGTTTTGATACTTTTCATTGTCTTTACAAGGTCATCTGCTGACAGTGCATTGGACTGAAGCCAATTGTAGCCCAGTGCATAAACAGGAAAATTAAACTTTTTGAGCTTTTCAATATCAGTCTTATCTATACTTTCAAATCCAGTTTGCGGGTGCCATGTCTGTTTCTCATTTGAACTCAATAAACTTAACCAATCAGGCGTGTATTTATCATCTTGAATAATTAGCTGATAACCCCGTCGACTTTCCAACCAGCTTTTTTCAGTTGTCTCTAAACGTACATTGGCAAGCGCCCCTTCAAAAAACATCAAAGTAGGTCCATAACTTTCCCAATGTACTGTTCCCCATAGTCTCTTTTTCGCTTCTTCGCTGGTGATTTTTGCTCTTGGATCGACATATAAATCACCTGTTGGATCGACTTCGGTTCCTTCTGCATCCAATTCTCTTTGCAATTCTGACGGAGATTTTTTAGCTTGACTATAAACTGTTTTTGCTGCACCAGCGTAATTGCCTATACGCCAAACGGGTTTTTTGTTAGTTTTGTTTCTTAAGTTTGACCCCATAATTCCTGGAATAAAGATAATAGGAATGGTATCTAATTTAGGAATTTCTACCAATGTTCCTGTTTTATTGCTACTTGGGCTGGTTGCTGATGCCGCCTGAATATTATTGTTTTTTTCAATCATTTGATTTTCCTTGATTAAATGCTGATACTTTTATGCTATTTAAAATAAAATCATTTAATCCAAGTACGATTTTTTGATTTAGAGGTGCATTTAGCGCTTTATTATTAACTTCATCGACACTTTCTAAGCCTAAATATATATATGAATCCGTAGGATCATCTAAAGTCCCTAAATATTGCCATGCACCTGATTCAAAGCCTCGACCAAAGCTTAAACGTTGTTGGTAATGGGTCATCACTTCTTCGCCTTTTAGTCCATTGATTTCTCTGACACTAGATCGAATATCACTGACTTTAAATACTTTTTTGAGTTCTTCTGGTATTTGTTCCCTATTTTTCTGAATCATTTGTATAAGTGGAGTGTCAGACTCATCCCTTACCCTGTTTTCAATATTCATCGTCACTTCTGGATAAGAAGGAAAGGATAAAAAAGCTTCGCTTAAAAAGAAGCGATTTTCAGTCATATCATCTGCAATAAAGTAATCTTTCCAGCATAAGCCTGCCTGATTTGGACCTTTTAATGATTTTAATTTAAAATTTTGAATGATGTTTTCTGTTCTACTTAATGCTCTCATTAATCTGTCATTACCAGCTTGACTTTTGATTTTAATTAATTTTCGATTTAAATAGATATACGCATCTATATTAAATAAAACATCAGTGTACTCAGTAGGTCTATAAAC